>SLCC01000197.1 GCA_007126035.1 Gemmatimonadota bacterium
CCGGCCCTCCTGCCGCGCCAGCGGCCTCTTGCGAGCGACAGCGAGCCATTGCCGGCCCCCAGGCCGGCCCTCCTGCCGCGCCAGCGGCCCTCCTGCCGCATCAGCGGCCCTCCTGCGAGCGACAGCGAGCCCTCCTGGCGAGGCCAAAGGCCTCGCCCCCTCAGACCTTCCCCTGCTCCTCGAACCCCGTCATCTCCGGCACGCCCGTCTTGGTCGTGATGGTCTCCAGCCCATGGCCGCCGGGGCCCTTCTCCGTCTTCCACAGCATGAAGGAGAAGAACAGACCCAGCGAGGCCAGCGCCGTGAATATCCACATGCCAGGCGCATAGCCCTCCGGGTTCTCCGGGCTGGCCTGGAACCAGTCGTTGCTGAACCCGATGAGCCATGGGATGGCGGCCATCCCCAGCTGCTGGCACAGGGTCATGAGAGCGTACCCCGTCCCGAGACGGTTCTGTTCCACGATGTATGCCACCGACGGCCACATGACCGCCGGGATCAGGGAAAACACCAGGCCCAGCAGGAGCATGACGATGAGGAGGGTGAGCGGGATCTCGGCGCCGGCCAGGACCACTGCCGGCCCCGCCGGCACGTACGTCACGATCAGGAACAGCGGCAGCAGAACCAGGGAGCCAATCGCCATGAAGAAAGATCGGCGACCGATCCGGTCGACCATGAGTCCAAAGATCGGAGTCGCGATCATGGCCGCGATGGGGAGCATGCTGTTTAGCAGACCGGCCGCCTCCCGCTCGAGACCGTGCGCCTGCTGGAAGTAGTAGATGGCGAAGGCCCGGAACGGGAAGACCGTGGAGTAGAAGACCACGCACAGGGCCACGATGTACCAGTACGACGCGGTGAACGAGTACAGGCCGCCCTTCTCCAGCTTCTCCGTCTCCGCCGCCTCCGCCAACCGGTACCGGCCCTCCGCCCGCCGCTCCATGATCCAGTAGAGCAGCGCGCCGGCCACCGACACACCCGCGATGCCAGTGGCCAGCCACAACGGGTCCTGCCAGTTCTCGTACAGAGGCCTGGCCCAGCCCGGTGACCAGTCCGCCGACGCCGAGCCCAGCCGCGCAATCATCAGGTTGATCCCGAAGGCGAAGCTCAGCTCCTTGCCCTTGAACCACTTGGCAAGGGCCGTCGTGACCGCGACGATCAAAGGTTCCGCCCCCACACCCAGCAGGAACCTACCAGCAAGCATGACCTCGAAACGGGGCGACATCGCCGTGACGAACGCCGCCAGTAGACAGATCAGCGCGAACAGCGTCACCGACTTCTTCGTGCCCCAGCGGTCGATTATGTACCCGCCCACCAGCAGGACCATCACGGCGGCGATGGAATACACCGAGTAGAGCAGGCCCAGCTGCTGGTCCGTGAAGCCCAGCTGCGTCGACAGCAGGTCGAAGACAGGCGCAGCCGAGTCGTACACGTAGTAGTTCCCGAACATCGCCAGGCTGATGAATACGAGCACCGTCCAACGATAGAGTCGGCTGGGCTCGGGCAGTCTAGCAGCGTCACCAGTCGTTGCGTTCATCGAGCTATCCATGTGATGTGGGCCGAGTTCTGTAGTCGGATTCCGGGGCCGCGACAGCCGCCGCCGCCACGCCGAGCACAGTATGGGGAAACCCGTGCGACCGCGACAGAGGCGAAAGCCCTGTCAGGACCGTCGCACACGGGCAACCTGACAGTGACACCAAAGGGACCGGGTGCGTGCCGGTTTGTCCTCGGCCGCCGCCGCTCACCTCGACGTAGTCGGCGGGGCGGGCGCTTGCACGTCGACGCGGTTGACGGGCGTCTCCTCCGAATCCTCGAACCAGGAGAAGTAGTTCTCTGTGCCCAGGATCCCCTGCTCCACGAGGGCGTCCTGCTTCTCCCTGGTGATATCGAAGTCGGTGGTCCGGACGTCGAGGGTATCGATGTAGACGGTTCTCTGCCAGTCGTCGCTGTGGAGGTGCACGTTCTCCTGGACGTTCGTGAGTGACTGAAGGAGAGCGCGTGCGTAGTCGGTGAAGTGGCGGATGGGACGGCCCTGGAGGGGTTCGTCGTAACGGAATATCCCGATCTCGTCTCTGGTGTCGAGGCGTAGTCCCAGGGTCTGGCGGTTGTAGACGTAGGGGCTGCGGCCGGGTCTGGCCAGGGCGAAGCGGGCGTTTTCCTTGTTGTAGTATCCGGTGTTCCTGGCCGCGTGGGGCGCTTCGGCGAGATCGATGTAGCGGAGTCGGTCGAAGAGCTTGACGGGGTAGTTCAGCATCATGCCACCGTCCACGAAGACGTCTTCCGGGGGGCCGTGCCGTACCGCGGCGAAGAAGAGGGGGATGGACATGCTGATGCGGACGGCGTCGGCCAGTGCCATGTCCGGGTGCCGTTCGTGGGAGAAGACTTCCGAGAACCCGGTGGACAGATTGGTCCCGATCATGTAGACGTGGGGCCGGCCCGCGGCCTCGAGGTCCGCGAAGGTGGCCCGTTCGCTTCCCAGCTTCTGGCGCACCAGGTCGCCGACCCAGCCGGCGAAGAAATCCCCTCTGTACCAGCCGAAGTTTCGGGCCAGGCGGCGGATGTCCCTGATGACTCCGAATGAGCTGTCCATGAAGCGGCTGAACTCGGCGGACCGGAGCACCTCGTGCTGCTCGTCCATGTCGTAGCCCAGGCCGAAGATGAGGGCATTGATGGCGCCCGCGCTAGCGCCGCCCACGCGCCTGACGTCGGCCAGGATGCCGCGCTGGTGGAGGATCTGCATGGCTCCCACGTAGGCGATGCCTTTCACACCGCCCCCTTCGAAGACCAGGTTCCGGAACTGAGTCGGCATGACGGATAACCTAGGTTGAGGGAGGGGCAACCGGGCCCCGTAGGCAGAGGCTGCCGGGGCCATGATAGGCAGCAATGCGGAGGGGCGGCAATGGTGGTGGCACCGGAACGCGGGGCAGGTAGTTTAACGTACCCATCCGCCGTGCGTCTGAACGTGAGAAGGCGCGACCACGATGCGGCACCAACAGCAAGGAGGCGGACGATGTCACGGCAGCTCGTTCTGACGATCTCGCTGCTCACCCTGGTCCTGAGCCCCGTAGCACTGGTGGCTCAGCGAGGAGGGGGCGGAGGGGGTGCCGGTGAGGGCACGGCGTTGCAGGCGCTCCAGCGGAACCCGATCCAGGTGGTGCTGGACGCCCGTGCAGAGCTGGGCCTGACGACAGAACAGGTCGCGCTGCTCAAGCCAGTCCGGGATCGGCTCCTGGAGCAGAACCGGGAGAACCTTGCTCGAATAGACTCGATAGTCCAGGCCACGCCCCGGACGCCCACAGGCAACAGGGACGCGATGCAGGCGATGATGGAGCAGATCCGGCCACTTCGCCAGGAGGTGCAGGAGAACAATCGCGCGGCTATCCAGGAGATCAGGCCCCACCTGACCGCTGCCCAGTCGGAGCAGGTGACTGCGCTGCTCCAGCCGCAGCGGCGGCGGCCCGGCACAGGAGGCTGATAGCCACCCCGGCAAAGCGGGCCCTGTGTTGCCCGCCGCGGGATTCCACCAGTTCTCCGGCAGCGGCATGGTACCGGCGGCCGAAAGGCACGTAACCTGCCGTATGTCATGTGCTTGAGCCAGCAATTCCAGCTCAGCGAAGGAGGAGGATATGGCTGACGAGATCCGGAGAGACGAGCAGAGTCGGAACGTGCCGCCGCGGCCGGAGGACCGGCCGGGCCTGGAGGGCGCACCGCCGCAGCCGGAGGACCGGCCGGAGCGCGGCGGTTCTCCGCTGGGCACGGACCCGCAAGAGGCATCGCCGCTGCCTGGTGACCCGCGGGAGGCGCAGGAGCCGCAGGAGCCCAGGACCACCCATATCGGCACGTCCGGTCGTGAGGATGGGGAGGTGGAGGATGAGGAGTCGCGGCGGATGGAGACGCGGGACCGGGAGGCGGACGAGGAGGACGACGGGAGCCGGGACAAGGGCGTGATGGACCAGTTGAAGGAGGCCTGGGACCGGATGCTGGGCAAGGAGTAGGAGACCCTTTCACCAGCGGCTGGCCGGCCCGGGGTCACCCCTGGCGCGCCAGCGCCCCCTCCAACGACGGAGGCAGAGCCCGGGGCACGGCCCCACGTCCGGCCCCGGGCTTTCTCTGTGTCTGGCCCGTGCCGGTGGGCTGCGGTGCGGGCAGCTCGTAGACCTCCAACCGGTTCAGCCCCAGGTCATCCACGTGCACCACGAAGGCCACTCCGTCGCCGAAGCCGATGATGCGCCGGTCCCGGGGCAGCCGGGCGCGGGAGATCCGCTCGCCGTGCTCATTGAAGATGTCGTAGACCACCGGGTCGCCCACCTGGCTGTAGCGTTCGACCCAGAGCCGGCCCACGTCGTCGACCCGGGCGCCGCCGGACCGGAACGGCGGCAGGAGGGCGGGCCACTCGTAGTCGTCGAGCCCGCCCTGGGCGCTGGCGGGTACCATGCCGCTGCGCCCGCGGCCGACCTGTACGTCCGTGGCGCCGCCGGAGACGGAGATCATCATGGTGATGCCGGCGCTCACGGCTTCCAGCCACCTCTCCTTCTCCGCTGTGCTTACGGGTACCGGCTCGTAGTGGACCGGGGGTCCCACCGCCACGCTCCCGTCGGGTCGTAGCCACTCCACGCGGTAGGGCTCGGCGCGAACGACCGCCACGGAGCCGTCGCTGGCAACTGCCCAATCGTCCTGGTGGGCCAGGGGCATGGGTCGCATGGAGACCATCCCCTGCCCCGGCCCGCCTGAGCCGGCGGAGGCCAGAGCCGGGGGTCGGAGGCCGGCCAGGCGGACAGGGGGCTCGTCGTTCATGCCCCACCGCCTGACCTCCGACGAGTCGGCCACCTCGCCCGTGGCGGCGCCTGGAATGCCTCGTGGGCGGGCCTGGTAATAGACGCGTCCCAGGGCATCGGTTGCCCTGGGGTGCAGGATCTGCACGGCCAGGGCTCCCCCGGGGCTCTGGGCTCTGGCCATGGCCCCGGCCATCTGGCCCCCTGGCGATCCTGTTCTGGACGTCCGGGCGCCGGCCGCTCGGGTTCCGGCCGCCGAGCCGCTTGCGGTCCCCGGGCCGGCTTCGCCGCCGCTGGCAGGGCCGGTGGGCAACAACGCCATGGGATAGCCCCGGACGAAGTTGCCGTCCGGGTCCAGGACGGAGAGCCTGGTGTTCTCCAGATCGACGAGCAGGCTCGAGTCCCCGGGGAGCGGGTAGACGGCGTCGGGCTGGCGCCATTCCCCCGGCCCGCCGCCCTCGCGGCCCACGGGCTCCGTGGCACCGGTCTCCAGGTCGATGGCCGCCAGGATCCTCCCCAGGGGGTCAGCCACCAGGAGCCGTCCGTCCGGCAGCTCCCGGACGGTCTGGAGGAGACCAAAGGCCTCCGAGAAGGTGGACCTGTGGACGAGGTCCGTGGGGAGCGGCTGGCCCGCGGGGGAGGTCTGTTCGTGCGACGGCCGAAGGACCAGCCCGGCGGCGATGGCCGCGGTGAGGAAGACAGCGACGGCGACGACCCGACCGGCGCGACCCTGGCTCCTGGCTCCCATAATTCCCCGCTCCTCGGCTCAGTGTTGTCAGATAAGTTTGACGCGGACCGGCAACGGAAGGTTGCCTTCCGCCATCAGTCTGATGGCCGACGCGTCAGAACTGGTAGCGCAGCCTCAGCATGGTCAGCCGGCCCATCTCAGGCACACCGATGAAGCTCCGGTACGGGTTGTTCAGCGCGTTCTGGACGGCGAGCTGGGCGGACAGTCCCGACTGCCCGAAGACGTATCCCATGGTGAGATCGAAGAGGAGGTGGGGGCGGACGCAGTGGCCCCGGCCCTGGGAGTCACCTGGCCCGTCACAGTCGGTGGCTGCGAAGGCGGGGTTGTTGACGGGGTGACCGGCGGTGTATCGGCCCAGCAGCTCGCCGTGGATGCCCCGGTAGTCGTTGCGGTAGTTGACCCGGCCCGCCGCTTTCCGGGCGGGGGCGTTCAGGGCGATTATCCTGCCTGGTCCGCCATCTTCGGCGCACTGATCCGCCGGCAGCTCACGGTCCTCGCCCACGCAGAAGGCGTCGTTGCTGACCAGTGAGCCCGAGGCGCTGAGTCGCCAGCGATCGTTCAGCAGGAGGGTGGCGCCCAGGTCGGCGCCCCAGAGGTCGACCTGGCCGAAGTTGCGGACGGTGGCCATGAGGCTGGCGGTCTGGCCGGCGTTCACGTCGGCGGAGGAGACCACGGCGGCGGGCAGGTCGGCCAGGCCGGCGGCCACGGCGGCGGCGGTCTGTTCCGGGTCCGGGTCGCCGGCGGCGGCCAGTTCCCGGGCGAGCCAGCTGGTGACGTCCTGACCGTCGAGCAGGAGCATGGGCGTGACGGGGATGAGGGGGGAGACGAAGTTGCTCCGCCGCTCATACCAGCCGTCCACGGACAGGAGCAGCCGCTGCCCCATCAGCCCCCTGTAGCCCACCTCCAGGGTCCGTGTGATGGATTCGCGGACGGGGTCGAAGCGGAAGAATTCCTCGTCCAGGTCGGCCAGGGCGTGGACCTGCTGATTGGTGAGGTCCAGGAGGTTGATCCCTATGGCCCCGTCGGCGGGCGAGAGGGCGGACAGCCGGTCGTATTGCTCCGCGCTGATCCGGTTCAGCTGGCGAGCGGCCCGGAGCGCCAGGAGCCAGAGGGTGGCGGGATCCACGGGCAGGAGGTCGCCCGGCCCCGCGCCCACCACGCCGGCGAAGGGGGACCGCATGCCGGTGAGCTGGCCGTCGTGCATGAACGAGTAGCCGGCCCGGCCGGTGCCCTGGGCCCGGAAATGGAAGCCCAGCACGTCCAGGGGGAAGGGCGCCAGGCCGCCGTGCAGGTCCAGGAACAGGTTGATGGGTGACGGGCTCGAGAAGGCGCTGTTGTAGGTGAAGCGGATGTTGTGCTCCGGCGCGGGCTTGAAGACCAGGGCCGCCCGGGGTGACAGGATCGGGTGCCGGACGTGGGAATGGAGGTCCGCCCGTCCCGCCAGGACCAGGTCCCACCTGGGGCTGAGGGGCGTCTCCGCCTGGACGTAAGCGCCCGCCTCGGTGATCCGGTCGTCGTCCTCGAAGACACCGTGGATGGTGCCCTCGGTCTCGGGCATGGTGTACATCAGATCCATGCCGTAGGTCAGATCCGTCCGACCCAGGAGCCGGGAGTGCTGGAGCTGGCCGACCAGCATGCGAGAGCCGTCGACGATGGGGGCCCCGTCCCGGAGCAGGTAGGTGCCCCCGGCGGAGCTGGTGTTCAGGTAGACTTGCCCGAACAGGCTGCCCCGGGTGGCCCTGGCCTGGTAGAAGCTGCTACGCCAGTCCCGGGCCTGGGCCGCGCCCACCGCTGTCAACTCGATGGCGTTGGCGCTGACGGTGGTCCCGGCGGTGACGACGGCAGTCAGCCGGTCCGTGGCCGCCCAGTCCGCCCGTGCCTCCAGGGAATAGCGGCGGATGCCGTAGTCCCGGAGACCGATGCGGGTGTCCGGGTCACGAGGCAGGGCCATGGCCCGGGACTGGACCTCTATATCGTCCACGTAGATCCACTCGTTCCCTTCGATCACCTGGCCGGACAGCTTGACGCCCAGGGTGCCCGAGCCATCCAGGAGGTGGGCGGTCCGGAACGTGGTGTGGGCAACGTAGCGGTCGGCCAGCGAGCGGTCGTAGCGCTGGGTGAACGCGCCGCCCGTCTGGTTGGCCCGGAGCCCACCGGCCATGGTGACCGTGGTGCCCTGGTCGCGGAGTGGAGAGCGGGTGATGACATGGAGCACGCCACTGGCGGTGTTCGGTCCGTAGAGTGCGGAGCCGGGCCCCAGCACCACCTCGATCCGCTCCACGTCCTCGTTGGTGGACGGGATGAAGTGCATGAGGTTGGCCCGCAGCGACGGGATGTGGGCTATCCGGTAGTCGGTCAACATGTGGAGGGCCCCGGAGAACACGTTGTTGAACCCGCGGGTCACCACGTTCGCCGCCTGGACCCCGTGCTGGACGATATCCACGGCGGGCAGCCCCCGCAGGTGATCCACCGGCGTCACCGCCGGCCGCTCCTCGATGGCGCGGGAGTCGACCACCGCGACGGACGCGGGCGCCTCCAGCGCCTTGTCCTGCCGCTTCGACGCGCTCACCACCACCGGATTGAGTTGGAATGGTCGTCTCTCCATGGCCACCTGGAGGACGGCGACCCCGTCCGCCTCCACCGCCACCGCCTCCTGCTGCCAGGACCGGTAACCTGCCGCGTCCACCATGACGGTGTAGGTCCCGGGGGTCAGGCCGCGCACCAGGAACCGCCCCTCCTGGCCCGAGAACCCACTACCCGACCGGGTACCGCCCGGCCCCAGCACGCGGACTCCTGCGCCGACCAGAGGCAGGGCGGTCTCCGCGTCGATCACCGTCCCGCCGACAGCGCCAGCCTGCGCCGCTACCGGCCTGACCGGGTACGGGGCGGCAAGGGCGCCGAGACACAGGAGGAGGACGAGGAGAAGTGGGGCGGATCCACGTGTCACAGTTTCACCCGGGCCGGCGCCAGCAGAGGGGGTGGCCGGCGGCCGTGCCGCCGTCACCCGGAACGATCCACTATTGCCCGAGGGCCCGGTCACAGGCAAGGCCTGCGGCCTGGAGACGAGCCGCTTCTGGTTCTGGACAGGGAGGCAGTTTCGATCCTAATGTTGGAGGCAGGCCGGGTCTCGTGCGGCGCTGACAAGACTCGACTGAACCGTCCCCTCGATCCCCAGCATCAGGAGGAGCCGTCATGGATCGCTCCCGCGCCCGTACCCTGGTCGTCCTGCCTGCCGTCCTGGTCGCAGCCCTGGCCGCCGGCTGCGACGACGATTCCGTGACCGGCCTGACGCTGCGCGACCTGGCCGGGGACTGGGCGGCGTCCGCCTTCACCTTCACGTCCGTGGCCGATCCCTCCCACCAGATCGACCTGATCGCGAACCTGGGCGGCTCCATGACGCTGATCATGCAGAACAACGGGTCGTTCACGGGAACCGTCTTCCTCCCGGACGTCACCCCGATTCCGCTACCCATCGGCGGGACGGTTGCGCTGGACGCCGCGGCGGGTACCATGGCCGTGAGCTTCGACCAGCAAACGCTGGGCTACGGGCTGTTCGACGATTTCGTGGCGGAATTCACCCTGGACGAAACCCGCCGTATCCTCACCTGGAGCTTCGGCCCCACACCGTTCGACTTCCCCCAGAACCCGGAAGTCGGAGAGGAGGCGGCCATGGCGCTCGTGGTCCTGACCCGCAGCTGAGCGGCTGCTAGATTGTAGACCATGCCGCCTGAAGCCCTGCCCTCACTCGTCGCCGAGCTCCGCCGAATCACGGAGGCACACCCCTACGACCGGAAGCTGCTGCTGTGCGCTTCGCCGGCGGAGGGCCGCGAGCTCCTGCGGGCGCTCGCGCTGCAAGGGTGCGCCTGGGTCGGCTGGGAGTCATGGTCGCTCCGCCAGCTCGCTCACCAGGTGGTGGGTCTCCAGCTCGCGGCCGAGGGACTCGGCACCGCCGACGGATTCGACGTGATGGCCGCCGTGGACGAGGCCATCGACGCGGCGGACTCTGCCAGCGAGACGGAGTTGTTCGAGGGGGGCGTCCCCGGCTCGTACCGTGACCCGATCCGGCGAACGGTCGAGGCGCTGCGGCTGGCCGGCCTGGGAGCCGAGGCCATGGCCGCCGCGGCGGGCCGCGATGCGAAGCTGCGGCTTCTGGCCACAGTGCTTTCGCGGTATGAGGATACCCTGATCGCTCGCAACCTCCTGGACGGGCCGGGGCTCATGGCCCGGGCGGCTGCCGCGCTGGAGTCGGGACCCGACGACAGCGGCGTAAGCGCCGGCACCGACGGGTTGCCGGCTGCCCTGCTCTTCCTCCTCCCCGGGCTGACGCTCCGGGGCGTGGAGGGCCGGCTGCTCCGGTCCCTGCTGGACCGGGGCGCCCGGGTGCTGGCCACCGATCCGGTGGCGGGCCTGCAAGCGCCGGCCAGCCTGCTCTGGGCGGCGTCGCCAGAGACGGCGGGGCCGCTCTCGGTGCTGCACGACCCGGAGCCCGCTGTTCCCGAGCGCGGGCCCCACGCCGGGTGTGCGGGAGACGGGAGCCCCGGCCCCCCCGTCGCCCTGTTCGCCGCGGCCACCCCAACCGACGAGCTGAAGGAGGTGCTCCGCCGCGTCGTGGCAGCCGGCGCCCCGTGCGACGAGGTGGAGATCGTGGCGACGGACCCTACTACCTATGGCATGGCTCTGGACGGCCTGGCCCGCAGGCTGGGGATCCCCGTCACCTATTCCGAAGGGCTGCCCCTGAGCCGGACCCGTGCGGGGCGCGCCGCCGACGCGTACTTCCGCTGGGTCTCTGACGGATTCTCCGTGGACCCCATCCGCCAGCTCCTGGAGTCCGGGGACCTGGCGGCGTCCGACACAGGGCCCTCGGCGGCGGCACTGGCCCGGCGGCTCCGACGCCTGCACATCGGGTGGGGCCACGACCGCTACCTGGCCACACTGGACCGGGTCCTGGCCGCCGCCGAGCAGGAGCCCAGAGCGACCGGTGACGACGACGAGCGGCTGGAGGCCGCCCGGGAGCGGGAGAGGACGGAGCTGGTGGCGTTGCGGGGGCTGCTGGCGCCAATCCTGGCGGCGACGCCGCGGCCTGAACACCGCCGGGCGGACTGGCGCGACCGGACGTCGCCGGCCGCGTTGGCGGAGGGTCTGCTGGCCCTCCTGGAGCGAGTGCCCGGGGGCGACGAGGTGGAGAACACCGCCCGGACCGTATTGGTCCATCGCCTAGAGCGGGCCCGGGCCACCCTCACGCGGGACACCGGTTGGACGGCAGCCACGGCCGTGCTCCGGTCACGACTCGAGACCAGGATCTCCGCCACCGCCGCCGCCGGCCGGCTGGCGCCATGGACCTCCACGGGCGGGCACCTCCACCTGAGCGGCATCGCCAGGGGCGGGCTGGCAGCGCGTCCGCACACCTTCGTGGTGGGGCTGTCCGCGGGTGCGGTGGGCGCCGGGCTGGTGGACCCGCTCCTGACCGATCCGGATCGGGTCCGACTGAACGGGCTGAACCGGAACGCTGCCACCGGGCCCGGTGCCCCGGTCCTGCTGCCCGGGACCGCCGACCGGATCCACGAGGCGAAGCACGCCCTGGCCGCCATGCTGGCACGGCTGAGGGGGCGGATCACCCTGTCATACGCCGCCTGGGACATGAGCGAGGGCCGCACCATCGGCCCCGCGCCCGAGCTGCTCCAGTCCCTGCGCCTCCTGGAGGGTGACCGGGCCCTGACGTACGAGGACCTGCGGAAGCGGCTGGGACGGTTGGCCTGCGCCGTACCCGACCCGGCGAAGACGGGCGCCGGCTTGCTGGACGGCGCCGACGTCTGGCTCACCGCCCTGGCCATGCCGGACGGCCGGCTCAGGGACGGCAGCGACACCGTACGGTCAGCCCACCCCGGCCTGGATCGGGGCCTGCAGGCCCAGGAAGCCCGCACGGGCGCCTGCGTGACGGTGTACCACGGGCTCGTGCGCCCTGAGCCCGGTTTGGACCCGCGGGCCGCGGGGGAGGTGGTCTCCGCCTCCAGGCTCGAGAGCCTGGGCTCGTGCCCGCTCCGGTACTTCTACCGCTACGTGCTGGGAATCCGTCCGGTAAGGGACCCGTCCTACGACCCGGAGCGGTGGCTGGACGCCCTGGAGCGCGGCTCGCTGCTTCACGACGTCTATGAGCTGACGCTGGAGCACCAACCCCCCGGCGTGGCATACGATGATGGCGCCTTCCTGGACCACGCACTGGCCGTTCTGGACGAGCAGGTACGCCGGATGCTCCAGCGACTGCCTGCCCCGAACACGGCGGTCTTCCGGTCCGAGCGAGACGCCCTGGAAGCAGACGTCCGCTCCTTCGTGGCCATGGTCCGGGACCAGCGGCCGAATGTGTTGCGGACCGAGCTGGCCTTCGGCCCCGACCGGTACGCCGAGGGCGAGGTCCAGGTGGAGGTCGGCGAGCGGCCGCTCCGGCTCCGGGGTCGTGTGGACCGACTGGATGCACTGGAGGCGGGCGGGCTCAGGATCGTGGACTACAAGACCGGACAGGCCAGGGCCTATCACGCCGACTTCCCCTTCCATGGCGGACGACGACTCCAGCACCTTCTCTATTCGCTCGCCGTGGAGCGACTGCGCCCCGGCGAACGGGTCGAAGCCGCCGAGTATCATTTCCCATCGGTCCGCGGAGAGAACCAGATCGCCGGCTACGCCCGGGCCGCCCTGGCCGCTGGCGAAGACGTCGTGGACACTCTCCTGGGAATCGCCCGGCAGGGCCGGTTCCTGGCCACCACGGAGCCCAACGACTGCGCGTTCTGCGACTTCCACGCCCCCTGTCGCGTGACGGTCGGTGACTGGAACAACGCCTGCTCGCCCCGGGCGGTGTGGGCCAAGGCCAACGCCGAAGGGCTGGACGAGTTCCGCCCACTGGTCAGGCTGCGGGCGGAGTACGGAGCAGGATCATGAGCCAGCAGAGCTTCGACTTCGGCCATCCTGACACCGACTCGCCGCCATCGCCGGAACACGCGCCGGGAGAGGGAGCGGTGGCGTCGCCGGCAGCTGACGTTAACGGCGAGAGGACGGCATCGACGGTCGACTGGACGCCGCCGGACCAGGCGCAACGGTACCGGATCCTCTCCGAGCTGGACGCGAACCTGCTGGTCGAGGCCGGGGCCGGCTCGGGCAAGACTACCAGCATGGTCGGCCGGATGGTGGAGCTGGTCCGGGCGGGCCGCGACGTTGACCGGATAGCCGCGGTCACCTTCACCCGCAAGGCGGCCGCCGAGCTGCGCGAGCGGTTCCAGGTGGCACTGGAATCGGCGTACCGGACCGCTGCCGAAGGAGGTAACGACGTGGAGCGGGCCCGCTTCGGCACCGCCCTGGACGCCGTGGACCGATGCTTCCTGGGAACCATCCACTCCTTCTGCGCCCGACTGCTGCGGGAGCGGCCACTGGAGGCCGGGATCCCGCCCGACTTCGAGGAGATCTCGGGCCCGGACGAGGACCGGCTCCGTGTGGACAGCTGGACCCGATTCCTCGAGCGACTGGCGGAGAAGCAACCGTCGCGGCTGGGCCGCGCCCTGGCCAGCCACGCACTACGCCCCGCACAGCTGCAGGGAGCGTTCAGGGAGATCGCCGACAACCCGGATGTGAGCTTCCCCGCCCCCGTCGCGCCGCCGCTGGACCCGGTACAGGTGGCGGCGGTGAGGCGACGGCTGGACCTACTCCTCGGCGAGTCGAGAAGACTCCTCCCCGTGCAGGAGCCAACCAGGGGCTGGGACCCGCTCCAGAACAAGCTCAGGCGTCTCCTGTTCCGCCGCCGTGTGGTGGGCTGGGACCAGGAGCTGGAGTTCATGCAGGCCCTGGAGCAGGCGCTGCAGGGAAAGAACAGCGTCACGCAGAACAGGTGGGGTGAGGACGGCGCCACGAAGAAGGCGGCGAAGGCGCTGGCGGAGACATGGGACGACTTCTGCGCCGAAGAGGGCCGGGCCCGGTCTCTCCTGGAAACCTGGTGGGCGGTCCGTTACCGGGTCGCAATCCGCTTCGCACGTGCTGCGGCGGCTTCTTACGCCGTGGATCGGCTGCGACTGGGCAAGCTCACCTTCCAGGACCTCCTGGTCCGCGCCACCGCCCTGCTTCGCGACCACCCCGCCGCGCGGCGCGAGCTGGGCGAACGCTACCGCTGGCTGCTCGTCGACGAGTTCCAGGACACGGACCCCGTCCAGGCCGAGATGCTCCTGCTCCTGTCCTCCGACCCGGCCATGGACCCGGGCCGGGACCCGGACCCTTACGGGCGGGAACCGCTGTGGCAGCTCGTAGTGCCGAGGCCGGGCGCCCTCTTCGTGGTCGGGGACCCGAAGCAGAGCATCTACCGGTTCCGGCGGGCGGACGTCGTCGTCTACAACCGGGTCAAAGCCCGGTTCCGGGAATTCGGAGACATCCTGCACCTTGTTACCAATTTCCGATCGACACGCCCGATAGAGGTGCTGGTAAACCAGGTGTTCCAGTCCCGGTTCCCGGAGCGGGAGACGGAGCACCAGGCGGAGTACGCGCCGCTCCGCGTCCGTCCCGACCGCACTTCAGGGAGTGAGGGCATCTACTGCTACAGCTTCGAGCCGCTGGCCACCGGCGGACCGTTCTCCGGTCGCAGGATCGCCGAAGCCGAGTGCCACCTGCTGGCGTCGTGGGTGCGGCAGAGGATCGACCGGCATGAGCGCAAGCCGGGCGACTTCATGATCCTGGCATCCCGTAAGAGCGAGCTGGCCACCTATGCCCGTGCCCTGGAGGCCCAGGGTGTCCCCGTCCAGGTAACCGGCGCGGGAGTGGGCGTCGACGAAGAGTTGAGCGAGCTGATCCTCCTGCTCCGGGCCCTGGCGGACCCCGAGGACCCGATCCTGATCCTGGCGGTCCTGGAGGGCCTGTTCTTCGGCCTGTCGCACCAGGACCTCCACGACCACGCCCGCGCGGGGGGTCGGTTCACCCTGCTCATGGAGCCTCCGGCAGGCAGCCCCGCCAGCCATGCCCTCGATACATTGCGCAGGTTCTGGGAAGCGACCCGCCACCTGCCCGCCGATGTGGCCGTGGCCAAGATCGTGGAAGGTCTTGGCATCCTGCCCTGGGCCGCCGCCGGCGACCTCGGCGCCACGCGAGCGGGGGCCGTGGTCTACGCTCTGGACACTCTCCGGGCAGCAGCCCGGGACGGTTGCGCTTCCCTGCACGAGGCCATCGAGCTCCTGGAAGCGGCACTGGAGCAGGAGGTGGACGCACCCCTGATTCCCGGCGAGACGAACGCGGTGCGGGTGATGAACCTGCACAAGGCGAAGGGGCTGGAGGCGCCCGTGGTCGTGCTGGCGTACCCCGCGAGCCTGAACGAGCACGCGCTGCGTCGCCACGTGGCCCGGGACGCCGCGGGAGAGGCGGTGGGCTGGCTGTCGCTGGTCGACCCGACGCAGGCGGGTAACCGGATCATTGCCCAGCCCGCCGACTGGTCGGACCACGAAGCCGCCGAGGCCCCCTTCCAGGAGGCCGAAGAGGTCCGGCGGCTGTACGTGGCCGCTACCCGCGCCGCCGAAGAACTGGTGATCGCCCGTTGCGACAGGACCGCGGACGGCTCCTGCTGGTCCCCGCTCCACGAGGCGCTGGACCGACCGGGGATCGCCATCGAGATCGCCCTCACGGAGGCGCCGCCACCGGAGCGGGAGCGGCTCACCACCACGGTCGGCGAGATCGAGGCGCAGATCCAGGAGGCGGCGGATGCCAGGCGACGGCTGGGCCGGCCGTCCTATCGAGCATGGTCGGTCACCGCACGAGTCCACGGGCAGGGACCCGGCGCCGTGGAGCAAGACCCGGAGCTCGAGGTGGCGGAGCTGGGTGTGGACGTCGAACTCCTGTACCTGGCCGGGCCCGGCTTCCGCGCCCCCGCCGGGCCGTCTCCCGAGCCCAGGGGGACGGAGTGGGGTAGCGCCGTGCACCGGGCCATGGAAGCGGCTGCCCGGGGCGCCCAGGGCCAGGTCCTCCGGAGAATGTGCCGGGCGGCGCTCCGGGAGTTCGAGCGCCCACTTGATGCCCAGACGGGAGAGCCCGTCGAGCTCGCGGAGCTGGTCGGACTGGTCGAAGCCGTACGGACCCAGCCCGTATGGGACCGGGTCCGCGGCGCCCGTCGCGTCCTGGTCGAGGCGCCCTTCAGCCTGGCCCTATCGGCAGACCAGGCCCGGCGCGTGGGCGTGACCGAACCGGCGGAGGTGGAAGTGCTGGAAGGGACCATAGACCTGGCCCTCCAGGATCCCGACGGCCGCTGGACCGTGGTGGACTTCAAGACCGATGCGCGCCAGGACCCGGAGCGGGAGCGGGCCTATCGGAGACAGCTGCTGCTGTACGCGCTGGGCGTGGTGGTGCCGGCTACGCGCCCTGCACCAGGCGGGTGATCAGCAGGTCCACGTCCAACCCCGGGTCTGCACCGGTCTCCGCCAGGAGCCTGATCCGGATGTGTGCCTGCGTCAGCGGCTCCTCCTCACTCAGGTAGCCATGGGCCTGGAGGAAGGTCCGGAGCTCTTCGGTCTTGCCTGCCTGGAACCTTGGCACGCGGCGCTGGACAAGCGCGTCCATCAATGCCTCCGCTTGCCCTTCCAACTCGTGGCAGAGGGCGGCGACCTGGTCGATGAAATTGTCACTGACGGCGCCGGACTCGGCGAGCACAGACCGGTCCACGGGCCGGCCGCGGCCCTGGCGCCAGAGCTGGCGGAACCGGTCGCAGATGCGCGCGGCGAGGCGGGCCTGCTCCAGGGCGTCACGGGCCACGCCTGGCAGTACACAGTTCCCGGCCATCTCGAGCAGGTGCTCCAGTTGGCCCCAACTGGTCACTCCCATGGCCAGCAGCTGATGGAGCGCGTCGACGTCGTCCACCAGGTACCAGAGGTGGAGCCCGCCCACGCCGTCGGCCCAGGGATCGAATGGCGGCACGTTCAGGGCGCGGCCGTAGGCGGGATGGTCGAGGGCGGCGGATTCCGGGAGTTGGTCTCCAGGGGTGGGGTCCCAATCGATATCGGCCAGGGCGCCGCCGGCGCCCGGGTGCGTTATTCTGCGGACGCACCAGTCGACGCGTTCAGCGTCCGGGTCCTGGTCCTGGCCCTCGAGCCGGGTCCGCCATTTGACCAACTCGTCCGCCTGTGCGGTGAAGTAGAAGATCTGGCGTCCGTCCCTGGCGACGGCTATGGCAGCGTCGATTATGGCGGCGGCCCGATCGTCGTCGCAGTTGGCCAGGACCTCGTCCAGTAGGAGGGGCAGCGACGCGCCGGCCTCCTGGGTCTCCACGAAGGCCAGGCGTACCGCCAGCAGGAGCTGGAGCCGGGTCCCCGAGGACAGCTCTTCCAGGCCATGTCCGCGTTGGGTGGTGGTGTCGTAGGCCCGGAACGCGGCGTCATCGCCCTGCTGCATGTCGAGACGATAGCGACCGCGGGTGATGAGCCTGAACAGCTCACGAGCCCGGTGGAAGACGCGGGGGCGATTCCTGTCCCGGTCGTGTTCGGCGAGCCAACCGACCAGCGCCGCGCCGATCTCCGCTTCCACGTCCCGGTCTCGTCGCTCGGCCAGGTCGGCGGTGGCTTCGGTCACCGCCGCCAGCGCTTCCTCGACGTCGTGCTTCCGCCGTGCGACACTGATCCTCGCCTCGATCCCGGCGATCACCGACTCCAGCTGCCGGACGGACTCGGCCGCTTCACGCGCCCGCTCCACCGCCCGCTCCAGATCGGCGACCGTCACTCCATGCCGGTCTCTCTCCTGGCCGTCACGATGGCCAGCTTCTGTGATCGCGTCCGTGATCGCGTCTGTGACCGCGTCGAAGGTCGAGGCAGGCTCCCGCCCGGAAGTCGTCTGTGCTTCCACTGCTGCCGCGGCTGCGGCCTCCTGCCGTTCCGCTTGTTCCAGGTCGGTACGGGCGCGCTGGACCTCCTCGAGCTGGCCGGCCCAGTTGCGGAGGATCGGCTCCTCAGCGGGCGTCAGCTCCAGGGCCCGGAAGAGAGAGATTCTCCGCTGTTCCAGTGACTGGATCTCGTCTCGCGCGCGATGTCCCTGGAGGCGCGCTGCCTGGAGCTCGCCGGTGGCGGACTGGTGTCGGTCGCGTCGCTCCCTGAGATCACGGAGCGCCCCGGCTACCGTCTCCCCGTCGGTGGGTTGGTGCCCGTATGGGGCCAGGCTACCGGCGGCGGCGCTGATGGCGACGGCCTTTCGGTCCATCAGGTCCTGGAGGAGCGCCTCGGCGGCAGCCTCCTCCAGCCGGGCCTCGTTCCAGAGCCGGAGTAGAGTGGCCATGGCGTGGAGGGGCAGCGGCTCGGGCGCCGGCTCCAGGCCCAGCGAGCTTGCCAGTTCGGCGCGCTCCGTTTCCAGCTCCGCGTCCTCGATCGCCACCTGCCGCAGCTCGTCCTGTAGCCGGATCGCCTCCCTCTTCTGCTCGGCCGCCAAGGTCTCACCGGCGACGAGGCGCTCGAGCGTGTCCAGGAGGAACTCTACGCCCTCGGTGGTCCATGCATCTGGCTCGTGACCCAGGCGCCGGGCCTCCCGCTGGAGGTCGCCACGGGGATCGATCTCCTGTGCGGGCCGGGACAGGAACAGGGCAGCCGCCAGCAGGACCAGGATCACGCCGGCCCCCGCCGACCATACCGGCCCGACCAGGGCGCCGGCCACGATGAGTGCCAGGCCCGCCAGCCCCAGACCGGCAACAACTCCGTTTACGAGGCGCCACAGGCGACGCACCGCTCCCCGGTCACCACCTCCCGCCCGCAACCACCGGCGAAGGAGCGGGATCACCTCGGCTGCACGGCTCACCGTTGCGGCGTCATCAGTCGTGAGGGCACGGATCCGCGACTCCAGCGCCTGGCGCCGCTCCCGCAGCGAGCCCGCCACCTGGGCGAACCGGTCCAGCCGCTGGACGTCTGCGACGGACGGATCCGGCATGGGCTGGGTGGTCGGGCCAACGCCCAGGGCTGCACCAGCCTGTTCACGGCGACCACGGGCCCTTCCCAACGAATTCCGGGCACGGGCAATCTCGTCGTCCAGCTGCCGGATCGCTTCGAGCCTCTCCTCCAGCTCGCCCAGAAGCGATATCGGGACCCCGCTGTCGCCCAGGCCCACCTCCTCGAGGATGGCAGCGGCACGGGCCACATCAGCATCAGCCTCGGCCACCAGGCGGTCCAGCCGCTCCCTGTCAGCGGACCACTCGTCGAGGCGCTCCAACTCGTTTCCTCGCAACCGCCAGACTCCGGGCGGGAAAGCGGCCACGGCCCGCTCCGCGTCGGCCAGTCGCTCCCTGGCCCGGGCCAGGTCCAGGGCCGAATTCAGCAATTGGAGCCTGCCCGCCTCCACCTCCAGCGTGGCCAGGTCGTGCCGGAGTCGCTCGAGCCGGACCTGGTCCTCCCTGAGCTCCGCCTCCCCCGCCCGCGCCTGGTCCAGGTCCTCCCGGGCCGCGGCCAGTTGGGCAAGGAGTGACACCGGCCGGCCGCGAGCCCCGAAGTCCAGCGCGGCGGCGGCGGCCGACACGTCGTAACCGCCGGCGGACTCGATCCGGATCCGGTCCGCCAGGGCACGATCGTCAGCCCGGAGGAGGCCGTGGAGTGACAGGAGGTAGCGCTCCCGGTCGTCGCCGGGCGGCAGGGGCGGCGGCGCCGAGTCGTGGCCGGCCCGCTGCCACGAGGCCCGGCGAGACTCCACGTCCACGTGCCAATCGTCGTCTCCCACCCGGAACCTGCCCACGAGCCCCGCCTGCTCGGGGGCCGTGCGAGGCCACAGCAAGCCCTGGAGTGCCAGGGCAGCCGTCGTCTTGCCCGAGGCGTTGGGCCCGTGAATCAGGTTGATCCCAGGGGACAGGTTCTCCAGGCGCGGACCGCCGCCAGGGAAACCTGGCATGCGCCGGATGGCAAGCTCCCGGAAGACCAGCGACCGCTTCACCCCGCCTCCTTCTGACGCACCAGCTCGTCCAGCAGCCGCCACGCCTGGCGACGTAGTGCCGATACCGCACCGATGCCACCCGCGGCCGCACCGACAGCCGGAGCCGGGTGGTTGCCGTCCGAGGCCATCACGGCCCACGCCGCGCCACTATCGGTGTCATTCGGGACAGTCAGGCCCGCGTAACTCGGGCGACGCCGCACCGTCTCCGCCGCCCGGACCGCACACTCCAGAAGTGGCTGCTGGACCTGCCCCTCGTCGCCTTCCAGCTCGAGGAGGAGTCTGGCCAGTAGACCGGGGGCGTCGCTGCCCCGGGCCACGTCGTGGAGGTCCAGGGCGGGACGGGTGTCCACCTCCACCCGCTCCACCGCCAGTCGCACACCGCCCTCGCCGCTCAGCTCCAGCTCGTCGATGCCCGCCATCAGCTTGTCCGGCCGGACGTGATGGGAGGTCCGGCCGGTGAGCCGGACACGGCAGGAGACCAGCTCCAGGGGCCCGGCCCCCTCCTCCACTACCTCATCCAAGCGGCCCTGGAGCGTGCTGGCCACCAGGCCGCGGACGGACTCCGGGTCAGCAGCGGCGTCCAGGGCAACGCCCACCGTCTCGTATCGAACCCGGGAAAGGGGCAGGTGGGAAAAGGAGGGCGACGCGGTGTCACGGAGCTCCACCAGCCAGCCCCCCCGCAGGCCGCGCTCCCGGGGGTCCAGGGCCAGGAGCGAGCCGGTGTACAGGAGCGGCGCGGCCCCGGTCGGTCGAAGCAGTCGGGGAACGTGGACATGCCCCAGGACCCACAGCGATGCCGGCAGGCGAGTCAGAGCGGCCGCGGGTACCGGGGCGTAACGAGGCTCGCGACCATCCAGGTCGCAGTGGAGCAAACCCACCACAGGGGCATCGTCGCCGGGATCGGGCAGAGGCAGATCGTAGGCCGCCGTGGGGTCGCTGCCGTGGCGGGAGGCGGGAAAGGACCAACCGTCCACATGAAGTCGGGCCCGCCCGGTGTCGTCTCGTAGCGTCCACCGCTCCCAGCGCCCGCCACGCCCCAGCACCCGCAGGTGCTCGGCGCCGACCTGGGCAGCCACCTCGTGGAGGGTATGATGATCATGGTTGCCCGCCACGCCGACCACGGCGATCCCCGCCTCCTTCAGGCGTCGGACCCCATGACCCAGCGGGCCGAAAGCCTCGAAGTAACGGTTGTCCTGGTCCACCACGTCGCCGGCAAGGAGAACCACGTCGACGGCACGGGCAAGAGCCAGCTCGACCAGGTCCTCCCAGGCGAGGGCGGCGGACAGACGCCCTCCGGCCACGCGGCCAGGCAACCGCGCAGGACGGCGTCCGACGTGCAGGTCAGCGGCGCAAAGAAGCTTCAAGAGTTGTCAGTCCGGCCCGACCCCCCCGCGGTCTACAGCCGGCCCAGCAGGCTGGCGGGTATACCGGCCAGGGCAGACAGGCGATCGGCGGCACCGCCCACCTCCTCGCTCAGCTCCCGCACCCGGGCATCGGGCGACAGACGTAGTCGTTCGGCAGCGGCGTGCAACACGCCGGCTTCCTCGGCGATATAGTCATTGAGCGCGATCCCCGTCTCGGTGGTGAGGAGCCACCGTCGGACGACGGACATGTCGTCCTCGCCGGGTCGCGCGGGAAACTGTCTGATCTGGCTGAGTAACTGCTCGAGCAGTGTATGGTCGTCGAGCTTCAGAACGGGTCGTGAGAGTGCGCTGCTCATATCCCTCCTGGAGGGTGATCCGACAACCCCAAAGATGTCCGATTTCACTACTGCGCGCAACTGCCGAAAGGCCTCCGGACCTGCCCCGACGCTGCCGCTGCACCGGCTGCCCCGGCTCACCCTGTTGTTTACGGGCAAGCTCCGGGGGAGCGGGTGCTTTCAGCGGGTGCCGCACCGTCGAGGTTCAGCTCACCGGTCGAGGCTCAGACGCGATCCGTCAGCTCAGTGACCCCCTCCTGCTGTGCGCAGTGGGCAGAGCAGTAGATGGTGCCTTCGCTCTCGACGCCGTGTCCGACCACGCGCACGGAGCAGTGGGCGCAGGTGGGGGCCATCACCTGGATCGCGCACTCGAAGCTGTCGAACGTGTGTGACTCATCGCCGCGGACGATGTCGAAGGTCTTGTCGTAGTCGTTTCCGCAATGATCGCAACGCGCCATGTCGGCCTCCATCGAGGGGTGAGGGTCGTGGTGGACGTCACGGAGCAGTGGTGCAACCAGCGGGCCAGCGCGTCGGGTACTGGCAGCGGAAGCGGCAAGGCGTCTATTCTTTGTTCCCCGAGACCCTGGATAGAGTGGTGACTTTGGCACGGAGGCCTCCTGACCGGCGACTGCTCCCCCGGCTGACCCGGGCCCTGGCGGCCCTGGTCCTGATCGTCCTGTTCCTGGTGGCCGGGGTCCTGATCGCGGAGCATGCTCGTCTGCCGGTGCCGGGCAGCGTGCTGGGCATGGTCCTGCTGACGCTGGCGCTCCAGACCCGGGTCATCCGGCCCTCGTGGGTCAGACCGGCGGCGGACCTCCTGCTCCGGCACATGGCCCTCTTCTTCGTGCCGCCCGGAGTGGCCGTCATGGTCCACGCCGACCTGATCCGGGCGGAGTGGCTGCCCATCGTGGTGGGTAGCGCGGCGAGCACGGTGGCCGTGCTGCTCACGGTGGGCTGGGTTCAGCAGCGTCTGGAGCCGGGTGACTGAGGGCGCAGTGATCGTAGCCCTGACGCCGCCGTCGCCGGTCCACTGGCCAGACTTCCTGGTGCCGGTGGGCGCAGCCGCTGCCGGCGTGGTGGCCACGGTGCTGGTGTACGCCGCCTCGCTCTGGCTCTACCGCCGCGTGCGGCATCCGCTGGCGAACCCGGTGCTGGTCACCATCGCCGCCCTGATCCTGCTCCTGGTAGCCATGGACGTGGACTACCGGGCCTACGAGACTGGCGGTGGGCTGATCGGCTTGCTGCTGGGCCCGGCGGTGGTAGCCCTGGGCCTGCCGCTCCACCTCCAGATGGCTGAGATCATCCGACGGCGACGGGCCATCCTGGTGGCGACGCTGGCCGGTGCGACCATCGGTATCCTGGCCGGGGTGCTGGCGGCCGTTGGGCTGGGCGCGTCACGGGCGGTGGCCCTGTCGCTCACACCCCGATCAGTGACCACCCCCATCGCCGTGGGCATCGCCGAGCAGGTGGGCGGGATCCCGCCACTGGCGGCAACGGTGGTGATCGCCACTGGCGTGCTGGGCGCGGTGATCGGGCCATGGGTCCTGCGCAGGAGCGGTATCCGGAGCAGGACGGCCTTCGGACTGGCCATGGGCGCGTCGGCCCACGGCGCCGGCACCGCCCGCGCCCTCGAGGAGGGGGCGGTGGAGGGCGCCACCAGCGGCCTGGCCATCGGGCTGATGGGAGTGGCCACGGCCGTGCTGGCGCCGTTGCTGCTGGCGGCGCTCAGCTGGTTGGGGCTGCTGTCCTGACGGTGGTCAGGTCGCACCACCGCGGATCACGCCATCGCGGGGGGCGACCCGAAGCACACGGCGCAGAGCCCCGAAGGCTGGCCCGGGTGCGCGCCGCTGACGGGCCGGAGCCCCCCGGAGCCGTTTCCGTAAGCCCTACAACTGGTCCCAGTGCAGGATTGTGTTCCAGACCAGTGAGAACATCCCGTGGGTCTGGTACCGGTGCAGGGGGTTGAACCCGAACAGCACTGCCCTCCCCGATCCCATCGGCAGGGCCACCACGGCGGCCCGGTCGGCCAGCCCCCGGCCGTTGATGACCAGGCCGCTGAGGAACAGCTCGTCGGCGTTACCGTAGCGCACCACCACCCGGTCCTCCAGGGCGTCGGGCACCTCCAGGTATGGGCCGAAGCGGTTGATCAGCGGCATTGTCTCGTCGTAGCCCCATGCGATGGGGTGATCCTGCCTGGCCACCCGGCCCTGCACCACCGACCCGGGCACGAAGAGGCCCTGCGGCGAGGCCAGCGATATGCCGCGGACCAGCCCCAGCTCCACCGGCAGCGTGGTGGCCGAGCCCAGGGTGATGAACGTGCCGCCCGCGTCCATGAACTGCTGGAGGGCCGCCAGCCCCTCGTAGCCCATACCGCCGGTGATGTCGGCCGTCTCGCTGTGGACGCCCAGGGACGGGTAGTCGGGGTCGGGCCGGTAGGCCATGGGCGAGAACTTCGGGTCGACGCCCTGGAAGATGGCCCGGCCCGATGAGCCCCGGCCCTGCTCCGGGAACAGGATTACGTCGTAATGAGCCCGGAGGTCCAATCCTCCGATCCGGTCCTCGGGCAGGTAGGTGTAGGGGATGCCGGCGTGGTCCAGGTTGTAGCGGACCCAGCCGTCGTCCTGGGTGTTGCGCCAGCTGTGGAGCAGGGCGATCCGGGGCAGCCGCATCTCGTGGCGCTCCACGTCCCGCACCTGGCCCGCCGTGAGGCCCAACAGGTCGAAGCCGTGGCGGGCGGCCCAGCCCTCCACCCGGTCCCGGTCCACGGCGCCGGCGGGGATGAGCCACGCGCCGGCGGGGATGGTGCGGCCCCGGGCAGCGATCTCTGAGCGGGCCGCCTCCATGGGCACGTCATGGAGCTCGAAGCGAGCGCCCAGGGAGTAGGCGGAAGCCGACGGCTGGACGGCGTACCACTCGAATCGACGGGGGATGTCCACGGCGCCCGGGATGACCACGTCGTCGGTGACGACGGCCGCTGCCAGCTGCTGGACGTCCCGGTCCGCCACGGGGCTGGTGGTCACGTTGTAGAGGTAGCCGAAGGTCCAGCCCACGTCGTCATAGGGGCGAGGCGCGTCTTCGGGGAAGCGCTGCACCCCCAACAGCGTCTCGATGTAGTTCCGATACGGCTGGTCCATCCGCACCAGGTAGTCGCCAGGCCGGACCACCACATCGCCGAAGGTGGCGCCCGCGTCCGCCCGGTGCACCTCGATGCCCTGGCGACGGAGGTTGTTGAGCAGGTGCGCCACGTTCGCCTTCCGGGCCTGGTCCACGGGCAGGTGGTAGGCGAAAGGCGCGGTGGTGCGGCCCGCCTCCAGGGAGTTCTTCGACTTGGTCCAGAACTGCTCCAGGACCCGGGTCCGGTTCTGGGCGTAGAGGTGCAACGAGTGGAGCAGGCCGGTCTGGCCGTAGTTCACGTTGTTGCGCAGGGACCAGATCGTCTCGGTCCGCGGCGGATTGGGCCGGTACCACTCCACGGACGTCTGCCGCTGGCCCAGGCTCCGCGTCATGGTCTGGGGCAGGCTGTTGCCGAACACCTCGTAGAACCTGCCGATGGCGTTACGGTTGTTGGTCTGCCAGAGCAGGTAGCTGGGGTTCCAGCCGTCGTAGAACCCGTGGGTCCAGACGCCGGGCTTGCCCAGTGCCGTCAGCGCGGTGACCTCGTAGTTGGAGATCCACTGCCATTCGCTCACCGTGATGGGGTCCACGTTCGGGTTGTACGGCCCGGTCCCCGTCGAGACGTACAGGTAGGGGACCGATTCGTGGAGGTCCACGCCCACGGGGAACCGCCAGTCCAGGAACAGCTGGAGCATCTCCCGCGTGAGCCGGGCGATCATCTGGAGGCCGTCCCGGTTGTTGTCATGGCGGATGTACTTGCCCCAGAACGGGGGCCCGGGGATCCGCTCATCGAACTCCACCACGTCGGTCCCGTGGAGCCGGTACCAGTCCACCACCCGGTTCCGTCCGTCCGGCTCGACGACCGGGACGATGAAGACGACCACGCTGTCCCGGATCGCCTGGATCATCGGGTCATCGGATGCGGCCAGCCGGTAGGCCAGCTCCATGCTCGTTTCTGGCTGGCCCGTCTCAGGGGAGTGGAGGCCCGCGTAGATGGTGTGGATGACCGGCAGCTCGGCTATCCAGCGCCGCGCCTCCGCCTCCGTGGTGCGACGCGGATCGGCCAGCGCGTTCATCCCCTCCCGCACCCGCTCGAGGCGAGTCAGGTTCTCCGTGGAGCCCACCTGCACCAGGGCAATGTGGTTCCCCTCCTCCGTCTCGCCCAGGAGCTGGAAGTTCACCCGGGGCGAGCTCTCCGCCAGCGCCTGATGGTAGCCGTAGATCTCGTCCACCCGATGGAGGTAGCCAGGCCGGCCAATGGGATAGCCGAAATGGTCCATGGGCGAGACCACTCCGGGCGCCACCGGCAGGTGATCCACGTACCGGTTCGTGTATTCCGGCATGGTGGTCCACGACCTCATCAGCTCCGTCGCCCGCACATCGATGGGCTGACCCCAGGGCGTGGTGGTGGGGATCGGTGCGTCGCGCCACCAGTCGAAGGTCTGGAGCGGGCCGTCCTGCTGGGCCGCCAGCGGCGCCGCCCAGGCCAGGGCCAGGGCCAGGGCGAGCGAGAGGATCGAATTACCCCGGGAGCCGACCGGGACGAGGCTGCCGTCGCTGGTGTTGGGTCGCATGGCTTTGCGTGTATCCAATGGTTCTTTGGGTGCGTATCGGGAAAAGATATCGCTGTGACCCCGTTCGGGGAAACAGTCACTCTCGAGCCGGGGCGGGCTTGCCCCTACCACGGACCTCCCGGACCTCCCCTTGCATCGTCAGCCTGACGAATATGCACCTGCACCGGAGCGGTCATATGAGCGATGACAGACTGGAGCATGACGGCCCGGCGGCCGAGGGCCCGGCGGAAGAAGGGACGGAGGCCCCGGGCGCAGAGCCCCGGCGGCTGGCCTGCGCGCTCCCCTTCCTTCTGGGCATGGGCATCGTGCTGGGCCTGCTCATCCTGTTCTTGTATCTGCTGGTGGCCTGGTGAAGAATGTGTGTGACCGAATGCGGTACTTTCCCCAGAAATCGTCGCTGACTTGCGTAGCCTGTTCAACCGCAACAGATACCGGATACGTGGAAGTAGAACTGAGGGTCCTTCGGCTGAGGTAGGCGGAGCTCGGAGTTCGGAGCCTCGACGGCCGCCCAGGCAGAGCGTTTGCCAAACAAACTCCCAGGTTCCGCGTTCCGAGGTCCGCGCTCCGCTTCATCCGACCCGTCCGAGCCCACCGTATCACGCTGTTAGAAGCTTGGGGTCGCCCAGGGGCAGGAGAATAGCCGGATCGGCCGAACCCATAGGAGTCGCCGGCCAGGGACGCTCGGGCGGCATGCGGAAATGGGGGAAGTCCTTGACCGAATATCCTTGACACGCCAACGGCCTCCGTTGATATTGGTCGCGGCGAAGACCCCGGGCGAGTGTCCCGGGGACCAGTAACGCAAGGACCTGGGCGCTACGCCTGGGTTTTTTTGTTGCTCGCCGTGGACCGGTGGGATCGTGTGGTACGGATAGACCGTCCCCGAGAGCACCAGAACAACAGGGAGTACGGTACATGCGTACCAGAGGGACCGTGAAGTGGTTCAATGATCAGAAGGGCTTCGGTTTCATCACGCCGGAGGACGGTGGCAAGGACTGCTTCGTGCACCATTCGGCCATCAACGGGAGTGGCTTCAAGAGCCTGAGCGAGGGCGAGACGGTGGAGTTCGACGTCGTGCAGGGCCAGAAGGGCCCGGCGGCGGAGAACGTGAGCCGGCTCGGCTGAGTCAGCCGCAGCCGACAGTGTAGAGAGCCGCCCTGGCCTGGCTGGGGCGGCTCTCTCGCATCATCCTACCGGCTACTGGCCCGACCTGGAGCCGTCCCGGGTCAGACCATCCCGCTCCAGGCGCCGGACAGCCCGCTCCACGGTCTGCCCGTCCCTGCCGCAGATCACCACGGCGCAGCCTTCCCGGACCAGCCACCGGGCCATGAGGCAGCCGAGCCCGCGGGATCCGCCCGTGACCAGGGCAACGTTCCGGGACTAATCGGGGCGGGGCAGGAAGCGGAGTATGATCCCGCCCACCAGCAGGAGCGCGCCCAGGATCATGACCATGGTGTTGTCCATGAGCATCCCGACAAGGGCCGCCACGCCCCCCAGGGTGAAGAGCCAGAGCTTCTCGGTCAGCCAGGGATCATCCTTGTCGCTGGCTCTACGGCGGAAGAACATAGGCCTACTTCCGTTCGAGGAAACGACGCAACCCTTCCCTGGTGTCAGGCGTCATCCGTGCCAGCACGTTCACTTCGGCGCCCCGTGCAATGGCTTCCTCGAAGGAAAGGCCGTCCATGCCGTAGAGGAGCCGTTTGCTCAGGGACACGGCGCTGGGTGAATGCTCGACCAGCTCCTTGGTGTACGCCCTGAGCCCTGCCTCCCACTCGGCGGCGGGTACTACCCTGTTCACGAGACCCAGCCCGGCGGCCTCTTCCGCCCCGATCCGGTCTCCCCGGACCAGCAGCTCGAAAGCGACCTTCTCGCCGACCAGGCGCCGGAGCAGCGCCATCACCATGGCGGGCACGAAGCCCAGGTGGATCTCCGGGTATCCGAAGACCGCGTCATCCCTGGCTATGACCAGGTCGCACGCCGTGGCCAGACCCGCGCCGCCAGCCAGGGCGTGGCCGTGAACGGCGGCGACGACGGGCTTGGGATGCCGCCGTATGAGGACCAGGAGCGCACCCAGCGCCTGGGCGTCCGCCAGGTTCTCCGTGACGTCACTGGTCTCGGCGATCCGCTTCAGGGAGTCCAGGTCCGCACCGGCACAGAAATCTGGGCCATCACCGCGGATCAGGACCAGGTGCACGCTCCGGTCGGCCGCCGCGTCCCCAAGGGCACCGGCCAGTGTCTCGATCAACTCGCTGTTCAGGGCGTTGCGGCGCTCCGGGCGATCCAGGATCAGCGCCCGGACGCCGCCCGCCGTCTCGAGCCGCAAGGGCGACCTGGTCATGGCAGCAACTCCTCCGGCACGTCCACCTCCATGCGTAACAGTGCTGTCGAGAACGTCTTCCCCTGGGCATCGGTCATCAGCGACACCGTCCCGCCTCCCCCCAGGGCGTTGTGCAGCAGAAAGTTCAGGGCCCCGAGATTGGGCAGCTCGAACCGCTTCACCTCGCCCTTGACCATGTCACCGAAGTGCTCCTTCACCCGGCGCTCGGTGAGCTGTTCGACCAGCAGGTCGTAATGCTCCGCCCGGTAGGAGATGACGCCCACGTTCACCGTGTCGCCCTTGTCGCCCGAGCGGGCGTGGGCGAGATCCTTGAGCTGTACTCTACGCACCGTTCGGTCCTCCAGTTGGGTCCGACAAGGCCGACCCTCCACGCATCACGCCTCCGTGACCTCGACATGGAGATCCGGCTCGATCTGGCGGCGATCTATGAGGGCAGGCCAGAAGGCCATGATCTCCTGGACCCTGGGCCGCCCCCCGGCAAAGCCGGTGACGGACGGCGGGCCGGAGAGGATGAGTGGCGCGATCTCCCGGCTGAACTGCTCGACCGAGGCTCGGTCCTCGCTGCGCACGGCTATCCGGAGCTGGACCTCGGGCAAGTCGTCTGGTGGGTCCCCTGCCAGATGGCCGTGGGTGGAGCTCCAGCCAACGAGCTCGGTGCGGACCTCTTCGAACCGAAGGCCCAACCGATGGAGGCGCTCCCTGAGGACCTGGTCTGCCGCCCGGGCCTTCCGCACGGCATCGGGCCAGGCGTAGACCAGCGTGCCCACCGCCTTCCAGCCGGCGGAATAGGCGATGGAGACCTTGAGCATGCCGGTGCGCGGTCTGCCTCTCACGCCGCTGACCCGGACCCGGTCGGGCCCGTCGTCGTCGAGCCGGATAGTGGTGAAGTCGGCGACCACGTCAGGGGTTATGTATTCGGCAGGGTCGCCCATCTCGTAAAGCAGCTGCTCCTTGATTATGGCCGGGTCGATCCTGCCGCCGGTGCCCTGGTGTTTGGTGACGACGAAGCTGCCATCGGGATAGGCCTCGACGATGGGGTATCCGATCCCCGCCAGGTCCGGGATTGTGTCCCAGTCCACCAGGCAGTTGCCGCCACTGGCCTGGGCCCCGCACTCGTTGATGTGGCCGGCCACCACGCCTGCCGCCAGGAAGTCCCACTGGTCGGGTGCCCAGCCGAACTCGAAGATCATGGGCGCGTAGGTGAGGGCCGTGTCCGTGGAGCGACCCGTCACCACCACGGTAGCCCCACGCTCCAGCGCCTGGACGATGGGGCGTGCACCGATGTAGACGTTGGCGCTCGCCACCCGATCGATCACGTCGCTCAGGGGCCTGCCGGTGTCCATGTGCCTCAGCTCGTGGCCCTGCTCGACCAGTGACTCCAGGCGTCCCAGCAGGTCATCCCCGAAGACGATACCAACCCGGGGCCGTTCGTCGGACTTGCCGACGCGGGATCGGGCCGCCTCGAGCAGAGCGTCCCGACAACCCTCCAGGTTGACGCCGCCGGCGTTGCTTATGACCCGGACCCGGTTCCGGAGCAGGTCGGGGAACAACTCGGCCATGAGGGGCACGAAGTCCCGGGCGTATCCCTGTGTCGGGTCCCGGTCCCTCTGCTTCTGGAGGATGGACATGGTGACCTCGGCCAGGTAGTCCATCATGAGATAGTCAAGCGGGCCTCGCCTGACCTGCTCGATGGGGGCGTCCGGTCGATCACCCCAGAAGCCCTGGCCGCTGCCGATCCGGATCGGTCCGCGCTGTACTGTCATGGCTCTCCCGTACAGGTCCCCGCCGCTTCGTCAGGCCGGACGCCGGCCATCCGGCTCAACTCCGGCTCCAGGCTAGGATACGCGGACCAGGGCCCACGGACAACCGCCAAACGAACGGAGGACGAGTGGGCGGGCCTTGCGAGTAAATGGGTGGCGGACGAGTGATCTGGAGTGTATGAAGTTGCATCGGACCGACCGGCCAGATAACATCCCCGCCGTCCCGATCTCAGACAGAGGTTAAGGATGCACGTTCGACAGTACGCCCAGAGGGTCGTGCTAACCGCGCTCATACTTGCGGCGGCGTGGTACGTGCTGTCTGGCCGGTTCGACCTGCTGCATTTCGGGACGGGCGTGGTCGTTGCCCTGGCCATCGCCGCCAACCTGCCGGGCATCGATGACCGGACACACTTCCGCCCGCTCCGGTTCCTCCTGTACTGCCCGTGGCTGGCGGTGCAGGTAGTGAAGTCGAACCTGCGGGTGGCCCGTGGCGTTCTGAGTGCCCGCCTGGACATTGCGCCCACGTTCATCAGCCGACGTCCCGACGTGATCGGAGACCGTGCCCTGACGTTGCTGGGCGCCAGCACTACGCTGACGCCGGGCACCCTGACCGTGGATGTGTCACAGCACGAGGTCTTCATTCATGCCCTGGACACCAAGTCGGCCCGGGACATAGAGGAAGGCGCCATCGCCAGCCAGGTAGCGCGGGTCTTCGTGGCGCCGGAGCTCGAGGAGCCGCGGTCGTGACTATGCTGTTCGCGGTCGTGACATCCACCATAGTAGTCGTCATCGCCTTCTTCATGGCCCGGCTGATCATCGGTCCCACCATATTCGACCGGGTGGTGGCGCTGAACGGTATCGGGACGCTGATCCCGGTGCTGATGGTGATGACGGGCATGTTCTACGCCCGGCTGGACATGTTCGTGGACCTGGCCCTGGCCATTTACCTGCTCAACCTGTTCACCACCCTCCTGATCGCCCGGTACGTCCGGCAGAAAGCGGAGACGGAGGAATGATGCTGCAGGTGATCGCCGGTCTCTTCATGGCCGTGGGCACCTTCTTCCTGGTGGTGGCGGCCATCGGATTCGTCCGGCTGCCGGACGTGTTCTGCCGGCTCCATGTGAACGGGGTGATCGACACGCTGGGCGCGCCCCTGATCCTGCTGGGTGCAGCCATCTTCATCGGCGCCAGCCTGGTATCGCTCAAGCTGCTCCTGGCCATCGGATTCCTGCTGGTCAGCAGCCCGCTGGTGGCCCATCTCCTGGCCAGGGCCGCCCTTGAGGCGGGGCACCAGCCAGGCGTGATCGAGGAGCGCTCCGAGCACCGGTGGGCCCAGGTCCGGACGCGACGCGGGGCCGGGAGGCAGGAATGATCACATTCCTGATCCACGCCGTCACGCTGCTCACGGCCGTGACTGCCCTGGCCATCATCCGGGTCCGGGACCTCTTCGCCCTGATCGCGCTCCTGGCCGTGTACAGCGGGCTGCTGGCCACGCTCTTCGTGCTCATGGGCGCAGTGGACGTGGGTCTCACCGAGGCGGTGGTGGGTCTCAGCGTTTCCGTGGTCTTCCTCATGGCCCTCATGTGGTGGATCGACCCCTACGAGGTGAGCAACCATCCGCCTCTGCGGCAGGCGCTGCCGGCGATCCCCGCCGTGGGGCTGGGCGCGCTGCTGGTCTACGGCGTCATGGCCCTGCCACCCTTCGGGGACCCCACCGCGCCGCCCATGCAGCGGGTGTCCCCGTACTACATCGAGAGCAGCTACGCCGACATGGCGACGCCCAATGTGGTGGCGGCTGTTCTTGCAGACTATCGAAGCCTGGACACGCTGGTGGAGGCTGCGGTCGTGTTCGCCGCCGCGCTGGCCTGTCTGCTGATCCTGTTGTATCGCGATGATCCGACCGTTCGATAGTCTCATGCTCCGCACGCTGCTCGGCCCGCTGGTGGCCGCAATGCAGCTGTTCGCCTTCTACATCCTTGTCCACGGGCACTACAGCCCCGGCGGCGGGTTCCAGGCGGGCATCCTCCTGGGCGCATCCATGATCCTGCCCCGCCTGACCCTGGGCCGAGCGCAGGGACCGCTCGCGCTGACACCTGGCGGCGCCGGCGTCCTCACGGCCGTAGGCGTCCTGATCTTCGCCGGTCTGGGAACGGTTGCCGTATTGGTCGGACAGCCCATGCTGGACTACTCCGTCCTGCCCCTGGACCCGGACCCCGCCGTGCGCCGGTCCCTGGCCATCCTGCTCATCGAGGTGGGCGTCACCCTGGCCGTGGCGGGCGCCATGCTGTCGATCTTCTACGCCCTGTCCGGGAAGCTGGGAGGCGAGGAACGATGATCGAGGACATCGTCGCCCGCGGCCCGTACCTCCTGTTCGCCCTCCTGGCGGTGGCTGGGCTGTACCTGATGATGTCCCACCGGAACCTGATGAAGGCGGTGGCCGGTCTCTATTTGTTCCAGACCGCCGCCATACTGCTGTTCATCGCCCTGAGCTACCGGGAAGGGGCCTCGGTTCCCATCGCCGCGGACGGCCTCGAGCTGCACAACCCCCTGCCCCACGCCATGATGCTCACCGCTATCGTGGTGGGCGTGGCCATCCTGGGCGTGGCCATCGCCATACTCCGGCGCATCCAGGCCGAGACCGGCTCCATTGAAGAGGGGCCCACCGGCGACGAGGGCGGCTGATGCAGTCCAATCTGCCGATCCTGCTGTTCCTGGTGCCGTTCCTCGCCTCCATGGTGGGTGCCATCGTGGGGTGGTACGTCCGGCACGCCGCCCGCCGGATCGCTCTCGTGGCCATGGCGGCGACGGCGGGCATCAGCATCCTGGCCCTGTTCAGGGTCCTGGAAATCGGCAGCCTCCACACCCACATGGCCGGCTGGCCGCCGCCCATCGGCATCGAGGTGCTCCTGGACCCGCTGAGCGCCTTCATCGCCGCGACCATAGCGGTGGTGGGGCTCATCGTGGTGGCCGGCGCCGTCGAGCACTCGGGCGCGGAGCTACCGCGGCGGAAGGTGGTCTACTACCCGTCGATCCTGCTCCTGATGTCGGGTCTCATGGGGATCACCATCACCGGAGACCTCTTCAACCTCTTCGTCCAGATCGAGGTGGCGAGCCTGGCGGCATACGGGCTGGTGGCCGCCGGCGGCCGGGGGGCGCCGCGGGCAGCGTTGAACTACCTGATCATCGGGAGCCTGGGCGCGTCCCTGTACCTGATGGGCGTCGGCTTCATCTACGCGGCTACCGGGACCTTGAACATGGCCCAGGTGGCCACCCTGCTAGCCGAGGCGGACCAGCGTCTGGTCCTGGTGGGCGGCCTGTTGATGGTGGGCGGGCTGGCCACGAAGATGGGGCTCTTCCCCTTCCACGTCTGGATGCCCGCAGCCTACTCCCGGGCGCCGACGGCTGCCGCCGCTTTCATGGCGCCGCTGGTGACGAAGGTGTCGGCGTACGCGCTGATACGGGTCCTGTTCTGGGTGTTTGCCGGTGGTGCGCTGTTGGTGGACGACCTGCTCCTGGAGGTGGTGGCGTGGGCTGGTGCGGCGGCGGTGGTGCTGGGTAGCGTCCTGGCGTTCATGCAGACGGACCTGCGCCGGCTGCTGGCGTACTCGAGCGTTGGGCAGATGGGCGTGGTGGCGCTGGGCGCGGGGCTGGCCAACGCCACGGCCATGACGGGCGCGATCATGCACATCGCGAACGACGCCTTGATGAAGGGTGCGCTGTTCCTGGCGGCCGGCATGGCTTTGATCCGGTTCGGCGTGCGCAACGTTGACGAGCTGGCCCGGCTCCGGGGGCAGGCGCCGTGGACGATGGCGGTTGTGGTGGTGGCGGGGCTGTCTCTTATCGGCATCCCGCCCCTGTCGGGCTTCTTCGGCAAGTGGTACGTACTGAGCGGCGCGATCGAGGAAGCCCGTTGGGCTTTCGTGGTGGCTCTTGCGGTAGGCAGCCTCGCGGCGGTTGGTTACGTGTTCCGGATACTGGAGCCGCTCTTCTTCCGCCCCCCGGACACTGGGCCCCTGGCACGGGAAGGCAACTGGGCGCTGGTGGTGGCGTGCGTGCTGCTGGCGACGCTGATGATCGTGCTTGGCGTCGGCAACGAGCGGCTGGTGACGGTCTTCATCATGCCGGCGCTGCCGGGGTTGGTGCCGTGACGGGCGGCCTCCCGGCCATCCTGGTCGCGGTTGCGGTGGCGACGCCGTTTTTGGCCGGGATCCTGATCCTGGTCACCGGGACCCGTGGCACTGAGGTATGGGGCCACATCGCTGCGGCGATCACCGCCGCGGCCGCGCTCCTGCTGGCGCCCACGGTGATGGCCGGCGAGACGGTGGAGCTGCTGGTGGTGCCCCTTGTCCCGGGCCTGGACCTGCTGCTCCGGGTGGACGGTCTCGGCCTGGTCTTCGGGCTCCTGGCGTCGCTGCTCTGGATCGTGACCGGTGTGTACTCGGGGGGCTATGCCGCTGCCACGGCCCTGGCCAACCGGCGACGCTACTTCGCCGCCTTCGCGGCGTCCATCGGTGCCGCCATGGGGGTGGCGTTCGCGGGCAACCTGCTGACGTTCTTCCTGTTCTATGAGGCCCTGACTCTGGCCACCTACCCGCTGGTGGTCCACACGGAGAGCGACGAAGCGTTCAACGCCGGCCGGCGCTACCTGCTGTTCTCCCTCGGTGGCGGGCTGGCGCTGTTGACGGCAATGATCTGGGCCTGGCAGCTCACCGGCACCCTTGATTTCGTACCGGGCGGGTTCCTGGACCAGGTCGCCGGCACGACTCTGGTCGTGCTCTTCGTGCTATTCGTTTCCGGCGTTGCGGTCAAGTCGGCGGTCATGCCGCTGCACGCCTGGCTGCCGGCCGCCATGGTGGCGCCCACGCCGGTGAGCGCCCTCCTCCATGCCGTGGCCGTGGTGAAGGCGGGCGTGTTCGCCATGATGCGTGTACTGGGCTTCGTATTCGGGCCCGTCAGCCTGGCGGAGTTCGCCGGGCCCGAGGTGCTGGCGGCACTGGCGGCGATCACCATCGTCATCGGCTCGCTCATCGCCGTGCGGCAGGACAACCTGAAGCGACGGCTGGCGTATTCGACGGTGGTGCACCTGTCCTACATCGTGCTGGGCGCGGCGCTGGTGGCCCCGTTCGGTACGGTGGGGTCGACGCTCCACATGGTGAACCACGGGCTGGCGAAGATCACACTCTTCTTCTGCGCGGGCGCCATCTACGCCACCACGAAGCGGCAGAACGTGAGCGAGCTGACTGGACTGGGCCATCGGATGCCCTGGACGTTCACCGCCTTCACCATCGGATCGCTGGGTCTCATCGGGGTACCGGGGATGTCGGGTTTCATCAGCAAGTTCTTCCTGGCCCGTGGCGCCATACAGGCGGGAGACATGGTGGCCCTCACGGTCATGTTGGGCGCATCGCTGCTCACTGCTACCTACCTGCTCCCCATAGTGCGGGTGGCATTCTTCCCTGGCACCAAAGCGCTGGGCGGACGTGGGGGTAGGCGTCTCCGGGCGCGGCGTCGCGAGGCCAGGCCGGCGCTGCTGGTGCCGCTGCTGATCACGGCGCTGCTGGTGGTGGTGTTCGGGCTCGTCCCGCCGGCGTTCGGTGTTCAGTACGAGCTTGCGGCGGACATCGCGGTCCGGATCTTCGGAGGCGGACAATGAGGGAGCGGCTCAGGGACCGCGTCACATTGACGCTGGTGGCGCTGCTGGCCGGGCTCGTGCTGGTGGAGGCGCTGTTCTTCCCCTACGACCACCCGGTCTTCCCGTGGCACTTCGTCCCCGGCTATGCCGCGGCCATAGGCTTCGTCTTCGCTCTGCTGATGGTCCTGGTGGCCAAGACGCTGGGTACACGGTTCCTCCAGAGGCCTGACCGGGATGAATAGCCTGCTGCTGCACCCGGTCCTCCCGTTCGCCGTCGCGGCTCTGCTGGTGCCGTGGGTGGGCGTCATGGGCAGGCGACTCCTGTCTCTGGCAGCGCCAGTCCTGGCCATCATCAGCCTGGCCCTGCTCCCGGACGGCGCAACCTACACGCTGGAAGCCATCGGCCACGACTGGGTTCTCCTGCGCGCCGATGGCCTGGCCGTCATCTTCGCCACCGCGTTCATCCTGTTCGCGCTCATGGCCGGCGCCTTCGCGTGGCAGGATACGGACAGGGGCCCCAAAGCCATGGGCCTGGTGCTGGCAGGGGCCGGGACCGGCGTGGTCCTGGCGGGAGACCTGCTGACCCTGTTCTTCTTCTGGGAATGGCTCACGGTAGCGTCCCTGTTCCTGATCTGGTTCGGCAACACGGAACGCTCCTGGGGCGCCGGGTTCCGCTACCTGATCTTCCATCTGGCCGGCGCCATGGTCATGCTTTCGGGCATACTCATGATGGTGGCCGAAGGGATCACCGCCTTCGAGCCCCTGCCGACCGGCACCGCCGCCTCCTGGCTGGTCCTGGCCGGCATGGCGACGAACGCGGCGATCCCACCGCTCCACGCCTGGCTCTCGGACTCCTACCCGGAGGCCAGCATCTACGGAACCGTCTACCTGGCGGCGTTCACCACCAAGAGCGCTGTCTACGCCTTGAGCCGGGGCTTCCCCGGCTACGAGCTGCTCATGTGGCTGGGCGTGATCATGGCCCTGTTCGGCGTCTTCTACGCCGTCATGGAGAACAACCTGAGGCGGCTCCTCAGCTATCATATCATCAGCCAGGTCGGCTACATGGTGACGGGGATCGGCATCGGGACCGAGCTGTCTCTGAACGGCTCCTCCGCCCACGCCTTCGCCAATGTCTTCCACAAGGGCCTGCTCATGATGACGGCCAGCGCCGTCATCTACGCCACGGGCCGGAACAAGCTCTCGGACCTTGGCCAACTGGCCAAGCCGCTCAAGTGGACGCTACTCCTCATGATGGTGGGCGCGCTGTCGATCTCCGGCGCTCCCTTCTTCGTCGGCTTCGTGAGCAAGTCCATGATCGTGTCCGCTGCCGCCTACACGGAGCGGGCGCCGGTGGAGCTGCTCCTGCTCATCGTCTCCATGGGCACATTCCTGTCGGTGGCGCTCAAGATGGTCTGGTTCACCTTCATCGGTGTGGACCGGGGCGCCCGGGTCTACAGGCCGGTACATCCGTCCATGTACGTCGGCATGGGCCTGGCCGCCTTCGCCTGCATGATCACTGGCGTCGTGCCCGGAATGGCCCTCTACCCGGTCCTCCCCTTCGACGTGGTGTACAACCCGTTCACTGCCCACCATTTCGTCGAGGTCCTCCAGCTCATGCTGGGCACGGCCCTGGGGTTCTGGCTCACCCGCATATACCTGGTGGGCAAGGCGAAGGAGACGCTGGATACGGATTACCTCTACCGGCGGCCCCTTACCTGGCTCATCTTCGGCGCCGGCGACCTGCTCAGCGCCACCGGGCAGAAGGTGAAGGCTGCCAACGGCCGTGCCATCGCCGCCGGTTGGGCCGCATTCCAGGAGTACCGCGTCAAGAGCGAGGGAAGGACCCTGGCCTTCCAGGCCACGGTGGTGGTGGTGGCACTTGCGGTTCTGGCGTTCCTCGTAGTCGGCTAGTAGTCCCTCACGATGGTTCTGACGAGCACCGAGAGCGTCGAAGCGCCGCGCTGGCAAGGCGCGAAGCCGAGGAATAGCAG
>SLCC01000152.1 GCA_007126035.1 Gemmatimonadota bacterium
ATCTCGAACAAGGACGATGTCCGGGGAGACATCCCGGAGGCCATGAAGGGGGCCGATGTCCTGATCGCGCTCTCGAAGCCGGGCCCGGACGTGATCAAGCCGGAGTGGGTGGAGAGCATGGCCAGGGAGGCGATCGTATTCGTCTGCGCCAATCCCATCCCGGAGATGTGGCCGTGGGAGGCCATCGAGGCGGGCGCCCGCGTGGTGGCGACGGGACGGAGCGATTTCCCGAACCAGATCAACAACTCGCTGGGCTTCCCCGGCATCTTCCGGGGCGCTCTCGACGTGAACGCACGCACCATCACGGACGAAATGTGCATAGCCGCGGCCCTCGAGCTGGCCAAGGTGGCCGAGGATCGGGGGCTCCGGGACGACTACCTCATCCCGACCATGGACGACTGGGAGGTCTTCCCCCGGGAGGCGGTGGCGGTGGGCCTCAAGGCCATCGAGCAGGGTGTGGCCCGGATCCAGGCCACGGAGGAGCAGCTGCTGGCGAGAGCCACGGCCATCATCAAGGATTCCCGCGAGCTGGTCCAGTGCATGATGCGGGAAGGCTACATCTGCCAGGCGCCGACAGAGACGCCCAGTCCGGAGATGGTGGCCGCCGGGGCGGGCGAAGGCTGATGCCGGTAAGCGGATGACGCCTGGCAGGAACGCGCCGGTGTAGCCAAGGCGCCGCTGTTGCCAGGGCGCCCCTGAACGACGCGGGCGGACGTTCGAGCCCGCGTCGCCAGGGGGGTGGTTCTGGAACGAGCTGTGGGTGGGGTCGGGGCCAGGAGCCGGCTTCCTGGCCCTGGCCAGACCTTCTGGTACTCGCCACATCCGGGAGACGCGCCGCCGAGGGACCCCAATGGGCCCACCCATGCACGTCGCGCGCGGGCGTGCTCAGGTCAGGCCCAGCGCCACCATCTCCTGGCCCACCCTGAGGAAGCTACAGATATTGGCTCCGTGCATGTAGTTCCCCGGCGTGCCGTACTCCTCGGCGGTCTCGTAGCAGCACCTGTGGATGTTGTCCATGATGGCGGCCAGGCGTTGCTCTGTGTGCTCGAACGACCACATATCCCTGGCGGCGTTCTGCTGCATCTCCAGCGCCGAGGTGGCCACGCCGCCGGCGTTGGCGGCCTTGCCGGGGGCGAAGAGGACGCCGGCCTGGTGCAGGGCGTTGATGGCCTCCAGGGTGGCGGGCATGTTGGCGCCTTCCGCCACCAGGGTGCAGCCGTTGTCAATGAGGGCCTGGGCGCCGTCGGTGTCCAACTCGTTCTCGGTGGCGCAGGGCAGGGCGATGTCGCAACGGATCCCCCAGATGTTGCCGTCGGCCTGGTACTCGGAACCTGTGCGGTGCTCGGCGTACTCCTCGATCCGTCCTCTCCGGACCTCCTTGATCTCCTTGACCAGCTCCACGTCGACCCCGGCGGGGTCGTGGACGACGCCGTCGGAGTCGGAGCAGGCCACTACCTTCCCGCCCAGGGCGTGGATCTTCTCCATGGTGTAGATGGCCACGTTGCCGGAGCCGGATACGACGCAGGTCTTGCCGTGGATGTCGTCGTCCCGGGCCTCGAGCATGTTCTGGACGAAATAGACCAGTCCGTATCCGGTGGCCTCCGTTCGGACGTGTGAGCCGCCCCAGCCCAGACCTTTGCCGGTGATCACGCCACTCTCGTAGCTGTTGGTCAGGCGCTTGTACTGGCCGAAGAGCCAGCCGATCTCCCTGGTGCCCACGCCCGCGTCGCCCGCGGGCACGTCGGTCAGCCGGCCCAGGTGGCGATACAGCTCGGTCATGAAGCTCTGGCAGAAGCGCATGATCTCGTCATCGGAGCGGCCCTTGGGATTGAAGTCGGCGCCGCCCTTGCCGCCGCCGATGGCGAACCCGGTCAGGGCGTTCTTGAAGATCTGCTCGAAGGCCAGGAACTTGATCACTCCCAGGTAGACCCTGGGGTGGAAGCGGAGGCCGCCCTTGTAGGGGCCCATGACGCTGTTGAACTGGACCCGGAAGCCCCGGTTCACATGGACCTCACCCTGATCGTCCTGCCAGGGCACGCGGAAAATGATCTGGCGCTCCGGCTCGCACAGGCGCTGGATCACCTTCCGCTCCAGGAGCTTCGGGTGTCTGGCCAGGGCCGGGCCCAGGGAGCTCATCACCTCCCGCAGCGCCTGGTGGAACTCGGTCTCGCCCCGATTGCGGCGCACCACCTCGTGGAAGATGGGCTCCAGGGTCTCGTCTATGTCTCCGATCATGGCCTCGAACGTGGGTAGGTGTACGCGCCGTCTCCCATGCCCTGCGGGGTTCGGACCGCCCCCGCGCGGCGCTGGACGGAACGCAAGTCCTGGGCTCGCCCGACTTCACGCGCCCGTCCCGTCTGACCTCGCGTCCCCGGGGCCACCCGGTCTCGCGGCCCCGGCTCCGACGCCCCATCTTGGCCGATGGCACGATCACTGACCAATGACGCACACGGAGGCGAGACGGATGTTCGACCCTGAGGTATACCAGCGGCGGCGTGACGGTTTGCGGCAGAAGCTCGAGGGCGACCGGGGGCTGGTCCTGCTCCCGGGCAACGGTGAGAGCCCCGTGAACTACGAGGACAACGCCTATCCGTTCCGCCAGGACAGCACCTTCCTGTACTACTTCGGCCTGGACCAGCCGGACCTGGCGGCGGTGCTGGACCTGGACTCGGGGGCGGCCACCCTGTTCGGCGACGACCCCACCGTCGAGCAGATCGTGTGGACCGGTGAGGTGCCGCGGCTGGCGGACCGGGGTGCTGCCGTGGGTGTCTCGGACATCAAGCCCCGCGGTGCCCTGGGCGACGTGGTGTCGGCGGCGACATCGGCGGGTCGCAACGTGCACTACCTGCCACCTTACCGGGCGGACATCATCCTGCTCCTGGCCCGACTTCTGAACATGGCCCCGGATCAGGTGCGGGACCGGACTTCCATAGAGCTGGTCCGCGCCGTGGTGGACCAGCGGGCCAGGAAGGGGCCCGAGGAGATAGCCGAGATGGAGTCTGCCGTGGAGGTCTCGGTGGCCATGCACCAGGCGGCCCTGGAGCTGGCAGCCCCGGGCGTCACCGAGCTCCAGATAGCCGCGGAGGTGGAGCGGATCGCCAGGGAAGCCGGCGGTCGTCTGGCCTACCCTGCCATCGCCACCATCAATGGCCAGACCCTCCACAACCACTCCTATCACTCCAACCTCTCCGATGGCGACGTGTTCCTCCTGGATACCGGCGCCGAGACCGCCACGGGGTATGCCGCGGACCTGACCTCCAGCTTCCCCGCGTCGCCCCGGTTCACGGACCGGCAGCGGGCGGTCTACCAGGTCCTCCTGGATGCCTACGACGCCGCCGTCGCCGCCATCGCCCCCGGCGTGCGCTACCGCGATGTCCACCTCGAGTGTTCACGGGTCATCTTCGACGGGCTCAGTGGACTGGGCCTGACCCGTGGCGACACCGACGAGGCGGTTGCCGCTGGCGCCCATGCCCTGTTCTTCCCCCACGGCCTGGGCCACATGATCGGGCTGGACGTCCACGATATGGAGAACCTGGGCGAGGACCTTGTGGGCTACGCCGGTGAGCAGCGCAGCACTCAATTCGGGCTGCGCTCCCTCCGCCTGGCCCGAGCCCTGGAGTCGGGCTTCACCCTCACCGTAGAGCCGGGGATTTACTTCATACCCCAGCTCATCGACGACTGGAAGGGCAGGGGACATTGCGCCGAGTTCATCGACTACGACGAGCTCCAGCACTGGCGCGACTTCGGCGGTATGCGCAACGAGGAGGACTTCCTGGTCACCGACGACGGCGCGCGCCGCCTCGGGCCCCGGAAGCCCCAGACCATCCAGGAGCTGGAGCGAGGGTAGCCCACGCGCCCGAGACGGGGTAGCCGCTGGCCCGGAGCCAGCGGCGTGTGGCGCCGCGCCTGCGGGAAGGATTGATCCCCGCCTTCGTTATGGCGAGCTTTGATGCATGAGCGAAAGAACCAGAAGACG
>SLCC01000096.1 GCA_007126035.1 Gemmatimonadota bacterium
CGGAGCCCCGCGCCCAGCCGCGCCGTGCGCGTGGCCGTCCGGTCCCGGAACCGGGCCGCCACCACCGCGCAGGCGGCCGTGTGGCCCGTGTCGCCCGGCAGCACCAGCCAGTCCGCGTCCGCCTCCAGCAGCACCGCCTCGAAGCTGTCCATGACCGCCGCCGCCTGCACCGCGTGGCTGCCATGGCCCGCGCCCAGGTGGTACGCCGGCTCCGGCAGGCCCAGGTCCGACAGGAACGGGACCAGCGCCGACGCCCGCTGGCGACGACCGGTGTCCACCAGCAGGCCTCGATGACCCGCCAGCTCCGCCGCCCGGAGCAACGCCGCCGCCTTGATCAGCGTCGAGCGCCCGCCCGCCACCACCATCATCGTCAATGGTCCCGGCACTTCCGTCACCGTCCCGATCGGGATTAGCGGTCAGGGGCCCCGTCGACCCCGGTGATCCGGCCCCCGCGTGCACTTCGTGCGCCTCAGTCCCATGGTCCAGGGACCGGCGACGCCGCCGCACGCGCACTCGCGCTCCACTGTCAGACTGGCGATCCGCTCCGCGACCCGGAGCCACCCGGGCCGATGGATGGATGCTCGGCCAGGGCTCAGGTCGCTCAGGTGTTTTATGACCCGGAACGGGTCGTGACGCAGGCCTGTTCAGGCCCTGTTCAACACAGGAAGCCAAACTAGCGCCGGAACCAGCAGCGGCAAGTCGGGGGAAACCCGACAAGCCCGGCGGGGAAAGCCCTACAGGGCGTGGGAAGGTTCGAACAGCTGTTGGCTGTTGCTGTTGACGTTACGTTGTTGAGTTACGCCATTTGCCGGGACGCGATGGAGGCGGCGCCCGTCAGCCGGTAGTAGACGCTCTTGCCGGCGCGGCCGACCTGCACGAGCACCGGTGCGGCGAGTAGCCGATCGACGATGCCGCTGGCGCCGGCCTGGGAGACGTGGAGCCACTCCTTGTCGGGACGTTGAAGTCTCTCAATCAAAATCGCCCAAGTTCTTCAGATTCGACCGTACTGCCTCGCGTGTCGGGTTGGAAGAGTTTATTCAACCCGACACCCGCGTGGCCACCGCAGAGTCCCCCAGACAACCGCGGTGGCCCGCTTGGCGTCAGCAACCGGTCGATGGCGCGTTGATGGGCGCCATGCCCGCGTTGCCCAGGGCGAAGGTTCCGCTGCCGCCGATCTCGACCGGACCGCAGAAGGCGTTGTTCAGGAGCACGGTGTCGCTCCCGGAGATCGACGTTGCGCCGGTCACGGAGCTGAACGAGATGCCGGCATCGCTACCCGAGACTTCCACATCACCCGCGATCCGGGCGCCCCGGATGCGGTTGGAACTCCCGCTTACCGTCACGTTCCCGTTGATTGTCACATTTCCACCCCCGGCACCTTCGCCGAAGAGGGTCACGTTGCTGCCCGAGAACTCCAGGTCACCGCTGTAGCTCCCGCTCCGAAGGAATACGATGACGTTGCTTCGGGCCAGCGCGTTGTTCACTTCGGCGAGGGTCATGGCGGGCGTGATCTCCACGACCTCACCGCCGAACCGGTAGACGACCTCGGCCATGGCGGCTGCACCGCTGGCGTCGACGGCAACGGCGATCTCGCGCAGGTCCTGCTCGTCGATGGTCAGCGCGACCTCGCCCGCGTTTCCATGGGGATCGGCGACCCCCACGGTACGGGTTCCGGGCGCCACAGGGCCGAGCACCAGTACCCCGGCCGCTGCGGTTGTCCCGGACGGACCGCCCGCGACAGAGATGTCGACGCCGCTACGGGCCGTGCCTGGCTCGGGGACGGGGGCTTCGTTCGCATCGTTGACTAGCGGATTGACCACGAAGACGAACATGGTCTCTCCGAGCTGGACCTCGGTGGGGTCCGTGATGGTGTCACCGCCACAGCCCGCGAGCAAGCCGGCGACCAGAGCCGCCCCCACCCACCGGGCGACCCGGTGCGGCCGGTACGTGGCATCGAACGTGGAAATTCTCATGTCATTCCTCCAGTTCTTTGCGAGAAACCCGGGAACGGGATCATTCGTGCTGAGGTGTACCGGCTCGGTCGAGGTCCTCGAAGGCCTCGAACGAGTCCTCGATGTTGTCGTGCACAGTGGACCGCAGTCCGGAGTCGGCGCTCAGGGCGCGCGGGTCAATGAGCGAGCCGTCGTAGTCCCTGAACCAACTGCCCACATCGATGACGATCGTGACATTGAGGATGCCGGGGCCATCCGGCTCGACCACGAAAAGCGGGTCGAACTCCAGCTCGAGGTCCGTCTGGACGTCGAGGAAGACGTCGAACGGCTGCGGACCTTCTCCGTCGTCGGCATCGAAGGTGCCCTGGACGCGCATGCTGGCGCTCGCCGGCCAGCCGGGGTGGGCTTCCAGGAAAGCGAGTGTGACGTCGTCGGACCCATCCGGCGCCTCGATCTCCAGCTCCAGCTCGTCGTAGCTGCCTTCGGGGATCGTGCTCGAGAAGGGTGTGATGACGCCGCCATCCACGGGCAGGTCGATCAGGACCGGACCGGCCTCGAAGTCTTCGCAGAGCTCGGGATGCTCGTCGCAGTTGCCGGTGGTGCCGGCCCGCTCCAGCTCGATTTCCGCCAGTACCATCCGCACCCGCTCGATGGTGAGTGTGCGGCCGTCCGCATCCGTGACGGAGAGAGCCGCCATACTGGACGAGGTGGCCATGCCGAGTGTCGCGCTCAGGCCCGCCCCGGACGGTGCGATGGCGAAGGACAGGCCGACCTCACGCGCGCCGGCGTCCGGGCCAGCGGTCTCGCCACACGCTGCGGCGATGGCCGCAAGTCCGAGAGCGGCCACGGTAAGAATGTTTCTGTGCATCATGAATCCTTCGAGTGATGGTGATGGTGCCGGTGGCAACCGGCGCGACAAGCTGCGTATGCCGCGCAGCGTCGGGATAGGTGCAGCACGCACGCCTACCATATGTATAGACGATCCGGAGGCCGGATGGGTCACATCCCTCTATTGCCGCAAAGTGCAGGACTTGGGCGTCGAGGATGCGAAGAACTTGGGCGACCGGCGATTTGAAGGACTTTACCGACCCGACAACTCCTTCACCTCAGCCACCCGGAACCCGTCCGGGAACGCCGCCCCCTCCCGCGCGAGTGTTTCGACCGTACGGCCGCCAGAAATTGGTCACCTCGCGTCCGCTCATTTCCGCTCCCCTGCATCATCACCCAGAAACGACACCAGGGTTATCATAGGCGATCTGGCGATCATAGGCAAAGCTGCGATCACGACGAGACACGGAACAGCCATGACACGGAGGGCTCGGACGAAGTCGGAGGGGTACGGAGGGGGAATGGGGTTGTGGGGGCCGGGTGCGGGTCGGGTGACCGGGCAGATCAAGAGTGGCGCGATCGACACGCCTTGACAGGGCCCTCCTTTCCTGGCATATGCTTTGGCATATGCCAACGGAGGTGACTCATGAGTAAGCAACGGCGGGTGCGGTTGTTCAGGAACGGTAGAAACCAGGCTGTCCGGATTCCCCGGGAATTCGAGTTCCCTGGCGACGAGGCCATCATGCACAAGGAGGGCGACCGTCTGATCATCGAGCCCGCGCGGCCGTCGTCGCTGCTGGCAGTGCTGAATACTCTGGAGCCGCTGGACGAGACGTTCCCGGAGATCGACGACCGGCCGCCTGAGGAGACGGACCTCTGATGATGTACCTGCTCGACACCAACATGGTCTCGGACCTGGTGCGAGTGCCGCGCGGTCGTGTGGCGCAGCGAGTTCAGGCCGTGGGCGAGGCGAATGTCTGCACGAGCATCGTGGTTGCGGCAGAACTCCGGTACGGCGCCGCCAAGAAGGGCTCTGCCCGGCTCACGGAGCAACTGGAAGCGGTTCTGGGGGCGTTGAACGTGCTACCACTTGAAGAGCCCGCCGATGAGACCTACGGCTCCATCCGCGCGCGCTTGGAGCGGGCAGGTCGACCGATCGGAGCCAACCACCTCCTGATCGCGGCCCAGACG
>SLCC01000051.1 GCA_007126035.1 Gemmatimonadota bacterium
CGCGCCCCCTGCGGCGTTACGCCTCCTCGGAATAGCGTTGCTATGCCTGCGTCGGCGCGCCTTGCCGGAGGCGCGCATCCGCGCTCTCGGTGCTCACCGAACTTCGGAATCGGTCCACTAGCGGAATCGGATCAGCTCTACCGTGCCGGGACCGACCGGCACCACGTCGACCCGCACCCGGTCGCCACGGCGAAGACGGTGAAACTGCCGTACCTGGTGACGATCGACGTCACGCGGCACCACAACCACCAGCCTCTGGTTCCGACCAGCGTCCAGCAGGAACCGGCCGCGACGGCCGTCGACCGACAACACCGCACCTCGCATGTGTTCGGTACGCACGTAGCCGCGACCCCGCTCGCGAACACTCTCCCGCACGTGGATCCTGTCGGCCCAGAGCCTGCCGTTTCGGTCCTGCGTGACATGCACCCGCACCACGTCACCTCGCTCGACCGCGGACGGCGTGTAGGCTCGGTTCCGGTAGACCACCTGTGTGCCACGGTCGAAACGGAGCGTCCGGGCCCTGTTACCGTAGTCCCGGATCTCGATTCTGGAACGACGCAGGTCAACCGAATGGACACGACCATCCACCACGAAGGCACGGGGAGCAAGCCCGTGCACGCCGGCCCGGTACACTCCGGTCCCACCCACCACCACTCCGTCCATGGCTCCCAGGGGCGCGCAGCCGGGCAATAGCAGCAGCCCCACCGCCAGTGTCGTGAACAACGGCACTCTCACACGTGATATGGTCATGTCTGCCTCCCATCCTCTGGCACTCAGCCGCGCGCAGCCTTACGCGCAGGCGACCTTCAGCAGAGGCAGCCGTCATGCCGGGCTGGAAAGCCACTGACCACGCGGATTATTGCCGTACTCCCCCCAGGGACTGTCCTCTGAAGGGGACGACCCGCCGGACCATGGGGCGGACACTCCTCGGGGTGCATACTCCCTCGACCCCCGCGACGGCCCGCGCGGCCACGTCGATGGTGGCGATCAGAGCACTGCCATGGGCCGCGGGGGTGCCGAGGCGGTCAGCCGGAGCGCCTCATCCTCGGACATCTCCGGGTTCCGGAAATCAGTGCCCAGGGCGCTGGCCATCCAGCCGAAGAGCTCGGTGTTGTCCACCACGCCCAGATTGGCCGGTCCGTCCCACGCGCCGTAGGCGGCCACCGGCACCAGGCCGGCAGTGTGGGCGCCGGTGGCGAAGTGGACGTTCGCCCGATCCAGGTCCCCTGGAGTGGATTGTGAGACGACGGCGTTGAAGGAGTTCGCTGGCTGGAGCGAGTGGGCGTCCCGGTGCCCGAGCCGGAGCTCTCGTGCCAGGACGCGGGCGCCCTCCTCGGCCTGGTTGCCGTTGAGGGAGATGCCGAAGTAGCTGTGCACGCCGTCACGCACCTGCTCGGCCGTGGGCCGCCTGGGAAGCACTGAGCGGAGGTACGAGTACGACGCCCGTCGTCGCCCCAGCAGTTGCAGTGCCTGGGTCGAGAGGTTGTAGGCGGGCCCGGCACCGAACGCCACCTGTCCCCCGGTGGCGTGGTCCGAGGCCATGAGGAGGAGGGTGTCCGGAGTCCGGTCCACGTAATCCAGGACCAGAGCCAGGGCCTCGTCGGCTGCCAGCACGTCCCAGAGACTGCCGCCCGGGTCGTGGGCGTGGTTGGCGTGGTCGATCCGGCCCGCCTCGATCTGGAGCACAAAGCCACCGGGCTGGCGATCCAGCACGGCCAGCCCGGCCCGGGTGATCTGGGCCAGCGACGGCCCCGGCAGGCTCTGGAAGCGACGGTCGATCTCGTAGGGCAGGTGGCCCTCGGTGAAGGCGCCCAGCAGGCGATCTCCGCGCACCCGCTCCAGGTCCGCCACCTCCCGGAGCACCTGGTAACCGGCCTGGCGGAAGTCCGCCTCCAGGTCCCGGCCGTCCTCGCGGCCCCCTGCGGTGAAGTGGCCGCTGCCGCCGCCCAGCAGGACGTGGGGACGGAAGTCGAAGTACTGGAGCGCGATGTCGTCTTCCAGTCCCCGATCGGTGGTCTTGGCGATCCAGCCGGCAGGGGTGGCATGTGTGAGCCGGGTGGTGGTGACCAGGCCGGTCGCCTTACCGGCATCCCGGGCAAGCTCCAGGATGGTCGTGAGCGGTCGACCGTCCGGGTACATGGACAGGGCTCCGTTCACCACCTTCCGGCCGGCGGCCCAGGCCGACGTGGCCGCCGCCGAGTCGGTGACCACCGATGTAAGGCTGTGGGTGGTCATGGAGCCCGCCGCGCCTGCGCCCAGGAGTCGCTCGATATGGAGCGGACCGGCGCCGTTGCGGAGCGAGAAGTACCGCGCCACGGCCAGGTCCTCGTAGTTGAACCCGTCGTAGGCGAAGAAGATGATGTTGCGGACGGGGCGACGTCGTCCATCAGGCCCCGGCGCACGGCCGTTCCCGGCGATACCGTCAGGTCTGGCACCGGCCTGAGCGGCAATGGCGCCCCCGGTGGTAAGTTCGAGCCCCGCCATCCCGGCGACGCTCACCGCCAGACCCTTCTTCAACAAGTCCCTACGCTTCATGACCACCTCCCCGGCCCGTCCATTCACTGTCAGATACCCGTCCGACGCCCGCCACTGTTGCCGGCGGGCGCCACATGGCTGGCACCCCCACTCTGGCCGACCTATGCCGGATCCAACCCGGAGGCTATCAGACGAACAGGGCCGCCGCTGTCTTCAACGTCTGCCACATCGCCCAGGCCATGGGGATACCCACCAGCGTCCAGGCTACGGCCACCGTCGGCCAGCTCGACGGAGCCGGTTGCCATGAGGTGGAACCGGTGTCCTGGGCGGCACCGTTCTCGTGGGCTAGCCGCCGCTCCTTCTCCAGCGCCTCGTCCGTCATGAAGTGACGGTCGGCCACGGGCCGGATCAGGAGGTTGCAGACTAGACCCACCACCAGCATTCCTGCAAGTATGTACATGGTAGTGTTATACGCTTGTTCCGCCGGGATGCCTCGCCCGAGTTGGGCTTCCCGTATGAACGCCACTACGCTGGGCCCCAGGATCCCGGCCACAGACCAGGATGTCAGGAGCCGGCCGTGGATCGCGCCGACGAAGCGTGTGCCGAACAGGTCGGCCAGGTACGCCGGGATGGTGGCGAAGCCGCCACCGTACATGGTCAGGATCACGCAGAAGATGGCAACGAACAGCGCCACGCTGCCCATGGCACCGGCGAACGGGGCGGCCACGTACAGGGCCATGCCCAGTCCGAAGAATATGACGTAGGTGGCCTGGCGTCCGATCACGTCTGAGAGCGACGCCCAGGTGATGCGACCGATTATGTTGAACAGGCTCAGCAGGGCAGCGAACCCGGCCGCCACCGTGGCCACCGCAATGCGCTGGTCCTCAAGCAGCGAGTAGAGGCCTGCGTCAACGCCGATCAGCCGGCCACCGAATACCTCCTGGAGCATGGGCGACGCCATCCCGATGACGCCGATCCCGGCGCTCACGTTCAGGCAGAGCACCCCCCAGAGCAGCCAGAACTGGGGCGTCCTGTGCACCTGGTTCACGTGGACGTGACGGTGCGTGATCATGGCGTTCGCAGCCGGCGGCGGCGGAGTCCAGCCCTTTGGATGCCACCCGTCCGGCGCGACCCGGTAGCCGAACGCACCGGCGATCATCGCCAGGAAGTAGATGATGCCGAGGGTCACGAACGTCTGCCAGACACCTACCGAACCCGGCGTGGCGAAGTACTGCATGAGCCGGTCGGCCAGCGGCGCGCCGACCATGGCTCCGCCGCCGAAGCCCATTATCGCCAGCCCCGTGGCCATGCCCCGGCGGTCCGGGAACCACTTGATCAGTGTGGAGACCGGCGAGATATAGCCCAGTCCGAGCCCTACGCCACCGATCATGCCCGAGCCCAGCCAGAGCAGCCAGATCTGGTGCGTATAGACGCCTAGAGCCGAGATCAGCAGCCCGCCGCCCCAGCAGAAAGCCGCCACCACCCCTGCCTTCCGTGGACCGGCCCGCTCCAGCCAGCTGCCGCACACCGCCGCCGCCGAGCCAAGGAAGACGAAGAACAGGGTGTACATCACGTTGAGCCAGCTGACCATCCAGTCACAGTCCGTGGCGAAGACCCGGGCCCAGAAGCCCATGCCCGCCGGACACGCAACCGGCTCGGTGATCCCTATCGCCTGGCTCAGGGGCAACCAGAATACGCTGAACCCGTAGGCCATCCCGATGGAGAGGTGGATCGCCAGCGCCGCCGGCGGCACCAGCCAGCGGTTGAAGCCGGGCCGTGCCAACGTCCGCTCCTTGGACAGGAGACCACCTCGCGTGCGGCCCTCGGCCACTTCGGGTCCGTTGCCCAGGACGGTCGCCATGTTGTCAACTCCTGCGGTATGTATAAAGTCAACCGGCAGCGACAGCAGCAGGCCGCGCCGGAACAAGCATAACGGCGTTCACCATATCGACCTGCAAGGTGGGCGTCCAGCAGGGAAATCCCGCACATAAGGGCGGGGGGTTCCCCCGAAGAGCCGGAGGATGCTCACCTTGCCCTCACCTGAACCCGCCGCGACATTCCAGACGAAGCCCCACCTGACAACCCAGAACCATTCGGAGCCATGATCCGACGCTTTGCCGGTCTGGCCGTAGCCTTGGCCACGCTCACGATCACCGCCTGTACGACAGCGCCCGCCCAGTCCGTCGCCCATACTGACGATCCGCACCTGGCCGTGGCCCGGCAGGTCCTGTCCACCACGCCGCTGGTGGACGGGCACAATGACCTGCCATGGGTGATCCGGCGATATTCGGACGGCCCCTTCGACGTGCACGCGTACGATCTGCGGAGTCGGACGCCGGGCCACACCGACATACCCCGCATGCGGGAGGGGCTGGTGGGTGCCAAGTTCTGGTCCGTCTGGATCCCGGCGCGGGTGGCCGGACCGGGCGCCGCCCGGGTGCAGCTCGAGCAGATCGACATCGTGCACCGGATGATCGACGCCTATCCCGAGGCCTTCGAGCTGGCCCTGACACCCGACGACGTGGAGCGGATCTTCCAGGAAGGCAGGATCGCCTCCATGATCGGGATGGAGGGCGGCCACGCCATCGAGAACTCGCTGGGCGCCCTCCGCACCTTCTACGACCTTGGCGCTCGCTATCTCACCCTGACACACTCCGACCACATCGACTGGGCCGACGCCTGTTGCCAGGCCCCGTTGCATGGCGGCCTGACGGAGTTCGGCCGGGAAGTGGTCAGGGAGATGAACCGTCTGGGCATGCTCGTGGACCTGTCCCACGTCTCCTTCCAGACCATGCACGACGCCCTGGACGTGACCGAGGCGCCGGTGATCTTTTCCCCTTCGTCCGCCTACGCCGTGACACCACACGGGCGCAACGTGCCGGACGACGTGCTCCGTCGCATGGCTGACAACGGCGGCATAGTCATGGTCACCTTCGTGACCGTGTTCGTGAACGAGGACCTCCTGGAGTGGCGGTCACTCCCACCCGAGGAGCGGGTCGGGCCGGAGCCGGTGGCCACGCTGGCGGATGTGGCGGATCACATCGAGCATGTGGCTCGCGTTGCCGGTATGGACCACGTAGGCATCGGCAGCGACTACGACGGCGCCACCATGCCGGAAGGCCTGGACGACACGTCCACCTTCCCGGCCCTCTTTGCGGAGCTGTCCAGACGGGGGTGGAGCGAGGAGGACCTGAGGAAGCTGGCGGGGGAGAACATCCTGAGGGCGTGGGGCCGGGCCGAGCAGGTGGCCGCCCGGTTGCAGGCCGAGCGCGGGCCCTCCATCGCCACCATCGAACAGCTGGACGGCTGAGCCAGGGCTTTCCCGCGCGGGCTCGCCGTCAGGCCCCACGACTCCCAAGACGGCCACGCGGCTCGCAAGACGCCGGAGCGCGCCCGGCGATCCGTGCGGCCGCTGGGCTGACCCGGCGCCTACGCCCCGGCCTTGGCCACGCGGATCGTGCCTTCGTCCGGCACGATCCGCGTGCCGCGCCGCCTGGCCCAGACCTGGGTGAACTCGGCCCCCAGGAACAGGACCATGGCGGAGACATAGACCCAGACCAGGATGACCGCCAGGGAGCCGGCGGCACCGAAGGCGCTGCCCGGGTCGGACAGCGACAGGAAGTAGCCGAAGAGGTATTTGACCAGCAGGAACAGGATCGCCGTCACCAGCGCACCCACCCCCACGTCACGCCAGGTGATGCGGGCATCCGGCAGGACCTTGAAGATGGCCGCGAACAGGACGGTGAAGACCACCAGGGAAAGACCCACGTCCACCGCGTACAGGAAGATCGTCGAGACCTCCCCGGGCAGGGCACCGGCAATGTCACCGCCCACGCGGGTCAGAATGGCGCTCAGGATCAGGGACACCAGGAGCAGGAAGGCGATCACCACTATCATGCCGAAAGACAGCACTCGCTTGCCCAGGAAGACCCTGATGCCGCTCTGCTCCGGGTCCGGAGCCAGCCCCCAGATCTTGTTCAGCGTGTTCTGCAACTGGCCGAACGCGCCGGTGGCGGCGAAGGCCAGCGCCAACAGGGACAGGATGGTCGCCAGCGGCCCCGTCCCCAGGTCGTCCGTCTCCTCGATCATCGTCTGGACCTGCTGCGCCGCCTCGGCGCCCAGTACCTCCTCCACCTGCTCCACCATCCGGCTCTCCAACACGTCCGGGTCGACGAAGGCCCCGGTCATCAGGAGCACCAGGATCAGGAGCGGCGGAAGGGCGAATACGGTGTAGTACGACAGCGCCGCCGCCATGCGCGGCGCGTCGTCTTCCAAAAACTCACTGACAGTCGACTTGGCAATCTCGAGCACGGAACCCTCCCCCCGCTGTCTGACGTGACCACCGGGGGGGCGTGCAAAACCCTGGCCCGCGCTTACCGGAACCGCGGTCCCCGCTCGCTCGGGCAGCACCATGACCGTATGGATTCCCGCGGGGGCTGTCGCCGCGGCGCCGGCAGCATCATTGTAGGGGTCATGAGCGAACCGAAACGAATCCGAGCCGCGATCACTGCCGAACATGAGCGCAGGCTGTTGATGGCCATAGCCCAGCGCCTGCCCATCTGGCTCAGCCCCGACCACCTCACCATCCTGGGCGTCCTGAGCGCGCTGGGCGTAGGCACCGGCTACGCCCTGTCCGGCCTCAGCCCCCACTGGCTATGGCTGGCCAGCGTCGCCCTGGTGGTGAACTGGTTCGGTGACAGCCTGGACGGGACCATCGCCCGGGTTCGACAGACAGAGCGGCCCCGGTACGGCTACTACCTGGACCACGCTGTGGATGCCTTCACTACCGCCGTCATCGGCGTCGGGATCGGACTATCGCCCTACCTGCCCATGGTCATCGGGCTGCTCCTGGTGGTGCTCTACCTCATGATGTCCGTCAACGTCTACCTGGAGTCCGCCGCCTTCGACGAGTTCCGCATGGACTACGGGTGGATCGGGCCCACCGAGGTCCGGGCCATCCTCGTACTGGCCAACACGCTCCTCGTCGCCCTCCACACCCTGGGCGGGCTGCAGCCGGCTGGGATCCAACCGGTGGTCACCATCGGCGCCAGCGTCGGCATCGCCGGGATGAGCCTGCTCCTGGTCGTCCGGTTCGCCACCAACCTCCGCCGTCTGGCCAGGCTCGAACCGCCTGCCGGAGGACGACAGGCCACCACGCCGAGCTCTGCCGGAGCCGAGGGCGCAGCCAGCGGCGAGAGCGCCGGCGGCAGGAATACCCACAGAGCCACAGGGCCGGCCGACGCGGGAGCCGCTATCACACGATGAACGTATCGAGTCACACTCTCAGGATCAGCACCGAGGGGGACGGCCACATCGTGGACCTGACCCGGGACGTCCAGGCAGCCGTCCGGACCAGTGGCGTGACCAGCGGGCAGGCCACAGCCATGGTGGTGGGCTCCACCGCGTCACTCACCACCCTCGAGTACGAGCCTGGCCTGGTCGAGCACGACCTGGTCGCCGCCCTCGAAAGGATCGCACCCGAGAACGCCCGCTACGCCCACGAAGAGACCTGGCACGACGACAACGGCCACAGCCACGTCCGCGCCGCCCTCATCGGACCCTCCCTGGCCTTGCCCATCGTGGACGGCCGGGTCCCCCTGGGGACCTGGCAGCAGGTGGTGCTGGTGGACCTGGACACCCGGCCCCGGGACAGGACGATCATCCTCACCGTGATCGGTCAGCCGGAGGAACCGGCCTGAGGTAATAGCCAGGAAGCACCAACCAGACACTACTGACTACCCACCGAGAACCAGAACGACGAGTTATCGAGCCATGCGATTCCTGCTTCGACTGCTGGCCACCGCGGCCGCCCTCTGGGTGGCCGTCTCCCTGGTACCGGGGATCGTCTACGCCAACGGGGTCCTGGGCCTGCTGGGCGTGGCCCTGGTGTTCGGGGTCGTGAACGCCATCATCCGGCCCATCCTCCGGATCCTGACTTTCCCCGTCGTGGTCCTGACCCTGGGCCTGTTCATATTCGTGCTCAACGCGTTCCTGCTCTGGCTCACCGCCCAGCTCGCCCAGGCGCTGGGCATCGAGTTCCACGTGGTCGGGTTCTGGGCCGCCGTCGTGGGCGCTGTCATCATCGCGGCCGTGAGCACCGTGCTGAACCTGTTCGTCGGCTCACGCCCCAAGCGGTGACGCTATGGCCAGCCGCGGGAGTCCCGGGTCGGGCTACCTGACCCGGATCACATCACTTGAAGTAGTGATCCCGGCTGATGTCCCGGACCTCCACCGTCACCTGGGCGTCCCAGCCGGCGCTGTCGCACGTGTCACGGAGCGCACCCAGGAGGCGCCGTCCCAGCTCCGTCTTCACGTCCCGCGTCCTGCCTTCCAGGATCCTGACTTCCAGGTGCACGAAGCCAGCGCCATCGGAGGACTCGCCCACCAGGAAGTTGCCGTGCTCGATCGAACGGCTCTTGCAATTCTCTATATCCGCTCCGGTGACCTCCACCACGATGTGATGTAGCCGCGCGAAGAGCTGCCGTGAGACCACCCCCCGGGGGAGATCGGCCGTGTACTCGAGTGTGAGATGGGGCATGTCGTCAGTCGGGTGATGGCGTCCGCCGCAGGACACAGGGCCAGCCTGGCCGTAACGACCACAATAGGGACCGCCGCGACGCAGAACGCAAGGATGCCTGAACTCCAACCTGGCGCGTCACCAGTCGTCCGGCCAAGCGCTCAGATGCCCCGCTACCGCGTCCAGCACCGTGACGCCGATGACTACCCGCGGCAGGGACGTCAGGACCGCAAGACCATCACCGCCATCGGCGAGGAAGTCGTTGGTCGCCAGGGTGTAGGACCTGTCCGCTTCCACCGGCGCGCCATCGACGAAGCGCAGGCGAGCCCCGCCAGCCTCTGACGCGGCAGCCGGGTCCCACTCCACGATGAGGTTCGACAAGTAGTAGCGAGGACCGGTCCGGCTCACGAGCTCTTGGAGCTGGCGGCCCGTCAGAGTTAGCCGGACCACGGCGTTGCCGAACGGCAAGACGCGGTGCAGATCCCGGTAAGACACCAGCCCACGGGGCAGGTCGGCCCTGACACCGCCCGGGTTGTGCATGCCGAAGTCGGCCGCCGCCACGGCGCGCACGGCGTCGGCAATGAGCTGGCCCAGCCGGCGGTCGCCTGTGGCCGAGGCTGACAACGGCTCATTGAGGGTGGTGACCGGCACCCGCCCGATGGAGTCCGCCACGGCGAGGTAGGGCGCCAGGAGGTCGGCCATCGCCGCGTCCGCGCCACCGGCATCCTCGTCACCAGCATCCCCACTACCGACGTCGGCGATGACTGGGGCGGTCGAAAGGCTGAACCCATGAGTGCCGTCGGCATGGCGGTACAGATCCACCACCGCCACGGCCCGACCGTGGGAGCCGGCTCGCACGATGGGCACCGAGTCGACCAGACCGGCGCCGGGCGCGTGGATGTGCCCACCAGCGATCATGTGGACGGAGCCGACGGGCAGCTCCTCCGCCAGGTCCACCACCTCTCCGGCACACTGCCCACCGTTGCAATCACCCCCCGCATGCGCCACTACCACCACAAAGTCGGCACCCACGCGCCGAACCCCCTCCAGGGCGTCACGGATGGCCGCGTACCCGGACCGGAACTCGTAGGGAGCCGTGACCTCCGGGCGCAGGGTGTACGGGGTGCTCACCGTCGCGTAGCCTACGATGCCGACCTTGACGCCGTCACGCTCCACCACCGCGAACGGCGTGGCCCACTCCGGCCGCTCGCCCGAGTCCCGCCGGAACACGTTCGCCGCCAGCCACTCGTAGCGTGACTCCCGCTGCCTGACCAGCAGCGTGTCCACACCCCAATCCAGCTCGTGGTTGCCTATGGCCGCGGCGTCCAGACCGATATAGTTGAACGCAGCCACTACAGGGGCGCCGTGGAGAAGGTTCGATTCCAGGGTCCCCTGGAGCTGATCACCTCCGTCCACGCGGACCGTCGGGCAGGCACACGCCGCCTCCAGGCTGTCCATGACCGCTTTCAGAGCCGCCGCGCCACCCATGAGCCGGCCTTCGGACCACCCATGCGTCGCCGGCCGGAGCGCCCCGTGGAAGTCGTGTATCGCCAGAACCCGCACATGGAGAGGGCTCTCCCCCACCGCTCCGTCCCCACCACCGCAGCCGGTGAGGAGACCGCAGCCGGTGAGGAGCAGGAGCAGCCCGGTCACGAGCGACGGGAGCACCGACAGTCGCTTCAGCGGCGAGGACAACCTCCGCCCATGACCCGGCCGGACGCCCCGGACCCTCAACTGGCCGCCGCCCTCCCGCTCGCGTGCCAGGCCTGGAGCACGCTTCGCTCCTGCTCGGCCGTCGCACCCGCCCGGAAGGCGGCCTTCCGGTCCGCACCCCTCGAATGATGATACTCCAGCGTCGCGGCTGTGGTGTCCGCCAGCGACCGGAAGGTGAGGCCTGCCGCCACTTCACGGGAGAGGTCGAAACGAGCGAACCCCTCCCACCCGGGCTCTGACGGGCGCCACACCGGCATCTCCCGGTACGGCCGCACCCCGTGCGCGGCCAGGAACTCCCGCGGGACCCACGTCCAGGAAAGGGGCGCCGTGGTGACAGCGGCCATGCCGTACAGGAACTCGGCCATGGAACGGCCATTCTCCGGACCGACTGCCATGTAGGTACCGTAGGTCCTGGCCTCACACAGGCGGACCACCCATTCCGAGACGTCACGCACATCGATGATCTGGACCCGGTCCGCCTCAGGTTCGCCCGGCGACAGGACCTCTCCACCACGCTCGATCCGAACCGGCCAGTACGTGAACCGGTCAGTCTCGTCGCCAGGGCCCACGATCAGCCCGGGACGAACGATGGTGGTCCGGGCACCAAAGGCCGCTGCCGCCTCGCCCTCCCCCAGGGCCTTGGCCAGCCCGTACGGGTAAGGCTGCCCTGCCCTCCAGCCGGGCGTGTTCTCCTTTGTCAGGAGCGGACCGTCCACCGTCGCCGGAACACGCGAAAGATCGGCGAAGACGGACCGGGTCGAGATGTAGAGGTACTGCTCTGCCCGGTCCCTCAGCAGGCCTGCCGAGTCCCTGACCCAGTACGGTGCGTCGGCGCGGCCGGCCGAATTGTCGATGACGGCGTCCCAGCGCCGCCCACGGAGCGCGTCCAGCTCACCCGTCGCCCGGTCGCCGATCAGCTCCTCGACTCCGGTGAACATGCCCGGGGCCGAGCGGCCACGGTTGAAGATCGTGACCTCGTGGCCCCTGTCCAGCGCGTAGCGGACCTGGTGAGGCCCGATGAAACCGGTGCCGCCCAAGATGAGGAGGCGCATGGGCCGCCGTCGCCCAGTGCCGCCTCGCCCGCCGGCCTCCGCCGTCCCCACCGCAGACAGGCCGGACGCCGCCACCGAGCCTGGCACGAGACCCAGAGCCACCGCCCCACCCGCTGCCACCGTCGTACGAAGGAAGCCCCTGCGTGTGCTCATTCTTGCTCCAATCTCAAGTGTTGTGCTGCCGAGATTCCGTCGCATCCCAGCAACACTACCATACCCTCGCCGACCGGAGGGACGAAGGATAGGGTACGGGTGGCGGAGGCAGGCTGTCCAGAGCTGGTGCTTCGTGTTGATGATTGAACCTCTTCGGCAAGCAGAGGGCCGCTCCCCATCGCCGCTCTGGGTTTGCCCACTGCTCCGTGTTCCGGCGCTGGCAATCCTGCCCCGCTCACGGTCGTAGGCGCCTCCGGTTCTTGCGCCGCGCTTCTTGCTTCGTCCAGCCGCAAACAGGGCGGCGGCGTGGCAGTCTCCTCGTTCCACCATCAACTGGTGAGCTCGATGGCGGACCCAAGTCATGACGGGCCAACCGAGATCCCGATGCTTTCGAGGCGGCGTCGGACGGCTGGCGTTAAGCTGCAGCCCCGCGTGGCGGGGCTGACGGGTGCAACCGCTCGTTATGAAGCTGGCTCATACTTCTCCTGCTTGACACCCGCCCCCGCTCGTGATTACGATTGTTATAACAGAAAGGCCGCTATGACCAAGGAAACCACCATCCGAGCCATCGGAAATTCCGCTGGCACCACCATCCCCAAGGCCATGCTCGAGCGGTACCGCATGGCGGAAGGCGACCGCGTCCACCTCGTCGAGACGGACGAAGGGATCCTCATCACACCCTTTGATCCCGCCTTCGCTGAAGCCATGGCTCTCTATGAAGAAGGCGCCAAACAGTACCGCAACGCCATGCGCGAGCTCGCCAAGTGAAGGAGCCTCGGTGGCTCAATGCCACCATGATCCGTGCGATTCATACCAGCCAGGTCCAGGAGCATGGCGGATCGCTTGGACTGAGAGATCAAGGCCTCCTCGATTCCGCGTTGGACCGCCCCAGGAATCGGTTCCACTACGAGTCGGAGGCCGATCTCTTCGATCTCGCAGCGGCCTACGGGTTTGGGCTTGCTCGAACTCACCCCCTCGTCGACGGGAACAAGCGCGTGGCCTTCCAGGCCATGTACGTCTTCCTCGGCCTCAACGGACTCCGCATCGAAGCGGAGGAGCCCGAAGTGGTCCGCCTGATTCTCTCTCTAGCCGCGGGTGACCTGCCAGAACCCGAGCTTGCCGACTGGCTCCGACAGCATAGCTCCTCTCGTTAGATCAGCTCCCGACCACACCCGCTACCACAGCTTCATAACGCGCTGGGATTCACCTGCGGCGCGCGAAGCGCGCTGTCAGGTGCAACGCCTCGTTAAAAGTGCTCCGTCCGCCACGACCTCCCACTTGACTGTTTTGTCAGAACATCTGAACTTCTGACCAGAGGATGCGATCATGTCGATTTCTGAATCCAGTCGAATCGGGAAGCGGGGCACGTTGGTGATCCCTGCCAAGTTACGCCGCCGCTTTGGTTTGAGCGAAGGCACCACGGTTATCGCTGAGGAAACCGAGGAGGGCATCCTCCTGCGGCCCGCGGTCACGGTTCCCGTCGAGTCGTACTCCGCCGAACGACGCGCTGAGTTCCTGCTGTCCAACGCCATCAACGACGAAGACTACGCGCGAGCTCGTGAAGCGGTCCAGGAGATGGGCATCGATCCCGATTCCATCGAACACCATCGCCCGTAGCGGATTCATCCGGTGGATCGCCTCTTCCCCGACGCCAACACCCTCTTCTCCGCCTCCTATCGCGACGACGCTGGTGTCACCGTCCTCTGGTCCATCGAGAACATCGTATTGTTCACGTCCCCCTACTGTCATCGAAGAGGCGAAGCGAAACCTCGTGGAGCCGGAGCAGAAGAAGCGTCTCGAGCGACTGGTCCAGCCGCTTCATGTGGTTCACGGCGTAACCGCCCCCGATGCGATACGCCGAGAGGTCGAGCTTCCCGAAAAGGACTGGCCAATCCTCGGTGGAGCGATCGCCGCCGAAGCCACCCACCTGATCACTGGCGATCTCAAGCACTTCGGGCGCTACTTCGGCAACCAGATCCACGGCATCCCCGTACTTCCTCCTGCCGATTACATCCGCGCCTCTACTCGCACTTTCTAACGCTCTGCGGATAAGCTGCGCGCCCGCAAAGCGGCGTGACAGCTTCGACGCCTCGTTAGAACGCGGGCCTACTTA
>SLCC01000151.1 GCA_007126035.1 Gemmatimonadota bacterium
CGTGGCGCGGCGTTCGGCCAGGTAATGGGCCAGGGCGTCCTGCCAGGGCCGGAGCGGGCAGCCGGCGGCCAGGGCCCGGCCCGTGTCCAGGACGCTGAAGGCCGGCCGGACGGCGGGGGTGGGGTACTCCCCCGACGGGATGGGCTCCACCACCGCGTCCACTCCCGCGCCCGCGACGACGGCCCGGGCGAGCTCGTACCAGCTGGCCTGGCCCAGGCCCGCCACGTGGTAGGTGCCGGCGGGCGCGTCGTCGCCCAGCAGGTGGACGATGGCGCGGGCCAGGTCCAGGGTGCAGGTGGGCGACATGACCACGTCGTCCACCACCCGGAGCCGGCCGGTCTGGCCGCCCCGGCGGATCATGGTCTCGACGAAGTTGCCGCCCGTGCCCGCTTCCGCCCGTCGCGCGCCGGCGATGCCGAAGAGCGACGCCGTCCGGACCACCAGCGTGCCCCGGGGGTGGGCCCGGCGGGCCAGCGCCTCACCCGTCAGCTTGGACGCGCCGTAGACGCCCAGCGGGGCCGGCGCGTCGTCCTCCCGGTACGGGCGACGAGCCTCGCCGTCGAACACGTAGTCCGTGCTCACCTGCACCAGCCTCGCCCCGCGCTCCGCGCAGGCCCGCGCCAGGAGCGCCGGCGCCCGGGCGTTCAGGGCGAAGGCGGCGGCCGGGTCGGCCTCGGCGTCGTCCACCCGGGTGTAGGCGGCGCAGTTGACCAGGACGTCGAAGTCCAGGTCCCGGAGTCCGGCGACAGGGTCGGGCTCCGGCGACGGGGCCGCTTCAGCCTGGCCGGCCGGCTCCGGCGACGGGACCGCTTCAGCCTGGCCGGCCGGCTCCGGCGCCAGGTCCAGCTCCCGGCGACCGAGGCCGCGGACGGCGATGCCGGCGTCACGGGCCACGCGCACCATGTCGTGGCCCAGCTGGCCCCCGGCGCCCAGCACCAGGAGCCTCACGGCCGGCTCTCCCCCGGCGGTGGCTCCGCCCCGGCGCCTGCTCCGGCGTCTCCTGCCCCGGCGGACCGTGCCCGGGCGGGCCCTGGCTCCGCGGGCGACGACTCGTCCGCGGGCCCGGCGAGGCCCAGGCGCTGGCCCCGGTAGGCGCCGCTCCGGATCCGCTCCCACCAGTCCCGGTTCTCCAGGTACCAGCGGACCGTGTCCCTGAGGCCCGACTCCAGGTCGTGGCGCGGCCGCCAGCCCAGCTCGGCCTCGATGCGGGACGGGTCGATGGCGTAGCGGAAATCGTGGCCCGGCCGGTCCTTCACGAACCGGATCAGGGCCCGGCGACCCGGTTCCGGCGACGCGCCGGGGCTGGCGCCGGAGCTGGCGGCGGAGCTCCCGGCTGGGAGTGGCCCGGCCAGCTCGTCCACCAGGTCGCAGATGGTCCGCACGACGTCGATGTTGCGGCGTTCCTGGCGGGCGCCCACCAGGTATGTGGCGCCGGCGAGTCCGTGGTCGAGGACGCTGATGAGGGCCCGGGCGTGGTCGTCCACGTGGAGCCAGTCCCGCACGTTGTCGCCCTGGCCGTAGACGGGCAGCTCCCTGCCCTCCAGGGCGTTGAGGATCATGAGGGGGATGAGCTTCTCGGGGAACTGGTAGGGCCCGTAGTTGTTGGAGCAGTTGGTGACGACGGCGGGCAGGCCGTAGGTCCGGTGCCATGCCCGGACCAGGTGGTCGGCCCCGGCCTTCGTCGCCGAGTAGGGCGAGCTGGGGTCGTAGGGCGACGCTTCGTGGAACAGCCCGTCGGGGCCCAGCGAGCCGTAGACCTCGTCGGTGGAGACGTGGACCAGCCGGAAGGCGTCGCGGGCTGGGCCGTCGAGGCGCGCCACGTGTCGCCTGCACTCCTCCAGCAGGGCGAAGGTGCCCACCAGGTTGGTCCGGACGAAGTCGGCGGGGCCGTCGATGGACCGGTCCACGTGGGACTCGGCGGCCAGGTGGAGCACGACGTCGGGGCGGTGCCTCTCGAAGACTTCGCGGAGGGCGACGCGGTCGGCGATGTCCACCCGCTCGAAGGCGTAATCGGGCCGGTCCGCCACGCCGGCCAACGAGTCCAGCGACGCGGCGTAGGTGAGCTTGTCCACGTTCACCACTCGCCGGCCCTGGCCAGCCAGCAGCCGGACCACCGCCGAGCCGATGAACCCGGCGCCCCCGGTCACCAGCACGGAACGTTTGACCACCCGCGTCACCTCCCGGCCCGGTGCCCGGGCCTCAAAGCTCCATCAGCTCGTCCTGCTCCGCCAGCGACGGCAGCGACCGGTCCTTGTCCGACAGGATGGCCCCGTCGGCGCTCACCGGCCAGGGGATGTCCAGCGCCGGGTCGTCCCAACGGATCCCGCGCTCGTGCTCCGGGGCGTAGTAGTCGTCCAGCCGGTAGAGCAGCTCCGTACGCGGCTCCAGCGTGCAGTAGCCGTGGGCGAAGCCGGCGGGGATCAGGAGCTGACGACCGTCCCCAGCCCGGAGCTCCACCGCCACGTGGGCGCCGAACGTGGGCGAGCCGCGACGAACGTCCAGCGCAACGTCCAGGATCGCGCCCCGGACCACCCGCACCAGCTTGGCCTGCGCCGCCGGCGGGAGCTGGTAGTGCAGCCCCCGCACCGTGCCAGCCGCCGCCGACATGGCGTGGTTCTCCTGCACCCAGTCGTGCGTCAGCCCCGCCGCCTCGAACCGGCGACGATTGTAGGTCTCGCTCAGAGAGCCCCGATGGTCCGCGAACCGGCGAGGAACCAGGAGCACGACCCCGTGGATGGCCGTCTCCACCACCTCCAGCCCCGTCGCCGCCCCGTCAGCCGACACCGTTACCCTCCTGGCCCGGGCTCGAAGCCGGGCTCGAAGCCGGGCCGCCGGTCGCGTCGGCGGCCACCAGCCCCGAGGCGCGGTACAGGCTCTCGATGGTCCCGGCGTCCGTCCACCAGCCCTCGAGGATCTCGTAGCGGAGGTCGCCCCAGCCGATGTAGCGGTTGTTCACGTCGGTGATCTCCAGCTCGTTCCGCCGCGACGGCTCCAGCGTCCGGATCACATCGAAGGCCCGTTGATCGTACATGTAGACACCTGTCACCACAAAGCGCGACGGCGGGCTTTCCGGCTTCTCGTGGATGGCCACCACCCGGTCGCCGTCCAGCTCCGCGACGCCGAAGCGCTCCGGGTCCGGCACCTCCTTGAGGAGCAGCCGCGCGCCGCGGGGGTCTTCCCGGAAGCGTGCCACCGGGCCGGCGATGGAGGCGGAGAAGATGTTGTCGCCCAGCACGACCACCACCGGGCCGCCATCGGCGAAGTGCTCGGCCAGCCCCAGCGCCTCGGCGATGCCGCCCTCTCCCTCCTGGTAGGTATAGTTCAGGTGCTTGAGGCCAAACTCGCGGCCGTTGCCCAGCAGGCGCAGGAACTCGCCCGCGTGGTTGCCGCCCGTCACGACCAGGATGTCCTCGATCCCCGCCTGCACCAGCTTCTGGATCGGGTAGAAGATCATGGGCCGATCGTAGACCGGGAGCAGGTGCTTGTTCGTGACCCTGGTCAACGGGTCCAGACGCGTGCCGAGACCGCCGGCGAGAACGATTCCTTTCAAAACAGCAGATCTCCCTCCAGGATGACCGAACGCATTCAGCCCTGCCGGACGCATTGTAGGGCGATGACGGCGGCGAGGCGAGGGCAGCGGCGCCGGGGTCCGCCCGGTGGACCGTCCCGACGGCCGCATCCGTCTCTGTTAGCAGGAAGTGTTGGTCCCGAGGGCAACGCGGCGCTGGCCGGGGGCGAGGCCGAGACGAATCTCGATATCGCCGCCATCGCCAGAGTCCGTTACGAGATTCATCTCGGTTTTCGAGCGGTCTCTCGTAATCGACCCCGCCGACCACCTTCCGCTTCGAGATTTGTCTCGGTTTCCGAGACGAATCTCGATGTCGACCATTGCGGGACCGGTGGTTACGAGATTTCGCTCGTAATCCGGTCTGCCCTCGA
>SLCC01000166.1 GCA_007126035.1 Gemmatimonadota bacterium
GCGCTGGAGAACCCGTGGGAGATCATGGCGTGGACCGTCTCCATCATCTGCCGGTAGCGGGGCAGCATCTCGGGGACGCGGACGGCGATGTAGTCCACCGCCAGGCGAGGCTCCCGCTTGACCCGCTGTACGTACTCCGGGCCCAGGGCCCGCTCCAGCGCCTCCCGCTCCCCTGCGCCCAGCCCGTCGGCGAAGGCGTGGTGCTCGTCGATGTTGAGCACGATGTTGCGCGGGTCCCGGTCCTCCACCAGCTCACGCAACAGTCGCCACTGCTCGTCGCCCCACAGCTCCGCCTGGTCACCCGCCGGCGCCGGCCGGGCCGACCGGTAAATCGTGTACAGCCCGCCCTGGGACGTGCCGCCCAGGGCCAACCGCTCCACGCCCGCCTCGGGACCCCGATCGAAGAAGACGTAGATCGAGCGACGACGCGCCGCGAACGTGGTGGGCGACGTGATGGAGAAGAATACCGGATCCTCGGCGTACTCCCGCATTGACAGGATCCACATGTGCACGTCGTACTCCCGCATGAGCCCGGGGAGCACGTCGGTCAGTCGCCGCTCCAGCCACTCCTGCTGCTCCGTCGCCTGCTCCCGGAGTGACGGGAACGTGTGGTAGCGCGCTGGGGCCACCGCGTCTGGCGGGACGGCGGGGAATGGCGCCTCCTGGGAGGCCGCGGTGGCGGGCACCGCCCACAGGCACGTGACACCGAGGACTGCCGGGAGCCAGGACCGGAGGCCCGGGAGCCGGGATTGCGGCCGCGCAGAACCCGGGAGCGAGCGGCGCCGAAACGAAGCCGCGAAACGAAGAGGTCGGGCGGCTGGGCCGCCAGGGGCGTGGGAGTCACGGGACGAAACGCTCATGTCGACCTGGTCCTGTCTGACGAGCCCGGGGCCTGGCGGCTCGTCCTGCGGGTGGCGATTGGATGGTGATAATGGGGGTGGCGGGGCCGGTCGGCCAGGGGGGCGCCGCGTTGCGGCGCAGGCGGGGCTCGGCTTCGCCTCGCAGGTGGGCGGCCTTCGTCCGCAGGGGGCTTGGGCTGCGCCCTCGCAACGGCTCGGCTTCGCCTCGCAGGGGGCGCGGGCGTTGCCGCGCAGGGGCCGATGAACAGGACGGTCCCGCTCAGCCGCTCGCGTATGGCGAACAGGAAGGGGCGGTCGAAGACGAACTCGGGGGGTGCCGACTCGACGATTACGACGGCGGTGGCGGCGGCGGCCTCGGTGCCTTCCTCGTCCACCTTCAAGAACGTCTTCTGGATCACCCGGTCCACCCAGACTCCGCCGCCAGGTACCATGCGAGAGAAGTCGGCGAGGCCGAAGGCGTCTACCATGCCCAGTGCCTCGAGGTCCGGGTTCAGGAGCTGCTCGTACTCGATCTCGAAGCGGGGCAGCGCCACGTACGCGGGGACGGGCTCCGCGTTGTTGGGGCTGATCTCCCCGAGGATCTGGTCGATCCGGCCGTTCGTCCTCCTCGACCGAGGCGTTGATCACGTCCAGCGTGGCCGGGACGGTGAAGTCCAGCTCCTGGACCCGGGCACGGAAGTACTCCCGGACCCGGTCGTAGAACTCGGGGATGATCGGGTAGCCAAGCCGGGTCCAGACCGAGTTGCCGAGCCCGAAGGTCACGCCGGGGTCCAGGGCCAGCAGCAGGTCTATGAGGTCCCGGTACGCCTGGTTGATGGCCGGCTCCTCCAGCCGGGCGAACCCGAGCATGTCCCGCATCTGGGTCCACGTGTCACCGGCGGCCCCGTGCCGGGGAGGCCGGCGATGACGGCGAGGACCAGGATCGACATGCTCGTGCTGTGGCGCATGGCGGGTTTTCTCACGGGTGGCGTCTTCTTCCTGTTACAGCGATCCGGCCCGCCGGGTTCTGCCGGCCGCGCCGAGGAAGGCGCGGGGGCATGCCGCAGCCGGCCAGCTCGTCGCAGACCACGCGCCGCCAATCGCCTCGCCGCCCCGCCCACTCGGGCCTCGCAAGCTATGTGTCCGCTACCGGCGTCTCCACCTCCAGGTCCGTCCTCTCCCCGGCCTGGATCAGGACTGGCACCTGCCTGACCCCGTCGTCTACCCGGAGCTCCAACAGGTATTCGCCCGCAGGGAGAACGAACTGGTCGCGCCCCGTTGGTGAAACGATGGTCGCCCGTTCACCGCGCAGGTTTTCCGCGGCTGCGAGGATCGACCACCGGATCCGCCCGGAGGCGGGCGAGCCGTCGGCTTCCACCGCGTGCGCGTGGAGTACACCCGCGCCCAGGACGACCGTGGACTCGGTACGCGCGCCAGCGTTGACCGTGACCTCCGCTTCCGCCGATGCCTGGTCCTCTACGGCCCGTAGCAGATAACTGCCCGCTGGAAGCGTGAACGTGGTCCGGCCGGTCGGGCCCGCGATGAGTTCGCGCTCGCCTCGGATGTCTCTTTCGCTGGAAAGGACCTGGAACCGAGCGTCAGACGTGGGCACCCCTTCGGCCAGGGCGGCCGTGACGTCAAGCACGCCGGCGTTCAGCACCACGTCAACGTCCATCTGCTCACCAGGTCGGACGAGTACATCCGCGGCGGCCTCGACCCGGTCGGTGCGAGCGATTATGCGGTAGGTGCCCGGCGCCAGGTCGAAGGCGCTGCGCCCGGTGGGCCCTGCCACGTTCTCACCGTCGGGCAATTCGATCACGAACCGCGCGTCGTCCACCTGTGGTCCGCCATCCGCATACAGCGCCCGGGCCACCAGATGGCCCGGCTCCGCATCCTCAGCCGGTAGCTCCCCACCCGCAAACCCGCATGCGGTCAACAACCAGAGGACCGGGACGAATGTGCATATCCTCCCCACACTTCCAGGAGAGCCAACAGTACGCCAACTCATAGGTCGCCTCCTCAGGGCTTGGGCTCGCGTCAGCGCCATTGCCACGATACGGCATGGAACGCCCCGGAATCAAGAGGCGCTGCTCAGACCCGATCGACCACCGGCTCCTCGTACCCGATGACCAACGCCTCGAGCTTGCCTAGCAGTGAATGGGAACCGGCCCGGCTGGCGCCGAACAGCCCGTCGTCCATGGCACACGCCTTCTCGGCGGCGGAGAACAGGGAAAGCCAGCGGTCAAACCGCTCGCCCACTCGCATGACCGCGTAGAAGCGGCGGCCCGGTCGGTCGCCGGGCCAGAGCAGGTCCATGGCGGCGGCCACCACGGCGATGGGGCCGAAGAACAGGTCCTTCGCCCCGTCCATCATGAGCTTGAGCTGGAAGAGACCCAGGTCCCGCAGGATCACCCACCGTGTCCGTCCCCTGGTCGTCATACCGGCTCCGCTCCCCGTATCCTGGTCCGTGCTTCCTCGTCCCTGGCCACGGTGCTCAGTACGACGGCTTCGGCCTGGCGGTTTCAACCGAAGCCCGCCGTCCGTCCGCCCCACCGCTCCGCCCCTGCCTCCTGACCAGCCCCTCCTCCCCGCCCGCGCCCCGGCTCCGGTGACCCGTGGACACAACAAGTAGACAGACTCCTCAGGCCACTCCCTTGCGTAGATATGACGGTGCGGTTATATGTCGATGCGGTTATGGGGACGTGAACATGAGCTACCGGGGCAGTAATGACCGATTTCAGTCGACGCAGTTTCCTGGGCGGCATGGCGGCGGCCACCGCTGCCACCGTCCCCCTCGCCCGCCTCACCAGGCGCGCGGTCGCGCAGAGCGCGGATACCGCCGGCTCGGACCAGGCTCGCGCGGCTCGGGCTGGCGGTGCTCCATCCTCGAGCCGGGCGCGCTACGGCTCCCTGATCGACCTGGAGCTGTGCGACGGCTGTCCGGACCGGGACACGCCTCGCTGTGTGACGGCGTGCCGCACGGCCAACGCCCATCGTTTTCCCGAGCCCGACCCGGCCAAGCTCAAGGACTACTGGCCACAGAAGCAGCACGAGGACTGGAGCGACCGGCGGGAGGTGACGGACCGTCTGAC
>SLCC01000050.1 GCA_007126035.1 Gemmatimonadota bacterium
AGCGCTATTCCGCAGTGCTGAGCAACGTAGCCAGCGCGGCTGCGGCGGGGCTCGAATGCCGTCAGAGCCATCGTGGCGGACTACTAGCTTCCTGGCGGGTGTGGTCCGCCGGCCAGGAGCCGGAGCCCGTTCCCCGCCACCAGGAGGGTGCTGCCCTCGTGGGCGACGACGGCCAGGGTGAGGGGGATGCCCACGGTCAGGGAGGTGGCCACCAGCGCCGCCATCCAGCCGATGCTGAACCAGACGTTCTGGCGCACCACTCGCCGTGCGCGTTTGCCCAGGTGGATCACGTAGTCCACCTTCTCCACGTCGTCGCCCATGAGGATGACGTCAGCAGTCTCGATGGCCACGTCGGTCCCCACGGCGCCCATGGCGATGCCGATGGTGGCGGCGGCCAGGGCTGGCGCGTCGTTGACGCCGTCGCCTACCATGGCCACGCCCCGGGAGCTGGCCACGAGGTCCCGGACCACGTCCACCTTCTCGTGGGGCATGAGCCCGGCACGGACCTCGTCGGCGCCCAGCTCGGCGGCCACGGCGCGGACGGCGTCCGGGTGGTCACCGGACAGGATGGTCACCCAACGGATGCCTTCGTACTTGAGGTGGCGCACGGTGGCGGAGGCGTTGGGTTTGAGCGTGTCACCCAGGGAGATGGCGCCCACGGCGCGGCCGCCGGTCCCCACGTAGACGACGGACCGGCCCAGAGACGTCTGCTCGGCGATGAAGCCCCTGAGCAGCGGGCCCACGCGGGCACCGGAGCGGGCGGCCATGGCGGCGTTACCGACCCACAGGTCGGTGCCGCCCAGAGAGGCGCTCACGCCGGCGCCGGGGACCGAGTTGAAGTCTTCGGCAGCCGGGACCTGGAGCCCTCGCTCCCGGGCGGCCTCGGTGACGCCGCGGGCCAGGTGGTGCTCGGAGCGGGCCTCGATGGCGGCGGCCATGGCCAGTAGCGTTTCTTCGTCGGCCAGGTCGGCGCCGGCCTCCGCGGTGGGGTCCACCATCACCTCGCACACCCTGGCCTGGCCCACGGTCAGGGTGCCCGTCTTGTCGAAGGCCACGGTATCGATGGTGCCGGCCAGGTCCAGGAACGCTCCGCCCTTGAACAGCACGCCGTGGCGGGCGCCGTTGGCTATACCAGACAGGATGGCGGAGGGCGTGGAGATCACGAGGGCGCACGGGCTGGCCACGACCAGGAGGGTCATGGCCCGGTAGAACGCTTCGTCCCAGGGCACGTTCATGAGCAGCACCGGGACCGTGGCCACCAGCGCCGTCACCGCCACCACGCCCACGGTGTAGGGGTGGGCGAAGCGGTCGATGAAGTGCTGGGCCGGCGCCCGCTCCTCCCTGGCCTCCTCGACCAGGCGGATGATCCGGGCCAGCATGGTCTCGCCAGCGCGGCGGGTGACCTCCACCACCAGGGCGCCGTCCCCGTTGATGGTTCCGGCAAAGACCTCGTCGCCTGCGTTCTTCGGCACCGGGACCGACTCTCCAGTGATGGGTGCCTGGTCGACGCTGCTGGCGCCGGAGTCCACCTGGCCGTCGGCGGCGATACGCTCCCCGGGCCGTACCAGGATCCGCTGGCCCCGGTCGATCTGCTCGACGGGTAGCCGGCCCACCTCGGCGCCCGAGTCGTCCACGAGCGTGGCCTCGGCGGGGCTCAGGTCCATGAGTTGCCCGATGGCGTTCCGGGTGCGGCCCATGGCGTACTCCTCCAGCGTGTTGGACAGGCTGAAGAGGAAGATCAGGATGACGCCTTCCAGCGGGCTCCCCACCACGGCGGCACCCACTGCTGCCGTACCCATGAGGAAGTCGATGGAGAGCTTCCGCTCATCCCGCATGGTGGTCCAGCTGTCACGGGCGATGCGGGCGCCGCCCACCATGTAAGCCAGCCCCAATGGGAGCCAGCGCCAGGGCGACGGCTCGGCCGGCACCCATTCCAGCACGGCGCCCACCACCATCGCCGCCGCCACGATGATGGTGATGCGGAGGTAGTACGCCGCCTCCTCTCCAGCGGCGGTGATGCCGCCCCGCATGTTGGAGCCGGCCTGCCCGGGCGCAGCCGGGGCCGTACCGGTCTCGCCGGCGATTCCGGCCTCTCCGGCCGGTCGTTGTCGGGTCGTACGTGGAGGCATGGTGACAGAAGGTTACTGGCCACCGCAGCCTTAGACTATGGGGGAATGCCCGATCTCGTAGTCGGGAGCCTCGGGAAGGCCGGGGCGTCGGGCCGCGGTGGCCGGCGCGTCAGATGCTATTCAGGGCCACCCGGATCGGTTCGCCATCGTTCAGGATCTCGAAGGTCTTGCCGATGGTGCGCGGCTGCTCCAGCGCTGCTACGACGGTGGCGGCCACGTCGCCACGGGTTATCTGGCCGGACCCCAGGTCGCCGCCGGCCCGGATCCGGCCGGTGGGCTGATCGTCGGTGAGGCGGCCGGGCCGGAGGATGGTATGGTCCAGGCCGCTGCGGGCCAGGTACCCGTCGGCAATGGATTTGGCGACCAGATAGTGGCGTATGGCCTCGGACCGGTCCGGGTCATGGGCGCCACGGGCGCTGACCATGACGAAGCGGCGGACGTCGCGCTCCCGTGCGGCATCGACGGAGAGGATCGCCCCCATCCCGTCCACGGCGGCTGTCTTGTCCGCCCCGGTGTGGCCGCCGGACCCGGCGGTGAAGACCAGGGCCTGGCACCCGTGCAGCGCGTGGGTGAACTCTCCCTCGAGGTCGCCGACCACCGGCTCGGCGCCCAGCTCCCGCATGCCGGGCACCTGGGCGTCGTCCCGGACCATGGCCCGGACCCGGTAGCCGGCGGCGATCAGCAGGGGGACCAGCAGGCGACCCACCTTGCCGTTGGCCCCGATGACGAGGACGGTGGCGATGCTCGGTGTCTGGCTCATGGTGGGAAGGTATTAGCAACGCACGTGGTTTTCCACCACCCCCGCCGTAGGCTGTCGACGTCGGATCCGAAGGGAGCCGATTCGGGGATTTGCAAGTCAGGCTTGCCGTTCCCGGTCACATGGTGAATGCTAAGGTCCGCCGTCATCGACGACCGCGGCGGTAACCAGAGCCCTGAACAGGAAGTTGCGTCGCCTGATGTTGTCCGCTCGCGTCTCCAGCCCCGGGGTGGCCCGGCTAGCGGCCATGACCGGGCTCTACTTCCTCGTGATCTGCGCGGTCGGCATCCTCCGCCCCATCAAGAACTCGCTGGCCCTGGACGGGCTGGGTTCCACCAACTTCTACAAGGTCTACCTGGTCAGCGCGCTGGTCATCCTGTTCGTCCCGGTCCTGAACCGGGCGGCGGACCGTTTCTCGTGGCGCTGGCTGCTGCCGGGCGTGGCCCTGTTCTTCGGGCTGAACCTGGTGTTGTTCCGCCTGGCCTATGTGGAGGGGAGCGCTCTCTTCGGGCTGGTGTTCTATGGGTGGTACGACCTCTTCGCGGCGGCGCTGGTCACCCAGTTCTTCATAGCGACCCAGCTCTTCTTCGACGCCCGTAGCGCCCGCGGCGCCTACCCGGTGGTGATAGCGGGCGGCTCCCTGGGCGCGCCGCTGGGCGGCGGCATCACCGGCTTTTTGGCCGAGTCCGTGGGCACGCCCAACCTGATGCTGGTGGCCGCCGGGGTCATCACGTTGTTCGCCCTGGCGGCGCCGTGGGTGTGGGGCACGGCGGAGATCAAGCGGCAGGCGGAGTACAAGCCCAAGCTGACGCGTGCCGAGCTGCCGGCCATCTTCTCGAACCGGCACGTACGGCTCATTGCGGCCAGCGTGCTCCTCACCATCCTGGTCAAACAGCTGGTGGACTTCCAGTTCAATGCCCTGACCAGGGAGGTTTTCGAGTCCCGGGACGCGGTCAGCGCCTTCCAGGGCAAGTTCAACGCTGCCACGCAGTGGCTGCCCCTCGTGGTGCTCGTGGCGCTCCGGCCGGCGCTCCAGCGGTGGGGCGTGGGAGTAGCGGTCCTGCTGTTGCCCGCGGCCATGTTCCTGACCACTACCGGCCTGGCCATAGCCTATGGTCTCTGGGCCGCCGTGGGGGCCAAGGGCACGGAGACGGCGCTGCGCTATTCGGCGGAGCGGGCGGGCCGAGAGATCCTGTACGTGCCCGTCCCCGACGACATCAAGCTGAAGGCCAAGGCCTACATCGATGTGGCGATAGAGAAGGGGCTGGGCAAGGTGCTGTCCGCGGGTCTCATCGCGCTGCTCCTGGTCTTCATGGACCTGCGTGGCATAGCCCTGGTGGGGATGGCCATGGCCGCCGCATGGCTCGTGCTGGCGATGGCAGTTCGAAGGGAATACGTGCGGACCCTGGCCCGGGCCATCGACGGCCGGTTCGCCAGCCTGAAGGGCTTGTTCGTGGCCCTTACCGAGTCTGGCAGCCTACCCGTGATCCGGACGGCCCTGGGCAGCGGCTCCCCGCTCCGGGCCGCCTTCGCTTTGGAGCTGCTGGGCCAGGCGTCGGACGACGACGTGCGGGCCGTGGCGGCGGAGCTGAACGCCCTGGCGGAGCACCAGGACGAGACGATCCGGGAGGCGGCCCTGGACCAGCTGGCAAGGGTGCCCGGCGCGGCCGATGAGACGGTGGCCAGGGGCCGGCTGTCGGACGACGCGGCGGCGGTCCGGGAGGCGGCCGTCCGGGTGCTGGTGGCCGCGTCCGGCGCTGCCGCCGCCGTGCTCCTGGGCGATCTCCTGCGCTCCGATCAACCCCGGGTCCGAACCGCGGCGCTGGCCCACCTGATCAGCGCCGGCCCGCCGGAGGGCGACACGGTGCTGGACCGGGACTACATCGAGGCGCGGTGGTCGGGCATCCACGATGATGACCCCGAGACCCGTGCCGAGCTGGCTCTGGCAGCGGCGGGGCTGCGGGACGACCCGGAGGCCGGTCGCTTCCTGGGACCGTTTTTGGATGACCCAGACCCGCGCGTGGTCTCGACGGCGCTCCGGAGCGCGGGCTTGCTCGGGTGCACGGACTGCTGCGACCGGATGATCGCCGCCCTGGCGGTGCCCGCCACCCGCGAGGCGGCCCGGGACGCCCTGGCCGCGCTGGGTCACGCCGCCGTCCCGTCCCTGACCCGCGTCCTGATGGACCAGGACGCCGATATGCGGATCCGGCTGGCCATACCGGGCGTGCTGGCGCGGGTGCCCCACCAGTCCACAGTGGACACACTGTTCCACCTGGTCCTGGCACCGGAGACGGAACAACTCCTGGACTTCCGGAGCATCAAGGCCCTGGGGAAGCTACGGGCAAGGGGCGACGGTCTGGTGTTCGACCGCTCGCTGGTCCTGGAGGTGGCGTCCAGGGAGGTGGAGACGGCGGAGTGCTACGCGAGCGCCCGGGCTCGCCTCCTCCGCGTCCCGCGGCCCGGCTGCCCCACCACAGGCCTGCTGGCCGACGCCCTGGCGGAGGCCTGGGCGGAGCGACGGGAAGGCCTGTTCCGGTGCATCGGTCTCCTCTGCCCGCCCCACGACGTCTACCGCACCTGGCTCGCCGTATCGTCCGGGGCCCGGACCAGGCGAGCCAACGCGCTGGAGTGGCTCGAGCACACCCTGGGCTACGACATGTATCACCGGTTCGCCGGCCTGATCGAGCCACCGGCACCGCCGCCGCCATCTCCCCGCCAGCAGACGGTCAGCCTGGCCGATCTGCGGCGGGACGAGGACTCGTGGGTGGCGTTGCTGGCAGGCGCGGTGGCCACCTCCACCGCCGCCGCACCGCCGGATCCCCAACCTGAATATCGAGAGACAATGGAGCTCATCGAGAAGGTGTTCCTGTTGCAACGGGTTGACCTGTTGCAGGACGCCCGGGGCGCCCACCTGGCGCTCCTGGCCTCCATCGCCGAGGAGATCGAAGTGCCGGCGGGCCGTGTGCTGATAGCCGCCGGCGAGCCGACGGAGGCCATGTACATGGTCACCCGGGGCGAGGTCACCCTGGAGGCGGTGGGCCAGCACATGCGACTGGGACCCGAGCAGGCCTTCGGGACCTGGGCCCTCATCGACCAGGACCCCAGCCCCATCGAGGCGGTGGCCACTGAGCCGACCCGGCTCCTGCGCATCACCCGCTTCGACCTCCACGACCTGCTGGCCGACCATTCCGAGCTCGCCGTCGCCCTGCTCCAGGGCCTGGCTCGCCGGATGCGCAACCTGGTGGCTTGAGGAGGTGGGCGTGGAAGACAAGGGGCAGGGACTGGTATTCGTCGTCGACGACGAGGAGATGGTGGCGCTGGCGATCCAGAGCTTCCTCCAACTGGACACCGACTACGGCGTCCGGACCTTCACCTCGCCGGCGGCAGCGCTGGAGGTCGTCGAGCTCGAGCGGCCGGGCGTCATCATCGCCGACTTCATGATGCCGGGCATGGACGGGATCACGTTCCTGCGCCACTGCCGGGACGTCGACCCGTTCGGCACCCGCATCCTGCTCACCGGCTACGCCGGCAAGGAGAACGCGATCCGGGCAATCAACGAGGCGGGGTTGTATTATTACCTGGAGAAGCCGTGGAGCAACGATCACCTGAAGCTGGTGGTCCGCAACGGCATGGAACGCTCCGCCCTCTTCAACGAGCTGGACACCCGTATCGCGGCCCTCGAGGACGCGAACCAGGAACTGGAAGACTTGCGACGCCGGCTGATCGCCGCGTTCCTCTGATGACCGAACAGGAATTTTCGCTCCCGCAATCAGCGACCCGTCCCGTGGGCGACACCGAGCTGGCGAGCCTGGTCAGTCAGGCCAAGCTGGCCACCCTGGGCATGCTGCTGGCCGGGGTGGCCCACGAGATCAACACGCCACTGGGCGCCATCAACAGCAATCATGATGTGCTGCGCCGCGCCATGAGCAAGCTCCAGGACATCCTGGCCGATGAGGTGGTGGACGAGGACGAGCTGGAGGAGGTGCGGCGCATCGTCCGGGCGCTGGACGCCATCCTCCGGGTAAACGACATCGCCGTGGAGCGCATGGCCACACTGGTGGGCAGCCTACGGTCATTTGGCCGGCTGGACAGGGCCCCCATCGACTGGGCTGACCTCCACGAAGGCATCGACTCAACGCTGGCCATTCTGGGGCACGAGACCAGGGCCGTCACGGTGGAGCGTCGCTTCGGGGTCCTGCCCCCGGTGCGCTGCCATCCGGACCAGCTCAACCAGGTCTGGATGAACCTGATCCTGAACGCGGCCCAGGCCATGCCGGACGGCGGCGCGCTGACCATAGAGACCGAGCACCACGATGACAGGGTGCGCCTGGTTTTCGGCGACGAGGGCTGCGGTATCCCGGCCGCGGCCCAGGCCCAGATCTTCGAGGGCGGGTTCACGACCAAGCAGCGCCGCATCGGCATGGGCCTGGGGCTGCTCATATCCCGTCGCATAGTCGAGCACCACCGTGGTATCATAGCCGTGGAATCGGAGCCGGGCTCGGGGAGCAGGTTCACCGTCACACTGCCCGTGTCGGGCCCGTAAGGAAGCCGAGGGAGGCACGATGCGAGACCTGATCAGGAACTCTACCGCCGTTCTCCTGTGGACGGCACTGCTGGCCACCGCGCTGGCTCCGACGGCTCCGGCCGCGGGCCAGGACGTCAACTTCGTCCTGCCCATCCCGGACATCGAGGTCCACCTGCGGGATATGTCCTTCGAGGTCCTCGAGTGGCGAGGGTCGCGCATGCCCGGTGACAGGACCCAGCAGGTCGTGCTCAAGTACGAGGACGACTCGGTCCTGCTGGTGAAGTGGGCCAACGCCGCACCCGGCGCCAGCACATTCAACAACGAGCCCCGCTACGAAGTGGCCGCTTACGAGATCCAGAAGCTGTTCCTGGATTACGACGAGTACGTGGTCCCGCCTACCGTGATGCGTGCCTTCTCAATGGACTGGGTGGCGGAGCAGCTCATGGATACACGTGCCACCTTCAGGGAGGCGGAGTCCGTGCTCGTGGCCCTCCAGTACTGGCTGTCCTCCGTCACCCAGGATGGCTACTGGGACCCGCATCGCGCCCGTGAAGACGACGTCTATGCCCGCCACATAGGGAACATGAACGTCTTCACCTACCTCATCCATCACGGCGACTCGAACGTGGGCAACTTCCTCATCTCCAGGGGGCAGAACGCGCGCATATTCTCCGTGGACAACGGCGTGGCGTTCCGGTCACCGGACAGCGACAGGGGCACCTTCTGGCGAGACATCCAGGTGACCCGCCTGCCGGAGCGGACCATCCAGCGCCTGAGGGAGGTCACCCGGGAGGACCTGGCGCAGGCGCTGGCCGTACTGGCCGAGTTCAAGGTCGAGAATGGCCAACTCGTCGCAGTGCCGCCGGGAGAGAACCTGAGCCCGGACCGGGGGGTCCGCCGCCGGGATGGACGGATCCAGCTAGGGCTGACGGCGCTGGAGATCCGTGACATCGAGCGTCGGCGACAGGCATTGCTGAGGGCCGTAGACCGCGGAAGTTTCCATATCTTCTGATCCTGATGGCAGGTCCCGGCGCCGGTGGCCTCACAGCCGCTCACCGCGCCAGGGTAGTTGTCGCCGGCTACTGGCCGGGTCTCGCTGAGAACGACTGGCGGGCCCGCGTGTATACACGGCGTCATGATCTCGGTATCGAACGTATCGAAGGAGTTCGGGGACCACGTCCTGTTCGAGGGCGCCACGTTCCAGTTGAACCCTGGGCAGCGCTACGGGCTGGTGGGGGCGAACGGCTCGGGTAAGACCACGCTCCTGAACATCCTGAGCGGCGACATGGAGGCCACCGACGGCGTGGTGGCCATCCCCAGGTCGGCGCGCGTGGGCGTGCTCCGCCAGGACCAGTTCCTCTACGAGGACCAGGAGGTCCTGGGCGTGGCGCTCATGGGCAACCCGGAGCTGTGGCGGGCCATGGTGGAGAAGGAGAAGGTGCTGGCCCGGGCCCACGTGGATTTCGACGCCGACCGCTTCTCCGAGCTGGAGGAGACCATCCAGCGCCATGACGGCTACACCGCTGAGGCGCGGGCGGCGGCGATCCTCGAGGGGCTGGGCCTGCCGGCGGAGGTGCATCGGCGGCCGCTCTCCACCCTGTCGGGTGGCTTCAAGCTCCGGGTCCTCCTGGCACAGGTGCTGGCCGGCGGCCCGGACGTCCTGCTCCTGGACGAGCCGACGAACCACCTGGACATCCTGTCGATCCGGTGGCTCGAGAAGTTCCTCCAGGACTTTGCCGGCCCGGTGGTAGTCATATCCCACGACCACCGCTTCCTGGACAACGTCTGCACGCACATCCTGGATGTCGACTACCAGACGGTCACCCTCTATCACGGCAACTACACGCGGTTCCAGCAGCAGAAGGTCTCGGACCGGGAGCGTCGCGAGAAGGAGATCGAGGGACGACAGAAGGAGATCGCCCATCACCAGCAGTTCATCGACCGGTTCCGGGCCAAGAACACCAAGGCCCGGCAGGCCCAGAGCAAGCTGCGGCTGATCGAGAAGAAGGCCAGCGAGCTGGAAGAGCTGCCGGGCAGCTCCCGACGCTACCCGAAGTTCCGGTTCGCCCAGCGTCGCCCCAGCGGCCGGGACGTGCTCAGGATCGAAGGCCTGCGCAAGGCCTTCGGCGACAACGAGGTGCTCCACGGCGTGGACCTGGAGATCCGGCGGGGTGACCGGCTGGTGATCCTGGGGCCCAACGGGATCGGCAAGTCGACGCTGCTCAAGATTGCCGTGGGCGAAGTAGCGGCGGACGCGGGTAAGGTGGAGTGGGGTTACGAGACTTACCCGGGCTACTTCGCCCAGGACCACCGAACTCAGCTCGAGACGGACCCGGAGCGGACGGCGGAGGAGTGGCTGTGGGACTTCTGCCCTGGCAAGGACCGTGGCTTCGTCCGTGGCCAGCTCGGACTCATGCTGTTCACGGGCGACGAGTCGGAGAAGCGGCTCGCGGCGCTCTCCGGCGGCGAGGCGGCCAGGCTCGTGTTCAGCCGGCTGGCCCTCGAGCAGCCCAACGTGCTGGTGCTCGACGAGCCCACGAACCACCTGGACCTCGAGTCCATCGAGGCCCTGGTCCAGGGGCTCCAGTCCTACGACGGCACGCTGATCCTGGTCTCCCACGACCGCTGGTTCGTCTCCCTGCTCGCGACCCGGGTGGTAGAGATCAGCGCCGACGGGATCAGGGACTACCCCGGCACCTACGAGGAGTATGTCCACGCCTGCGGTGACGACCACCTGGACGTGGATTCCGCCCTGCTCAGGACCGACCGCGCCGAGAAGCAGGCCCGGAAGGCGGAGAAGGCGGCGAAGGCCGACAATGCCGGGAAGGCGGCGAAGTCGGTCTCGGCCAGGGGCGACGGGGCGGACAGACTCGATCGTACCGGCGACCGCAAGCCTCGCCCGCGACAGGGTCGGGCGCCGGGCAACGGCGCCGCCCGGGCCAGGCATCAGGCAGCGGAGAGGAAGCGTCTGGAAGAGCGGCTGGACGAGCTGACCACGGCTATCGACGAGGCCGAGGCGCGCGTGGCCGAGATCGACGCCACGTTCTGCCGGCCCGGCTACTACGACCGCACGGCGCCGGAAGAAGTGGCTGACCTGGAGGGGGAGCGGGGGAAGCTGGAGGTCAGGATCGAAGCACTCATGGACGAGTGGGAGAGCCTGGAGCGACAGCTCGCGTGACGGCCTGATGAGGAGCGCCACCAGCCGACTATCCGGTTGGTGGCGCCCTCAAGCCGACTAGGTCACGGCTTCGCTGTCTGTCAGACGACTCCCATACTTTATCCTACCCTATCACGACGGCCGCACGTAGAGGCCGGGCCCCGCAGAGACTGGCTCGACTCTCCCGTCAGTTCCCCCGGGGCCGCGACGTGTTCGGCCGCGACGTCGCGGCCGGCCGGGACTGGGTCGGCCTCGACGATTGGGCCGCCGGTCGGGACTGCGTCGGCCTCGACGACTGGGCCGCCGGTCGGGACTGGGTCGGCCGGGACGTCGCCGCCGGTCGGGACTGCGTCGTCGGCCGCGACGTCGCGGCGGGCCGGGACTGGGTCGGCCTCGACGACTGGGCCGCCGGTCGGGATTGCGTCGTGGGCCGGGCCTGCGTTGTCGGCCGCGTGGCCTGCCGGGTCGGCCTGGAGGCCTGCGGCGTTGGCCGCGTGGCCTGCTGGGTCGGCCTGGAAGCCTGCGGCGTTGGCCGTGTGGCCTCCTGGGTCGGCCTGGAGGCCTGCGGCGTTGGCCGCGTGGCCTGCTGGGTCGGCCTGGAGGCCTGCGGCGTTGGCCGTGTGGCCTGCTGGGTCGGCCTGGAGGCCTGCGGCGTCGGCCGTGTGGCCTGCTGGGTCGGCCTGGAAGCCTGCGGCGTTGGCCGTGTGGCCTGCTGGGTCGGCCTGGAGGCCTGCGGCGTGGGCCGGGTGGCCTGCTCCGTCGTGCGCACCGTCGGCGAGGTGGTGCGGGGTACCGCTCGCGGCGTGGCGTCCCTGGGCTGCGCCCGGCGAGTCTCACCGGGGACGGCGCGGCCGGTGTCGCCGCGTCGCGCCGGTGGCGGCGAGTAGCGGCGAGACGACCCGACGTACACCACCCGCGGGGCGTGGTAGTGGACGTAGTAGGTCCAGGTGGGCACGCGCTGACGGATCACGATCAACTGGGTCACCGGCCTGCGGTGGTAGTCTGCCCAGAAGAACAGGTTCACGTAGTCGATGATGTGTCGGTCTGTCAGGTAGCCGAATGTCCGGCCTCTATAGCCCCAGTACCCGGTCTGGCGTGGAAGGCGATGCACGTACAGATACGGGTCGATGCCCAGGTGGTAGGTGATGTCAATCCAGCTCCACCCCTGCTCCCGCAGCGACATCACCACCTCGGGAGAGACTCGCGCCTCCCGGGCCAGCAGGTAGATCACTGGCAGCTCGTCCGGATAGATGTAGGAAGGAATCGGGCCCACCGGCATGCCGTACATGTCACCGAGAGCCAGCTCGAAATGCCTCAGCCCGTCCCGGTCCATTCCCACCCCCACGTGGACCTGGCTACGGGCACTGCACGCCGATACCGCCAGCGCCAGGGCAACCGTTGCCGCTACGAATCCGTATCTCAACATCTAGTCCTTCCTTCCTCCTGGGCGGGACGCCGGAGCCACTCCGTGTTAGAGCGGCGGATCCGCGCCTTTGTCAACCTCCGCCTCCTCTGGATATAGCGGTTGCACCCCTCCATTGCAAGTCAGACACCCTCTTCCGCCGACTACGCCTAACTATAGGCGCCTGAATGATGTACAGCAACGACGGCACAACGTGTTCCGGCCAAGATCGTCACCTCTGGAGGACAGAGGGCGACCACGGGAGGGGACAGATTCGAGCTCCGAACCGCCCCTGCCTGCCACCCCGACCGGCGGACCGCGAGGCGCGACTGTTCGAGGTTCGTTTGACCCTCAGCCTTGTGCATACGACATTTCGCTGGTCAAAGACGACGCAAACCGATTGTTCTGGAGCTGAGAGAGAGCCGATGAGGACCGACTTTTCGAGCCGGGTCCCGTTCCTTGTTGCCGTGGTGTTGTTGGCTGTGCTGTCGCCGGCGGTATCGGCGCAGGCGCCGCTGGGTGTGCCGGCGGACGTGGATGTGGTGTTCCAGGAGTGGGAATCCAATACGACACCGGGTTGTGCGGTGGCGGCATCACGCGGTGGTGCCCCCGTGCTGGCCCGCGCCTACGGCATGGCCGACCTGGAGCACGGCGTGGCGAACACGCCGGAGACGATATACGAGGCAGGCTCGGTGTCGAAGCAGTTCACGGCGGCGGCCATCGTGTTGCTGGCGCTGGAGGGCGCGTTGTCGCTGGACGACGACGTTCGTCGCTACGTGCCGGAGCTGCCCGACTACGGCCGGACCATCACGATCCGTCACCTGTTGAACCATACCAGCGGCCTGCGGGATTGGGGCAGCGTGGCTGGGATATCGGGCTGGGGCCGGAGCAACCGGAGTCACAACCACGACCACGTGCTGGACATCCTGTCCCGTCAGACGGCGCTCAATTACCCGCCGGGCGAGCAATATTCCTACACCAATTCTGGTTACAACCTGATGGCGGTGATCGTGGATCGGGTGAGCGGCCAGTCTTTCGCCGATTTCTCCCGTGACCGGATCTTCGAGCCCCTGGGCCTCACCAGCACCCAGTGGCGGGACGACTACCGGCGGATCGTGTCGGGGCGGGCCTCGGCCTACGCCCGGCGGGGTGGCGAGTTCGTCATCGACCGGCCCATCGAGCATGTGCACGGCAACGGCGGTCTGTTGACCACCGTCGGCGACCTGCTCCGATGGGACCGGGCGCTGGCCACGGGAGAGGGGCTGGGCGGTGAGGAGTTTGTCCGGCTGATGCACGAGCAGGGCGTTCTGAACGACGGCACGACCATCACCTACGCCTCTGGAATCCGTGTCAGCGAGCGTCATGGTGTGCCAGAGGTCAGCCATACCGGCTCCACTGCCGGGTACCGGGCCTTCCTCGGCCGTTATCCCGACCAGGACCTGGCGGTGGCGCTGTTGTGCAACGTGGGCGCGGTGAGCCCTGGCGCCCTGGGCGGCCAGGTGGTGGACATGTTCCTGGCAGGAGAGGTGGAGATCCCTGTCAGGCCCGCCGCGTCACGGCCAGCGTCGACGAGGCCGGACCCGTACCGGGTGCCTGCTGACCAGTTGGCGGCCTACGCGGGCACGTACAACAGCCCGGACGCCGAGACCACGTTCAGGGTGATGATCGAGGACGCCGAGCTGGTGGTGCACCGTCGCCCGGATGCCCGGTTCACCCTGACGCCGGTTGAGCGGGACGTGTTCCGCGGCGGTCCCGGCTCGTTCACGTTCCATCGGGACGAGGCGGGCCGGGTCGTGGAGTTCGGCCTCAGCCTGGGCCGCGTCTTCGACATGAGGTTCTACCGGACGGAGGACTGAGGAAGTTCGAGCTCCGAGCTCCGAGCTCCGACCGCCCGGCCAGCCCCCGGCCTCCGGTTGCCGGGCTTCGGCGGGTTGCCGGGCTTCGGCGTGCTGCCGGGCGGGTCGAGTGCGGGGCGCTCGATTCGAACTCCGAACTCCGAGCTCC
>SLCC01000116.1 GCA_007126035.1 Gemmatimonadota bacterium
CCCGGCGACCTGGCGGCGGCGGACGGGGAGCTGGGCCGGGCCGTCGCCGCGGCCGCGGCGGGCGGGACGGGTCCGGTCAGCGTGGCCATGGTGACGCTGGGCTGCGACAAGAACACCGTGGACAGCGAGCGGATCCTGAGCGCGTTGGTGGGCGCGGGCGTGGAGGTCGTATCGTCGCCCGGGGACGCGGACGTGGTGGTGGTGAACACGTGCGGGTTCATCGAGCTGGCCAAGCAGGAGTCCATCGACACGCTGCTGGAGGCGGCGCGCCTGAAGGAGGCAGGTAGTGTGCGGGCCGTGGTGGGCATGGGCTGCCTGGTCCAGCGCTACAAGCTGGAGCTGGAGCGGGAGCTGCCGGAGGTGGACCTGTTCCTGGGGCTCACGGAGGTGGACGCGCTGGTCCCCGAGCTGACCCGCCGAGGCTTCATACCCGGTGACGGCCCACTAATGGAGCGACCGCTCCGGGTGGTCGCCGCCGGCTCGGGACACCCGCACAGCGCCCATCTGAAGATAAGCGAGGGGTGCGACCACACCTGCTCGTTCTGCGCCATCCCTCTGATGCGCGGGAAGTTCCGCTCAGCGCCCGTCGATGTGCTGGTCCGGGAGGCGCAGGAGCTGGAGCGACGCGGCGTGGTGGAGCTGAACATAGTGAGCCAGGACACCACCTGGTACGGCCGCGACTGGGCCCGCGCCCTGGCCAGGGCCGACGCCGGCGGGGCCGACGCCGGTGGCGACGCCGACGCCGGGGCCGGCAGCTTCTTCCTGGGTCGACCGTTCCCCGCCATGCCAAACATCGGCCCCGGGGCAGGGACCGGGTCGCCGGGATCGTCGAGGAGCGCTGGTCCCGCCGGCGTCGGAGGCCCCGCTGGGGCCGCGGCCGGAGCGGGTCTGTACCTTCCGCCGGCGTCGCTGGCGGGGCGGACCGGCCGTGGCGGTGCCCTGCCGCTGCTCCTGGAGGCGCTGCTGTCGGAGACGTCGATCCCGTGGATCCGGCTCTTCTACATGTACCCATCGGGGATCACGGGAGCGCTGGTGGAGCTGATGGCCCGGGAGCGTCGCATCCTGTCGTACCTGGACATGCCGATCCAGCACGGGTCCGACCGGATCCTGGCGGCTATGCGCCGGCCCGAGCGTCGTCGCACGATTTTGGACCGTGTTTCCAGGCTGCGAGACGCGGTGCCGGACCTGGCGCTGCGGACCACCGTGATCGTGGGCTTCCCGGGCGAGACGGAGGAGGATTTCGAGGCGCTGCTCGAGCTGCTGGACCTGGTGGGCTTCGATCATCTGGGCGCGTTCGCCTACTCGGAAGAGGAGGACACGCCGGCGGCGAGCATGGCCGGATCCGTCCCGGAGGCGGTCCGCCGGGAGCGGCTGGAGCGGCTGCTGGATCATCAGCGTGTCATCTCGCTTGACCGGAACGAAGGGCGGATCGGTCTCGAGACCACGTTGCTGGTGGACGAGGCCAGGCCGGACGGCGAGGCGGTGGGGCGGGCGCCGTGGCAGGCGGCGGAGGTCGACGGCGTGGTGCAGATCGAGGGGGCGGCGGGGCTCGAGGCGGGACGGTTCGCCAGGGCGGTGATCACCGGCGCCGACGAATACGACCTGACGGGGAGGATCGTGTGATGACCGGCGAGCATTCTGGGGGCGCGGGCAGTCCGGCCGCGGGGCCGTGGAGGCAGGTTGGCGAGTGCGGCGCGCGGGCCCGCCGAGCGCGGGGAGCCCGCCGGGTCCGGGGAGCCGGCAGGCATGCGGGCGTGGTGGTCGCCCTGCTCCTCGTTCTGCTGGGCGGGTGCACCCTGGCGGGCCCGGCGCCGCGCGATCCCCGGCCGCCGGCGCCGCCTCCCCCGGCCTCGCCGCCTCCCGTGCCTGATGCGCCGGAGCTGCCGGTCGTGGAGGTCGGCGTGGAGCCGGACCTGCGGGTGGGCATCGTGGTGGACGTGCCCAGCACCCGGGTCGAGGCCGGCGGGGCGGTGGAGGTGGTGGACGAGGCAGGTCGTGTTCGGGGCCGTGGTGGTCCCGGCGACGCCTGGGCGATCCGCCGCTCCGGCGCCGGCGTGGAGGCGGTCGGCCGGGCCGAGACCGTGAGGGTTGCCGGATCCCTGGTGTTCAGGTCCGTCGGCGACGCCCCGCTGACGGTCGACGGTCGGTCCTACCGTGGCGCGGTGATAATGCGGCCCGGGGCCACCGGCGTCACCGCGGTGAACGTCTTGGACCTGGAGGCCTACCTCCTGGGCGTTGTCCCGTTGGAGATCGGGGCGGGCCGTCCGGCGGAGGAGCTGGAAGCGGTGAAGGCCCAGGCCATCGCCGCGCGGACCTACGCGATCCGGCACATGGGCCGCCGCTCCGACCAGGGCTTCGACCTCTACGCCACGGTCATGGACCAGGCGTACGGCGGTGCGGGCGTGGAGGACCCGGTGTCGACGCGGGCGGTTCGGGAGACCCGCGGCCAGATCGTCGTCTACCGTGACCAGCCGATAGAGGCGTACTACCACTCCACGTGCGGTGGCCGGACCGCGGCGCTGGAGGAGGTGTGGCCCGGTGAGCCGCGGCCCTACCTCCGCTCCGTCTCCGACGAGCGGCCCGGCGGCGGCGCCTACTGCGAGAGCTCGAACCGTTTCCGCTGGACGGAGCGGTGGGACGAGGCGGCCCTGACGGCCGCCCTCACCACGGGCCTCCGGGAGCGGGTCGCCATCAGCGGGCCGGTGACCAGGGTCGATTACCTGGCGGTCAGCGGCTCCACCCCCTCGGGGCGGGTCGAGACCCTGCTGGTGTCCACCAACCTGGGACAGCAGCGGGTCCGGGGCGACTCCATCCGCTGGGTGCTCCGCCCGGAGCCGGGTCGCATACTGAACAGCGCCGCCGTCACCCTCGAGCCCCACGGCCACGGGAAGGTGACCAGCCTGACGGCGGAGGGCAGGGGCTGGGGGCACGGCATCGGGATGTGCCAGGTGGGCGCCCTGGGCCGGGCTCGGGACGGTCACTCCTATCGCGATATACTGTCGGCATACTATCCTGGGACGGAAATCGTTCGACTCTACAGGTAGATCATGCGACGCTACATCCATGGCCCCGTAGCAGGGCTCCTCGGCCTGGCTCTCACGCTCGGCACCGCTACAGGCGAAGCTCACGCTCAGGTCACGCTGGCCGATTACGACTACGTCAACCTCGAGTTCCGGGGCGTGGGCGTGGACCTGGGGCACATATGGGCAGACAAGGTCCGGGACGTCCCCCTGTACAGCGTCAGGGTGGACCTGGGCTACCTGGGGCCCGGCGTCCGGATCATCCCGTCCATCAGCTACTGGCGCTCCGAGTTCACACGATCCGAGCTGGACGTGCTGGCCGACCGGATCTCCCAGACCGCGGGGGTCCAACTGACGGGCGACGACCTGGGCACTATCAAGTGGAGCGACCTCTCCCTCTCCCTGGACGGCCACTTCGTCTGGCACACACCCATCGGCGTCCTCACCTTCGTGGGCGCCGGCTTCGGCCTGCACGCGCTGAACGGTCGGGGTGAGGCGGTCCGTGACACGTTCGTCGAGGACCTCCTGGACTCCATCACCGCCAGCCTCGCCCCCATCGCCGGTGCCGAGTTCGAGCCCGTGCCCCGCCTCCGCGTCTACGGCGAGGGCCGCTTCACCATCATGAACGCCATCCAGTACGTGTCGGCGAGGGTCGGTCTCCAGTACATGTTCCACCAGGGGACCGGCATCGAGGTGGGGATGGCGGTGCCCGCCCCGCCGCTCCAGACGGAGGCACCATGAGACAGGACCAGGAACTGAGGGTGGGCGTGCTTGGGACAGGGTCCATCGCCCAGATCGTACACCTGCCGATACTCGCGGACCTGCCCGGCGCACGCGTCGAGGGGATCTGCGACATGGACCGGAAGAAGGCCGCCGCCCTGGCGGAGCGACTCCACATACCTCGCGTCTTCGTCGACGAGAAGGAGCTCTTCGCCTCCAACGACATAGACGCCGTTGTCATCTGCACCCCCAGCCACCTCCACCAGTCCCAGGTCACCGCCGCCCTGGACGCCGGCAAGCACGTGCTGGTGGAGAGGCCCCTGGCCCTGGATGCCAGGGGTGCCGAGGCGGCGGTGAAGGCGGCGGAGCGAGCGGACCGCGCCCTCGTTGTCGCCTACAACAACCGGTACCGTCCCGACATGCGCGGCGTCAAGTCCTTCGTGACGGCCGGCGAGCTGGGCCACATCTTCTCCGTGCATGGCACCTGGTTCAACCGGAAGGTCCGGCTCCGGCGGCCCACCTGGCGGCACCGGCAGGCGACGGCCGGTGGCGGCGCGTTCATGGACCTGGGGCTCCAGGTCCTGGACCTGGGGCTGTGGCTGCTCGATCATCCGAAGGTGGAGCGGGTCACGGCGCACATGCACCCGGCCGAGGAGCTGGAGGTAGAGGACTCAGCGTCGGTGCTGGTGGCCCTGGATACGGGTGCCATCCTGTCGGTCCAGGTGACGTGGAACCTGCTGGCGGAGCGGGACCGTCACCACATCCGGCTGTTCGGTACGGAGGGCTCGGCGACGACCCACCCGTTGCAGGTGTTCAAGGAGATGGAGCACGGCGTGCTGAACGCCACCCCGCAGGTGGCGCCGGGGGTCGAGAACCCGTACAAGGCGTCGTACCGGGAGGAGCTGCGCCACTTCGTGGCGGCCGGGTTGGGCGCACCCCACCCCGTGCCCCACGAGCAGGTCGAGCTGATGCGCGTGGTGTCGGCCATCTACGAATCCGCGGAGAAGGGGAGGGAAGTCCGACTCTGACGGCTGCCGCTCCGGCTCGTGGCCTGGTCCCGCCCCGGGGGCAGCGGGCCCTGCCCCTGCTGGCGGGCGTGGTGCTGGCGCTGGCCTACCCGCCAGCCCGACTGGTGGTGCCCGCCTTCGTGGGCCTGGTCCCGCTCCTGGTCTTCATCGCCGAGCGGCCGGCGGGCCCGGCGGGCCGGTGGGCCGCCACCCAGGCCGGCGTGCTGACGGGGCTGGTCTACTTCGGGCTCCAGCTCTACTGGATCGCCGCGGCCCTGGCCCCCCACTCGCTCCTGGGCGTGCCCGCCTGGGCCCTCACCGTGGCCCTCCTGGCCGGCTTCCTGGGAGCGTTCTCCTGGGCGCTCCACTACACCATGCATCGGCTCGACCTGCCGCTGGCCCTCCTGGCGCCCCTCCTCTGGACCACCCTGGAATGGACGCAGGGGCGACTCGGCGCCTTCTCGTTCCCATGGCTCGGGCTCGGCCACGCCCTGACACCCTACCCCGTCCTGGCGGGCGCCGCCGACCTGGTCGGCGGAAGAGGACTCACCCTCTGGGTCGCCGGCGTCAACGCCCTCCTGGCCACAGCCCTCCTCCGGTACCGCGCGGGAAGGTCGAGCTCCGTCCCGCACCTGCGCCCAGGGCCGGCAGCCGCCGCGCCCCTGGTCGCCGCCGTGCTGCTCGCCGCCGCGCCCATGACCTACGGCTACTGGCGGGCAGTGACCATCGAGATGGTGCCCGTGGCCACCGTGGCCGTGGTCCAGCCCAACATCCCCCAGTCCCTGCGGATCCACGCCGCGCCGGCGCTGGACACCTCCTGGACCGCCCTGGCCCGACTCACCACCAGCAGCGCCAGCCAGGCGCCCGACCTGGTGGCCTGGCCCGAGGTGGCCCTCCTCGCCGACCTCACCGCCCAGCCCGAGCTGGCCAACGCCCTGGCCGACCTCAGCAGCCAGACCGGCGCACCCATCCTCGTCGGCGCCTACGGATCCAGCCAGAGCGGCCCCGACACAAAACGACGCCTCTTCAACTCCGCATTCCTGGCCCGCGAGGCCGGGCTGGACGAGACCCGATACGACAAGAGACGACTCGTACCCTTCGTCGAACGCGTGCCCCTCTGGCCCACCGGCGGACGATTCGGCGGCCTCGAGCATGGACGCACCCAGCCACTCTTCCTGACCGGAGGCCACAACCCCAGCACCTTCGGCGTGCTCATCTGCTACGAAGCCATCTTCCCCAACCTCGCCCGGAGCTACCGGAAAAATGGCGCCCGGTTCCTGGTCAACATCACCAACGACGGTTGGTTTGGCAGCGACGCCTGGTACGGCCGCACCTCCGCCCTCTGGCAGCACCCCGCGCACCTCACCATGAGAGCCATCGAGAACCGGATGGGCGCCGCCCGCGCAGCCAACACCGGCATCTCCATGTTCGTCGACCCCCTGGGCAACACCCGCCAGGCCACCACCGTCTTCGTACAGGACCTGAGAGTCGACACCATACTCACCACCAACGAGTCCACCCTCTTCACCCGTTGGGGCGACTGGCTAGCCACACTGGCCGCCATCACCTCCCTGGCCCTCGTCCTGGCCGCCCGCCGCAACCACCACCCCGCATCCTGACCCACCGCCGCCGGGCCGCGCCCTCCTGCGCCCGCCAGGGTCGCGCCTGCCGCCGCTTGATCTCCACCACTCCGCCCACTATAATCTGTGGCTGGCGAGAAACCGAACCACAGGAACGATCATGAGGCAGGGCATCCATCCAGACTACAAGCAGGCCACGGTCCGGTGTGCGTGCGGGAACAGCTTCCAGACGCGGAGCACCAAGGACGAGATTCGCGTGGAGGTCTGTTCCGTGTGTCATCCGTACTTCACGGGCAAGCAGCGGCTGATGGACACTGCTGGTCGGGTGGAGCGGTTCCGTCGGAAGTGGGGCAAGCCGGAGGGCGGCGGAGCCGAGAAGAAGGCGGAGTCTTCGGACACGGAAGCGGAGTCTTCGGGTGCGGAAGCGGAGTCTTCGGGTGCAGAAGCGGAGTCTTCGGGTACGACGACGGAATCCTGAGGCGCACAGGTAGAGGGAGGCCGATGAGAGCCGGGTCACGTCCCGGCTCTTTTCGCGTATGGCAATGTCGATCGAGACGCGACTGGAACAGGCGTTGGAGCGGTATCGCGAGCTGAACCGACAGCTTGCGGAGCCGGAGGTACTGGCGAGCCCGCAGCGGCTGCGCGAGGTGGCGCAGGAGCATGCGGAGCTGGCGCCGCTGGCGTCTGCGGCGGAGGAGCTGGTGGTGGTGCGGTCTCAGCTGGCCGAGGCCCGTGAGTTGGTCCATTCTGGAGGCGACGCCGAGCTGGTGGAGCTTGCGGAGTCAGAGGTGGTGGAGCTGGCTGGCCGGGAGGCGGAGCTGCTGGAGGAGGTGAAGCTGCTGCTGGTCCCTCGTGACCCGTTGGCCGACCGTGCTGCGGTGGTGGAGGTGCGTGCGGGCACGGGCGGTGACGAGGCGGCGCTGTTCGCTGGCGACCTGGTCCGGATGTACCTGCGTTATGCGGAGAAGCGGGGTTGGAGCACGGAGACGCTGAGCGCGTCGGAGGGCGAGGTCGGCGGGTTCCGGGAGGCCAGCTTCGTGGTCCGTGGTCGGGACGCGTACGGCGACCTTCGCTCCGAGTCTGGTGTCCATCGAGTCCAGCGCGTTCCCGAGACGGAGAGTCAGGGCCGGATCCATACGTCGGCGGCGACGGTGGCGGTGCTGCCGGAGGCGGAGGAAGTCGACGTGGAGATCCGGGACGAGGACCTGCGGGTGGACGTCTTCCGGTCGTCGGGCCCCGGCGGTCAGTCGGTGAACACCACGGACTCGGCGGTGCGGATCACGCACATCCCCACGGGCGTGGTGGTCAGCTGCCAGGACGAGAAGTCGCAGCACAAGAACAAGGCCAAGGCCTTGAAGGTGCTGCGGAGCCGGCTGCTGGATGCCAGGCTCGCGGAGCAGGAGGCGGAGCGGTCTCGTGACCGGAAGCTCCAGGTGGGCACGGGCGACCGCTCGGCCAAGATCCGGACGTACAACTTCCCGCAGGGTCGGGTCACGGACCATCGGATCAATCTGACGCTCTACAAGCTCCAGGACATAATGGACGGTGACCTGGACGACCTGGTGGACACGTTGCGGGTGGCCCGGGAGTCGGAGCGGTTGGCGGGAGACGCCGTGGAGTGACGGGACCGGGCGCGTCTCGTCCGCTGGAGCTGGCCAGGCTGGCGGCGGAGCACCTGTCGGCGAAGGGCGTGGCGGACGGCCGCCTGGACGCCGAGCTCTTGCTGGCCCATGTGCTCGGGGTACGTCGCCTGGATCTCTACCTCCAGTTCGAGCGGCCGCTGAGTGAGGACGAGGTGGCGTCGTACCGGGAGGCGATCCGTCGCCGGTCCCGTCGCGAGCCGCTCCAGTACATCACCGGCCGTGCGCCGTTCCGGGAGCTGGAGCTGGCGGTGGACCCGCGGGTCCTGATCCCTCGTCCGGAGACGGAGGTCCTGGTCCAGGAGGCGCTGCGCCATGCCCGCGAGGCGGTGGGGGATGCTGGGGCGGAGCTGGATGCGCTGGACATCGGCACCGGCTCGGGTGCCATTGCCATCAGCCTGCTCGTGGAGGGCCCATTCCGTCGGGTGGTGGCCACGGACCTGTCGCCCGGTGCGCTGGAGGTGGCGGCGTCCAACGCGGCGGCCGCCGGTGTGGCGGACGGGCTCCAGCTGCGTCGGGGCCCGGGCTGGGAGCCGATTGGCGATGGCGAGCGGTTCGACGTTATTGTGACCAATCCGCCCTACGTGCTGGAGTCGGAGCGAGCGACGCTCATGCCGGAGGTCCGTGACCACGAGCCGGCGGAGGCGCTGTTTGCCGGGGCGGACGGCCTGGCGGTGGTACGGGAGGTACTGGCCGACGCGCGGTCACATCTGCGCGTGGGTGGGCTCCTTGCAATGGAAGTCGGCTCGGGCCAGGCGCGTGCAGTGGCCGGCATGGCCGTGACGGCGGGGCTGGACGCTCCGCGCGTGGTCGCGGACCTCACCGGTCGGGAGCGTATCGTGCTGGCGGCCAGGGGCCGGGACACGGAACCTAAAGTGGAGTAGGTATGCACGAGACCATGCTGGAGAAGGCGAGGGAAGTGGGCCGTCTGCTTGGGCAGACGGAAGAGTACCGGGCACTGGAGCGGGCTCGCCAGCGGCTGAACGAGGACCGGGAGGCAGTGGAGCTGCTGAACCGACTCGGCCAGCTGGAGCGAGAGCTGGGCGTGTCGCTCCAGCGGGGCGAGCAGCCCGCGGACGAGACTCAACGGGAGTACGAGGAGCTGGCGTCCAGGCTACAGTCCGGGCCAGTCTACCAGGGCGTGGTCGCGGCCCAGTCCAACTTCGACCGGTTGCTCCAGAAGGTGAACGAGGAGATGGGGGCCGGGATCGAGACCGGCGCCAAGTCCAGCATCATCATGCCATCCTGAGCTGAGATGCAGCTCGAGTCGCTGAGGGGTGGCGTCTACCGGATCCTGGATCCGCTCACGCGGTGGCTCGCCGAGCGGCGGGTGCACCCCAACGCGTTGACCACGGTCGGGTTCTTCGTGACCCTGGGCGCGGCCTGGGCGTTCCACCAACAGGCCATGCATACGGCGGGGTTCCTGGTCCTGCTGGGCGGGTTCTTCGACATCCTGGACGGCCGCGTGGCGCGGCTCTCGGGTCTGGGCAGCAAGTTCGGCGCGTTCTACGACTCCACCCTGGACCGGGTCAGCGAGATTGCCGTCTACTTCGGCATCCTGTCGCTTTACAACTCGTACCGCCAGGAGCTGGGCGACGTGGGCATGATCTACCTGGTGATGGCGGCCATGGCAGGATCCATGATGGTCAGCTATACTCGTGCCCGCGCGGAGGCTCTCGGCCTGGACTGCCGGGTCGGGCTCATGCCCCGGGCCGAGCGGGTGGTGCTCATAGGCGCCGCCGCCCTGTTCTTCGGTGCCGCATGGAACGGACTGGTCCTGAAGGGCGTGATCCTGGTGCTGGCGCTGACGACCAATTTCACCGCTTTCCAGCGCATAGTCTGGGTGTACCGACATGCCCGGGGCGTGCCGCTGGAGGGACAGGAACAGACAACAGAAGAAGAGGCGTCCCGTTGACAACGCCCGCTGAGATACGCCCCGCCGACGGCAAGTTGGGAGTGCTGCTCCCTGGATTGGGCGCCGTGGCCACCACCTTCATCGCCGGAGTCGAAGCCATCCGGCGTGGCGTTGCCGAGCCCGTCGGCTCGGTCACCCAGCTCCAGACCATCAGGCTCGGCAAGCGGACCGAGGAGCGCGTGCCCCGGATCCGCGACTTCGTCCCGCTGGCGGCCCTGGACCAGCTCGTCTTCGGTGCCTGGGACCCGATTCCGGATGACGCGCTGGAGAGCGCCCGTGTGGCGAAGGTGCTGGAAGACCGGGACATCGAGCCGGTGGCCGCGTTCCTCCAGACGATCCGGCCCATGCCGGCCGTGTTCGACCCCGACTACGTGAAGCGGCTACACGGCCCGAACGTGAAGACTGGCCGGACGAAGCGGGATCTGGGCGAGCAGCTCAGGGACGACATCCGTCGCTTCATGGCCGAGCACGGCTGCGACCGGCTGGTCATGATCTGGTGCGGCTCGACGGAGATCTTCATCGCCCCTGGCCCGGCGCACCAGAGCCTGGCCGCCTTCGAGCGGGCCATGGAGGACAACGATCCCGCCATCGCCCCGTCCATGATCTACGCCTGGGCGGCGCTGAAGGAGGGTGTGCCGTACGCCAACGGCGCGCCCAACCTGAGCGCCGACTTCCCGGCCCTGCACGAGCTGGCGGCGGCCAACGGCGTCCCCATCGCCGGCAAGGACTTCAAGACGGGCCAGACGCTGATCAAGACCATCATCGCGCCCGGCCTCAAGGCCAGGATGCTGGGGCTCAGCGGCTGGTTCAGCACGAACATCCTGGGGAACCGGGACGGCGAGGTACTGGACGACCCCGAGTCGTTCAAGACGAAGGAGGAGTCGAAGCTGGGCGTCCTCGAGCACATTCTCCAGCCGGACATGTACCCCGAGCTGTACGGCAACATCTACCACAAGGTCCGGATCAACTACTACCCTCCCCGGGGCGACAACAAGGAGGGCTGGGACAACCTGGACATCTTCGGGTGGCTGGGCTACCCCATGCAGATCAAGATCGACTTCCTCTGCCGGGACTCGATCCTGGCCGCGCCCATCGTGCTGGACCTGGCCCTGTTCCTGGACCTGGCGGCACGGTCCGGGATGGCGGGGATCCAGGAATGGCTGAGCTTCTATTTCAAGAGCCCGCTCCACGCGCCCGAGCTGTACCCCGAGCACGACATCTTCATCCAGCACATGAAGCTGAAGAACACGTTGCGGCACCTCATGGGCGAGGAGCAGATAACGCACCTGGGCCGGGAGTACTACGAGTAGGCAGGAGCGGAGGGACTCGGGTTGGCGAACGATTGGCAGAGCGGTGGCACCAAGGGCAGCGGGGCGAGTAACGATGGCGGCGGCTGACGGCGCGGGCGAGAGGGGCGTGTTCATCGCGCTGGAGGGCCCCGAGGGCTCGGGCAAGACCACGCAGGTCGGGCTGCTGGCGAGTTGGCTCCGGGACCGTGGCCACGATCCGGTGCTGACCCGCGAGCCCGGCGGCACGGCGGTGGGCGAGGAGGTCCGGCGGGTCCTGCTGGAGGCCGACAATGTGCCCGCCCTCTCGGAACTCTTGCTGATCCTGGCGGCCAGGGCGGCACTGGTCGACGAGGTGATACGGCCCGCGCTGGCGGCAGGGCGAGTGGTCGTAACCGACCGCTTCCACCTGTCCACGTTGGCCTATCAGGCGTACGGTCGTGGCTTGCCCCTGGCTGACGTGACAGCGATGAACACCTTCGCCACCGGCGCTCTGGAGCCGGACCTCACCATCGTCCTCGACCTGGACGCGGCCGCCGGCGCCGCCAGGCATGCTGCCGCTGGCCGCGGCCCCGACCGGATCGAGAGGGCGGGGAACGAGTTCCATGCCCGGGTCGCCGAGGCATACCGATTGCTCGTACAGGAAGACGATCGTGTCGAGCGGGTGGACGCCTCGGCTCCCGAGGCCGTGGTGCACGACGCCGTGATCGCCCTGCTCACTCGGCGGTGCCCGGAAACCTTCTCGCAGGCAGAGTGTTAGAGAAAGGAGCCCGCGCAGATCTCGTGGCGAAGCGTTACGGAGGTTGGATGAGAATGAAGCGTACGGTGGCGACCCCTGCACTCGTGGCCCTGATCGGAGTCATGAGCGGGGGCTGGCTGATGCAGCAGGGCGTGGACCCGCAGAAGAACGTCTATTTCCAGGCCCGTCTCCTCGAGGAGGTAGTGCGCCACGTCTCCACCAGGTTCGTGGACGAGACGGACCCCGACCGCCTCTACCGCATGGCCATCGACGGCATGCTCCACGAGCTGGGTGACCCGCACACATCGTTCATGACCCCCGAGGACTACGAGCGACTGCGCCTTCAGACGCAGGGCGAGTACGGTGGGCTGGGCATCGAGATAGACGTGCGCAACGGCTGGCTCACCGTCCTGTCGCCGCTGCCCAACTCGCCCGCCGAGCGGGCCGGCCTCCAGGCGGGCGACCGGATCATCCAGGTCGAGGGCGAGAGCACCCGGGGCTGGAGCACGGACAAGGCGGTATCGGTGCTCCGCGGCCCCAAGGGCACGCCGGTCCGCATAGAGGTGGCCCGCGGCGGGATCGATACGCCCATCCCCTTCGAGATCACCCGCGCGGACATCGAGATCACCGCGGTCCCCGCCGCCTACATGCTGGACGACGAGGTGGGCTACGTCGAGCTGTCAGTGTTCAGCGAGACGGCCACCGACAGTCTGCGCGCGGCCATCGACCGGCTCCAGCACCAGGGCATGAAGTCCCTGGTGCTGGACATGCGCCGCAACACCGGCGGCCTGCTGGACCAGGGCCTGAACGTGGCCGACCTGTTCCTGGACCGGCGCCAGCTGGTGCTGGAGACCCGGGGCCGGACCCCCGACCAGAACCACGTGCTGCGGGCCCGCACCGGTGACGCCTATCCCGACCTCGAGCTGGCGATCCTGATCGGCTTGCGCAGCGCATCGGCCTCCGAGATCGTGGCCGGCGCGCTCCAGGACCACGACCGGGCGGTCCTGATCGGGGAGACCACCTTCGGCAAGGGCTCGGTGCAGACCCTCTATCAGCTGCCGGGCAACAACATGCTGAGGCTCACCACGGCACGGTGGTATACGCCGTCGGGACGCAGCATCCAGAAGCCGTACGGCATCGACGCCCACGGGGCGGCCGCCGTGGCGGACGCCGGCGAGACGGAGCCCCGCGAGCCGGCAGGTGCGGCCCTGGACGTGGAGCAGAAGCTGGAAGAAGGCGTGGCCACGTACCGGACCAGCAAGGGCCGGATGGTGCTGGGCGGCGGCGGCATCACGCCGGACCTGGTGGTGATGGATACGCTCACCTCGGCGGAGCAGCGGCTGGTCCAGGCCATCGGCGAGGACTGGTCACGGTTCGAGCAGCTCCTCTACGCCGAGGCCGTGGAGTACGCACAGCAGAACAGCAACCTGCAGCCTGGCTTCCCCGTCACCGAGGCCATGCTCGACCGCTTCCATGCGTCTCTCGAGCGTGAAGGCATAGCCATCGACCGGGAGGTCTACGACGACGCGTACGACTTCGTCTCCCGGCGCCTGGTCTACGAGATCAGCGTCGCCAAGTTCGGCCGCGAAGAGGGGTGGAGGCGCCTGATGGAGAACGACCCGCGCGTCCGCTCGGCGGCCGAGCTGCTGAGGACGTCCAGCTCCGTTGCGGAAGCATTCGCGTTGCTCCCCGCCTACGCGGAGGAGCGAGGCCTGACGTTGGGCTCGAACTGGCAGGCGCAGCGCGAGTCCCGGGTGCGACACCCGTAGCGACGTGGAAGTCTGGGCCCTGCTGTCGCTGGCGGCGTCTGGGATCCTGGTCGGGTTCGTCTCCGGCCTGGTAGGAGTTGGAGGAGGGGTGCTGATAGTGCCCCTCCTCTACTTTTTCTACGGTAACCCCGCCTGGAGCGGGGTGGAGCTGCCCCAGGACCTGCACGCCGTGGTTGCCCACGCCACCAGCCTCTTCGTCATCGTTCCTATTGCCGTGATCGGCACCTGGGCGTACCACCGGGCCGGCGTGGTCTCCTGGCGCAGCGCCCTGCCCATGGCCGCTTTCGCCCTCGGCGCCGCATTCCTCGCCACGCGACTCGCGCCCATTATCCCGGCCCAAGGGCTCAAGCTGGGGTTCGGCGCACTCCTCACCGCCTCGGGGATACAGCTGCTCCTGCCACGCCGCGTCCGCGACACGGAGACCAAGAACGGACACCTGTGGCTCGGCGCCATCGGGGGCGTCTTCGTGGGCGGACTGTCCTCGCTGCTCGGCGTGGGCGGCGGCATAGTGGCCATACCCATACTCGTCTACGTGGTGGGACTCGGGCTGGAGAAGGTGGCCGCCACATCCATGGCCGTGATCGTCTTCACCGCCACAGCCGCCGTCGCCGGGTATGCCACTGCCGAACCCGGTGCCCAGCTCATGCCGCCAGGAAGCCTGGGCTACATCCACTACATGGCCGGCCTGCCGATCCTGGCCGGGTCCATATTCTCCGTCCGCCTGGGCGCCCGGGTGAACCAGCGACTGAGCGCCAGGAAGCTCCGCATGATCTTCGGGCTCTTCTTCCTGGCCCTGGGGCTGAGGCTGGTGATAGAGAACATCCACGGTCTGCCGGGCATGGGCTGACCGCCGGGCGCCGACACACCACAGCTGCCCCTTAAGGGCGCATCTGTCTCTGTCAGCAGGAAGTGTGGGTGCCTCGGTCCCGCCAGGGCCGCCCACACTTCCTGCTGACAGAGACAGAGGGAACCGTGGCGGGGGTCGGGTGGCTACAGCGTTCCGGGCGGGGAGGCCGTATATTCGCCGGCCATGCGTAGCGCAAACGTTTCGCGGGGTACCGGCTTCGCTCCTCCGCCAGGTCTGGTGCTTCTGGCGGCGGTGCTGGCCATGAGCTGGGGCGGCCCACTGGTCCGTTATGCCACGGCGCCGCCGCTGGCGGTGGCGGCCTGGCGGGTGGCCCTGTCGGTGCTGTTCATCGCCATCGTGGTGGTGGCGCGGGACCGTGGTCGCTCGATCCGGGCCATGAGCCGTCGGGACTGGGTGCTTGCGCTGGGTGCGGGTTTCTTCCTGGCGGCGCATTTCTGGAGCTGGATCACGTCGCTTTCCTACACGACCGTTGCAAGCTCGGTGGTATTGGTCTCCACGCAGCCGGTCTTCGTGGCCATACTGTCGGTGGCGTTTTTGAAGGAGTCGCCGAGCCGCCGCCAGTGGCTGGGCATCGGCGTGGCGGTATTGGGTGCTGGGGTGATCGGCTGGGGCGGTTTCGCTCGCGGTCCGGAGCCTCTGCTGGGTGATCTGCTGGCGGTGGCCGGGGCCGTCTTCGTCGCGTGCTATTACGTCATCGGCCGGGGCGTACGCCAGCGGCTGGACCTGTGGAGCTATATCGCGGTGGTGTACGGCGTGGCCGCTGCATTGCTGCTGTTCGGTGCGGCTGTTCATCCGAACGTGGCGTTGACGGGTTACCCGGGCACCGACTGGCTCGTGTTCCTGGCGCTGGCGGCGGGCCCGATGATGATCGGCCACACCGGCGTGAACTACTCCCTCCGCTACCTGCCGGCCTATGTGGCGAATCTGGCTCTGCTGGGAGAGCCCATCGGCGCGACGTTGCTGGCCTGGTGGCTGCCGGGGATCAGGGAGCCGCCCACGCTCCAGCTGGTGCTGGGTGGCTCGCTGGTGCTGCTCGGGATCGGCATGGGCATGGTGCGTCGCAACCAGAAATCAACCGGTCCCGATCCGCCATGGACCGGGCGGGAGGATGATGCCACCATAGAGGGGGCTGGGCGAAGTGGATGACAGGGTGAGGTCGCTGGTGCGGCTGGCTGCGTCACTGGTGGTAGACGAGGCAGCCCAGGCGGCGGCCATGGACGCGGCTGCCGCGGCGGACCCTGTGGGCGCGGAAGAGGTGCTGCTGCAGAGTCACCTCTTCCTGGGCTACCCGGCAGCCCTCAATGCCCTCACCCTTTGGCGTAGCCGGACGGGTAGGCCGGCGGCGTCGCCAGTCGAGGAGGACCTGTCCCTGTGGCGTGAGCGGGGCGAGCGCACCTGTCGTGCGGTTTACGGCGATCAGTACCACGCTCTGCGTGAGCTGATGAGTCAGATCCATCCGGACCTGGACCGGTGGGCGGTGACGGATGGCTACGGCAAGGTGCTGGGCAGGCCGGCCCTGGACCTGCGTATCCGGGAGCTGTGTATCGCGGCCCAGCTCGCCGCCAGCGGGGCCACAAGGCAACTGCACGCGCACCTGCGCGGCTGCCTCAACGTGGGCGCTACGCCGTCGCAGGTGGCCGGGGTGTTGGAGGCGGTGCGGGACCTGATCGGTCCCGGCCGGGCCGAAGAGGCGGATCGGGTGTGGGCGCGGGTGCGCGGTCGGTCCCGTGGGAAAAGTGGGGAGTGAATGTTCGTCGACCAGGTGACGGTCCGGGTGTACGGAGGCACAGGCGGTTCCGGCGCGGAGGCCTTCCGCCGGGAGAAGTTCGTGCCGCGTGGTGGCCCTTCCGGCGGCGATGGCGGCAAGGGCGGCGACGTGATTTTGCGGGTGGACCCTCAGCTCGACACCCTTCTCGATTATCGATACCAGGAGCACCACCGGGCGGAGCGTGGCCAGCACGGCCAGGGCAAGGACCGGACGGGCCGCAGTGGCCAGGACCTGGTGCTACGGGTCCCCAAGGGCACGGTGGTACGGGACACCGACACCGACGAGGTCCTGGGCGAGCTGGTCCAGGAGGACGACGAGCTGCTGGTGGCCCGCGGCGGTCGTGGCGGCCGTGGCAACGCGGCCTTTGCCACGCCCACCAACAGGGCACCCAGGGAGTGGGAGCCGGGCGAGCCTGGCGAGGAGCGGCGGATCACCCTGGAGCTGAAGCTCATCGCCGACGTGGGGCTCGTCGGTTTCCCCAACGCGGGGAAGTCCACGTTGCTGGCGTCGGTCTCGGCGGCCAGGCCCAAGGTGGCCGACTATCCCTTCACCACGCTCCAGCCCAACCTGGGCGTGGTGCAGTTGAGCGACGGCAGGACGTTCGTCCTGGCGGACATCCCTGGCATCATAGAGGGTGCCCATGAGGGCAGGGGTCTCGGCCTGCAGTTCCTCCGTCATATCGAGCGGACACGGACCCTGACGTTCCTGATCCCGGCGGACTCGCAGGACCCGGCGGCCGAGCTGGCGACGCTCCAGGCGGAGCTGCGGGCCTACTCGGAGAAGCTGGCGGAGAAGACGTTCTGCTTGGTCATCAGCAAGAGCGATCTGCTCCCGCCGGACGAGTCGCCGCCGGTCCTGGGTGCGGACGGCGCCTGGGGCCGGTTCGTGATCTCTGCCGTGACCGGCCAGGGGCTGGAAGAATGGAAGGAAGCGGTCTGGCGCCACGTCCGCCTCGAGCTGGGTGGGGACGAGGAGGAGTCCGGGGGCGGGAGCCTCCGCGGGACGGGCGACCGTACCGCCGCGGATCGGACCGACCACGGGCCGGGGGCTGGGGAGCGGTGGGCACCCTGACGGGTGGCGCCGAACAGGCCCCGGCTGTCAGGCCTCCTCCGGTCCGGCCGGGCCGTGAAGTCCTGGAGTGGGTGGTGCGGGCCATGGCGGTTCCCGGCGTTGGCCACGCGCGACTGCGGTCGGCGGTGGAGGAGGCAACGAACGCAGCGGCCACGGCCGCGGCTCTGCGCGGCATGATCAGGGAGTCGACCCGCGGGCTCAGGCAGGCCGAGGTCCAGCGGGCGGAGGGCTGGGCCAGGGTCGCCCTCCGGACCATCGACCGGTTCGGCGTCCACGTGCTGGTCCCGGGCATGGAGACCTACCCCGAGAGCCTGAAGAACCTGTCGGACCCGCCCTTCGTGCTGTTCGCAGCCGGCAGGCTGGAGCTGCTGGCGTCGCCACTGGTGGCAATCGTGGGGACGCGCTCGTGCACCCCGCGTGGCGCCGCCATGGCCACCCGGCTGGGCCGCGGCATAGCCGACGCCGGTGCCGTGGTGGTGAGCGGGCTCGCCCTGGGGATAGACGGCGCCGCGCACGTGGGTGCCGGCGCGGCCCGGACCATAGCCATCCTGGGTTGCGGCCTGGACGTGGCGTACCCGCCCCGACACCGGCCGCTCCAGCGGTTGATCGCGCGGGAGGGGCTGCTGCTGAGCGAGTTCCTGCCGGGCACGCCACCGGCGCAGTTCCACTTCCCCCGCCGGAATCGTCTGATCGCCGCCCTGGCCAAGGCGCTGGTGGTGGTGGAGGCGCCGGTCAAGAGCGGGGCCCTCAGCACCGTTCAGCACGCTCTGGACATCGGTCGCCAGGTCTTCGTCGTGCCAGGCTCCAGTGGCAGCCGGGCCAGCGCCGGGTCGAATGCGCTCATCGGCGACGGCGCGCAACTGGTGACGACGGCGGGTGAGGTGGTCGCTGGTCTGGATCTCTCGGTATGCTCTCCGGCTGAGGATGAGCAGGACGTGGCGCCCGAGGGTCTCCACGGGGTGGGCCTGGCACTCTGGCGGTCCCTGGGGCTGACGCCCCGGCACGTCGACCAGCTGGCCGCGGAGCTGGGCCTCGAGCCGCGCCAGAGCCTGGCATCACTGCTCGCGCTGGAGATCCAGGGCCACGTCCGCCAGCTGCCCGGGCTCCGGTTCGCCCGTTGTTGAACCGACGGTCGGGGGCAGGGTAGTCCCACCGGTCATGCGTGCCAAGCACACCACCGGCGTCGGCGACAGCGGCCAGGAGGGCCTGACTCCTCGCCACCTCTACGTCCACGCCCCGTTCTGCGCTCGCCGCTGTAGCTACTGCGATTTTGCTGTGCAGGTGGCCGCCGAGCCGCCCGTCGCTGCCTGGGTCGACGCCGTGGCGAACGAACTCGAGCTGGTGGCGCGGGCCCAGGGCTGGGACGGGTCCCTGCGCCTGGTGACGCTATACCTGGGCGGCGGCACGCCGTCGTTGCTGGGTACGGGCGCCGTGGCCCGCCTCCTGTCCCGGGTCGCGGGCCATGCGGACGCCGGCGACCTGGAGGAGCTCACGGTCGAGGCGAACCCCGAGTCCTTCACCCCCGAGCTCGCCCGCGACTGGCGCGCCTCGGGCGTGGACAGGATCAGCCTGGGCGTCCAGACCTTCCACGGCCCCAGCCTGCGCTGGATGGGGCGCCTGCACGAGCCTGGAGGGGCCGCGCGCGCCGTGGGGACCGCCCGGGCCGCGGGCTTCGACAACGTGGGCCTCGACCTGATCTTCGGCTTGCCGGGGCGGCTGGGCCGTGACCTACATGACGACCTGGACCGGATCCTGGCGCTCGAGCCCGAACACGTGGCGGTGTACGGCCTGTCCGTGGAGACGGGCACGCCGCTGGCCCGGTGGGTCGCCGAGGGGCGGGAGTCGGTGCCGGACGCCGAGCGGTACGCGGACGAGTACCTGGCCGTGGCCGATCGGCTGGCGGCCGAGGGCTATGAGCACTACGAGGTGTCGAACTTCGCTCGGCCGGGACGCGAGAGCCGACACAACAGGGCCTACTGGGAGGGGGTGCCGTATCTGGGGCTGGGCAACGGCGCCCACTCCTACCTGCCGCCGCGGCGCTGGTGGAACCACCGCGGCTGGCAAGAGTACCGGACCCTGGTGGCACGCGGGGAGCTCCCGCGGGCTGGCCACGAGGAGCTGGACACGGCGGGCGCCCGGCTCGAACGCTACTGGCTGGCTTTGCGGACCCGGGAGGGCCTGCCCGCAAGGAAGCTGGAGGACGGGGGGCGGGCGCTGGTGTCAAGGTGGGTAGAGCAGGGCTGGGCCGCGCCGGATACGGAGCGGCTACGGCTCACGCCCGCGGGCTGGCTCCTGCTCGACCGCCTGGCGGTGGAGCTCGACGCAACAGCGGCCGCGCCGACGACGACGGCTGCCCGAGGTGGCGCGGGTGGCGAAGCCGGCGCTGGCGCCGACCCGGGCGTCGTCGTCGGTACTGAGGCGGCTGGCGGAACCGGGACCGCTTGAGATCCCGGCCCTCCGTCGCCACTTTCAGGGGTCGGCCAGGAAGAGGTCATCACAGGCGAGGACAATGAGTGAAGTCGCGCTCACGGAACGGGAGCGGTGCGTCCTGGACGCGGTGATCCGGACGTACGTGGAGACGGCTGAGCCGGCGGGCAGCCGTACGGTGGCCAGGCGTTCCAACCTGGGCGTGTCACCTGCCACGGTCCGCAACACCATGTCGGACCTGGAGGAGAAGGGTTTCCTCTACCATCCCCACACGTCGGCAGGTCGCATCCCCACGGACCAGGCGTACCGTTACTACGTGGACACGATGATGCGGCCGCAGCGGCTGACGGTGGCGCAGGCGCGGAAGCTGCGACGGGAGCTGGGCGATGGTGAGTCGTCTGGCCCGCTGGAGCGGTTGGTCCGGCGAGCTGCCCAGGCCATGGGTCTCCTGACGGGGGAGCTGGGCGTTGCCATCGCGCCGTCCGTGGACGAGGTGGTCCTCGAGCGGCTCGAGCTCATGGCCCTGTCCCCGGAGAAGGTGCTGCTGGTACTGACCCTCCGAAACGGTATGGTCCGTACGGTGTATGTAGACCTTCCCCTGTCGGTCCCGCGGGGAACGCTCGTGAGTCTGATGGTGGTGCTGAACGAGCGACTGGCGGGGCTGACGATGGCGGAGATCCGGAGCACGCTACCGGAGCGGCTGCGTGACAGCGCGCCCGGCGGCGATCGACCGACGTCGGAGTTGCTGAACATCTTCCTCCAGTCGGCGGATGAGTTGTTCGATCTGACGGGTGACGAGGTGCATCTGGGTCATGCGAGCGTGCTGGCGAGCCAGCCGGAGTTCGAGTCGGGTCCGCAGCTGCGCGGGCTGATCGAGCTGACGGAGCGGCGGGAGCTGCTGGCGAAGGTGTTGACGCGGCGGTCCCGTGACTCGCAGTTGCAGATCAGCATCGGCTCGGAGAACGAGGCCCCGGAGCTCACGGGCTTCACGCTGGTCACCGGCGAGTATCGAGTGGGTGACCTGGCGGGCGTGATCGGGGTGATCGGGCCGACGCGGATGCCTTACGACCGGGTGGTCACGATAGTGGATAGCACGAGCAGGATGGTTTCTGAGCTGTACAGCGCCAGGCCTGACGGGCAGGAGTCGGCAGGGCTGGCGGCCAAGGATTGAACCGAGAGGGTATGCGAGATTATTACGAGGTCCTGGGCGTCGAGCGTGGTGCCGACGCCGAGGCGATCAAGAAGACGTACCGGAAGCTGGCGTTCGAGAACCATCCTGACCGCAACGGCGGCTCGAAGGAGGCGGAGGAGCGGTTCCGCCAGGCCACGGAGGCGTACGAAGTGCTCCGTGACCCGCAGAAGCGGGCCGCCTATGACCGGTACGGCCATGCCGGTCTCAAGGGGGCGGGTGCCGGGGCTGGTTTCGGCGGCTTCGATTTCTCCGACGCGCTGGAGATCTTCATGCGGGACTTCGGCGGCTTCGGCTTCGGAGACCTGTTCGGCGGCGGCCACCCGGCTGGCGGCCGCGGTGGGCGAGGCGTCCGGCAGGGCTCCGACATCCGGCTGCGGCTGCCGCTCACGCTGGAGGAGGTGGCCTCGGGGGCGGAGAAGACTCTCCGCGTCCAGGCCCTGGACCCGTGCGGCGAGTGCGCCGGGACGGGCGCGGAGGGCGGCGCTCCGCCGGAGGCCTGTGAGACCTGCGGCGGGAACGGCGAGGTCCGTCGGGTCCAGCGCTCGATGCTGGGCCAGCTCATGACCGTCACGGCGTGTCCGACGTGTGACGGTGAGGGGCGGGTGATCCGTGACCGGTGCGTCGCCTGCGCCGGCCAGGGCGTCGAGAAGGGGGAGACGTCGCTGGACGTGACGGTGCCGCCGGGCGTCTCGAGCGGTGACTATATAACGGTCCGCGGGAAGGGCAACGTGGGCCGCCGCGGTGGCCCGCGAGGCGACGTCTACGTGGTGCTGGAAGTGGAGGAAGACCCCCGCTTCGTCCGGGACGGCGCCGACATCTACCACGAGCTGCCCGTCACGTACTGTCAGGCGGTGCTGGGTGACAGGGTCGAGGTGCCGACGGTGACGGGCAGGGCGGAGGTCACGATATCCCCTGGCACACAGTCGGGCACGATGCTCCGGATCCAGGGCGCCGGGCTGCCGCGGCTCCAGGAGGCGGGTCACGGGGACCAGCTCGTGCGGGTCGTGGTGTGGGTGCCCACCGAGCTGAGCCCTGAACAGGAGAAGCTGATCCGCCAGCTCCGGGACGTGGAGACCGACGCACCAGAGAGCATGGAAGGTGACCGGGAGGCCGGCGGCTTCTGGAGCCGGGTCCGGCAGGCGTTCAGCGCCTGATGCCTGACCGCTGGCTGGTGCTGTCGGTCAGAGTCCCCTCGGACGAGTCGACTGGAGAGCTCGCCGAGGGGCTCTTCGCGTTGGGGGGCAGCGCGGTGCACGAGGACGACGACTGGCTCAGGACCCATCTGGACCCACCGGCGGATCCGAAGGCATTCGTGGCCGCCGCGGCGGAGCGGCTCCGCCACCTGGTCGGGTCGGAGCCCGAGCTGGAGTGGCGCTGGCAGGCGGACGAGGACTGGAGCAGCCAATGGCGGCGGGGACTGGCTCCGCGACGGGTGGGCCGACGGGTGGTGGTGGCCCAGCCATGGAACGAGGATGAGGCCCGGGCGCTGGTCGCCGGCGTCGCTTCGCCGGTACTGGTGGTGATCGATCCGGCCACCGCCTTCGGCACCGGTGAGCACGCCACCACCAGGGGCGCCCTCCGCCTCATGGAGGGCGTGCTGGCGGGCGGTGAGCGGGTACTGGACGTGGGTACGGGGAGCGGGATCCTGGCCCTGGCGGCGGCTGGTCTCGGGGCCGACCGTGTGCTGGCGGTGGAGTCCGACCCGGAGTCCATGGGTAACGCCAGGGCGAACCTGGAGCGGTCACCCTGGGGCCGGCGGGTGGAGCTGGTGAACGACGAGGTGGACGCGGCGTACCTGGCCCGGCACGGGGTGCCGGGCTTCGACCTGATCGTGGCGAACGTGCTGAGCGGCGTCCTCGTCCCACTGCTGCCCGGCTTCCGCCGGGCGATCAGCCCTGGCGGTCGGGTGATCCTGGGCGGGATCATGGAATCGGAGGCGCCGCTGGTGCTGGACGCCACCTCGGGCGCCCGTCTCGGCCTGGAGGCTGAGGACCGGGAGGAGGGCTGGTGGACCGGGCTGCTGGGTCGGGTCGATCGCTGACCAGGCTGAGGGCGGCATTGGCCTGCTCGGCGGCGGCGGCGAAGCGGCCGGCGCCCGGCAGGGCGAGCAGCTCGAGCAAGGTCTGGTGCAGGAGGGCGGCCAGGGGGCTCCTGCCCGCGGCGCCGGCACGCCGGTCCCGGAGCATGACCAGCCGGACGTCGCCGAGGTCGAGCTGGCGGAGCGCCGGCTCGTAGGTTGCCAGGTCCTGCGGCGTCCAGGCCTCCAGCCCGGGCAGGAGGGCCGGCGTCTCGAGGAGCACGAACCGCTCGTCGCCGCGGAGGCGGCGCTCGAGGCGGTCCAGGCTCGGCTCGCCGGGCACGGCCCGGGCGAGCCTGGTGAGGGATATGGCGATGGCGTTGTCGTGCCGCAGCAGGAGCGCGGCAGAGTCCAGGGTAGCGTCTGACATGGTGGCCTCCTGGTGCCTGGTCACCCATGATGGCGGGCAGGGCCCCGGCAGGGAATGGCCCGATGCGCCTGGTTGAAGTCAGCCTGGGACAGGCACGGGATGGCGGAATGCGCGGAGGCGAGAATGGCATTGAAGGATCGGTTGCGGAGTGACCTGAACGAAGCTCGCCGGGCCAAGGACCGGCTCCGGACCACGGTGCTGACCACCACCCTCTCGGAGGTGCGGAACCGGGAGATCCAGCTCGGCCGGGAGGCCACTGACGAGGACGTGGTGGGAGTGATAGGCAAGGCCATCAAGCAGCGTCGTGAGTCGGCGGAGCAGATGCGGTCGGCGGGCCGTGCCGAGCTGGCCGAGAAAGAGGAGCGGGAGGCTGATCTGCTGGGCGAATACATGCCGGAGTCGTTGGGCGAGGCGGAGGTCCGGCGGTTGGTGCGAGAGGCGATAGGAACGGGCGCCACGGACATGGGCTCGGTCATGGGCGTCCTCATGCCGCGCATCAAGGGCCGGTTCGACGGCCGGGAGGCGAACCGGATCGTCCGCGAGGAGCTGGGCTGAGGCGAGTGATCAACCGTCACGCCCTCCTGGTGCTCCAGTTCCCCGCCGCCCTGGACGCGGTGGCGGGCCGCGCCGGCACGGCTCTCGGCGCCGCCGCGGTGCGGACCCTCGAGCCCAGGACGGACCGGGGCTGGATCGACCGGGAGCTGGGTCGCGTGGACGCCATGATGGACCTGCTGTCCCGGACCGACGGCTGGGCAGTCCATGCCATACCCGACCTGCGCTCGGAGCTGAAGCGCCTGTCCAAGCCCGGCTCGGTGTGGGAGCCTCGCCCGCTGCTGGACGGCGCCCGGCTGATCCGCTCCAGCGGGTCCGCCCGGTCCGTGCTGCGCCGGCACGTGGAGTCGTTGCCACCGCTGCGAGGTCTGGCGGAGCGGCTGGTCTCGCTGGAGGACCGGGCGGTGGCCATCGAGCGGGCCATCGACGAGGCCGGCGAGGTGCGGGACCAGGCGAGCCCGGAGCTGGCCCGGATCCGGCGGGAGCTGCGCTCGCTGCGGAGCACCATCGTGGAGCGGCTGGAGCGGTTCATGGCCAAGCTGCCCTCGGCGATCCAGGTACCGGACGCCTCGGTCACGGTCCGTGAGGGTCGCTACGTGGTACCGGTCAGGCGCGAGGGCCGGGCCCGGGTGGGCGGGATCGTCCACGACGAGTCGGCCACCGGCGGCACCCTCTTCATCGAGCCGCCGCTGGCCCTGGACCTCATGAACCGGGTCCGGGAGCTGGAGCTGGCGGAGGCGCGGGAGGTCCAGCGGATCCTGGACGGGCTGACGTCGTCGCTCCGGCCCCATGCCAGCGAGCTGAGCGGCTCGCTCGAGGCGCTGGTGGAGCTGGACAGCCTCTACGCCCGCGCCCGCTACGCCGCTGAGCACATGGCGGAGCGGCCGGCCCTGAGCGAGAGCGTGGAGGAATACGTGGTCGTCGCTGGCCGGCACCCGTTGCTGCTGGAGAGCGACCGGCCGGTGGTGCCCTTCGCCCTGCACCTGGAGCCTGGTGAGCGGACGCTGGTGGTGTCGGGCCCCAATACGGGGGGCAAGACGGTCCTGCTCAAGGCCATCGGCCTGATCAGCCTGATGACGCAGGCAGGCGTCGTCCCGCCCGTGGCCGAGGGGAGCTCGCTTCCCGTCTTCCGGAATGTGTACGCGGACATAGGCGACGAGCAGTCCATCGAGGCCAGCCTGTCCACCTTCTCGGCGCACCTGGAGAACCTGGGGGAGGTGGTAGCCGAGGCGGACCACGAGTGCCTGGCCCTGATCGACGAGATCGGCAGCGGGACGGACCCCACGGAGGGCGCGGCCCTGGCCCGGTCGATCCTGGTGGAGCTGACCCGGCGGGGGACCATGACCGTGGCCACCTCGCACCTGGGCCAGCTCAAGCTGCTGGCCGGGGAGGAGCCGGGCGTGGTGAACGCGTCGCTCCAGTTCGACGCCGCGGCCATGGAGCCCACCTTCAGGCTGCTCAAGGGGATACCTGGCCGGAGCTACGGCCTGGCCATCGCCCGGAGGCTGGGTTTCCCCGAGGGCGTCCTGGCGCGGGCCGAGTCGCTGCTGCCGCAGGGGGAGCGGGATGTGAGCCAGCTCCTGACCGAGCTCGAGGAGAAGGAGCGGGAGCTGGCCGCCGCCCTGGCCGCCGCCGACCGGGAGCGGGAGGCCGCCATCGCCGCCCGGACGGACGCCGACCGGCTCCGGTCCGAGCTGGACGAGCGGAGCAGGGAGGTCCGCCGTCGTGAGGCGGACATGGAGCGTCGTGCCCGGCAACAGGCCCGGGACCTCCTGCTGGACGCCCGCCGTGACGTGGAAGCCGCCATCGCCGAGCTCCGGTCCGTGGTGGAGGCGGGTGGCGACCGCCAGGCCTTCGAGGGCGCGGCCAGGACGGCCAGGCGACAGGTGGAAGGGGCCGCGCGGCGCCAGGCCGAGCGATCGCCGGACCGGCCGGTCGGCGGGTCGGCCGGGTCGGCCAAAGAGGCCGGGGAGGCGCCCGCCGCGCCCCTGGAGCCCGGCATGCCCGTGCGGATAGTGGCCACCGGGGCAAGAGGCGTGGTGGTGGAGGTCCGGGACGGCCGGGCCACGGTGGAGGCCAAGGGGTTGCGGCTGGACGTCCGGGTCCAGGACCTGGAGCCCGTGGAGGAGGCAGGGGGTGGAAAGGGTGCCAGCGCCGGGGAGGGCCGGGGTCGGAAGGGCAGGGGCGCGGCATCGGGCGGCTGGAGCGGTCCGTCCTTCGAGGCGTCGACGGAGGTCCACCTCCTCGGGCTCCGGGCCGAGGAGGTGGCGGGCAGGCTGTACCCGGCCCTGGATGCGGCGGTACAGGCGGGGTTGCCCAGCCTGCGGATCGTCCACGGGAAGGGGGCCGGCGTGCTCCGGAAGGTGGTGGTCGAGCTGCTGGAGCAGGATCACCGGGTCCTCTCCCACCGACCCGGCGGCCTGGGTGAGGGCGGCGTGGGCGTGACCGTGGCGGAGCTGGCATGATACCCGACCGGATCGTGGACGAGGTCCGGGAGCGGGCCGACCTTGTGGAGGTGATCGGCGAGCACGTGCCCCTGAAGCGGGCGGGCAAGGAGTTCAAGGGGCTTTGCCCCTTCCACCAGGAGAAGACGCCATCGTTCTGCGTGGTCCCGGCCAAGGGCTTCTACAAGTGCTTCGGCTGCGGCGAGTCGGGTGACGTGTTCTCCTTCCTCATGAAGCACCTGGGCCTCTCCTTCAACGAGTCGGTGGAGAAGCTGGCGGCGAGGGAGGGGATAGAGATCCCGCGCCGGGACGCGCGGCCGGAGGAAGACGCCCTGGCCCCGTACCGGGAGGCCGTGGCCTTCGCAGCCGACTTCTACCAGCGTCAGCTCCGGGAGCCCCGGGCCGGCGAGCGTGCCCGCCGGTACCTGGAGGACCGGGGCATCGGCGACGAGGCGGCGGAGCGGTTCCTCCTGGGCTACGCGCCGGCGGACTGGCGGGCGCTGCGCGATGCCGCCCACCGTCACGGCTTCGACGACCAGCTCCTGGAGACGGCAGGGCTCATCAAGCGCAGTGAGAAGGTGGACGAGCCCTACGACCGGCTCCGGGACCGCCTGGTCTTCCCCACCACCGATGTGCGCGGCCGGGTAATCGCCTTCGGCGGGCGGGCCCTGGGGGCCGACGCCAAGGGGCCCAAGTACCTCAACTCGCCGGAGACGCCTCTCTACCAGAAGGGCAACGAGCTCTACGGCCTGGCCTGGTCCAAGGGCGCGATCCGGAAGGAAGGGGCGGCGCTGGTCGTCGAGGGGTACATGGACTACGTTTCCCTGGCCGCCCGCGAAATCGAGAACGTGGCGGCCACTCTGGGGACCGCCATGAGCCCGGAACAGGCACGGACCCTGGTCAGGTACGCGGGCCAGACCCTCATGCTCTACGACAGCGACACCGCCGGTCTGCGGGCCACCTTCCGCAGCGGAGACGAGATCCTGCGGGCCGGTGGGCACCCCCTGGTGGTGACGTTGCCGCCCGGCGAGGACCCTGACTCGGTGGTGCGGAAGGGCGGGCGGGAAGCGCTGGCACCGTTCCTCGACGCCGCCGTCGATATCCTGGAGCGGAAGCTCCAGATCCTTGAAGAGCGGGGGTTCTTCGAGGCGGTGGACGGCGTGCGCCGAGCGCTGGACGGGCTCCTCCCCACGCTGCGGGCAGCCAAGGACCCGACCCTCCGTGACATCTACGTGGACCGTGTCGCCAAGCGCACGGGCGTGCGGCGAGAGACGCTGGAGCAGGAGATCGCCGCCGAGTCCCCATCGTCCCGGCGGGCGGCGACGCAGCGCGTGGAGTCCCCGGGCGGTCCGCCGCCCAGCCCGCGGACCCATGACCCCACGGAGCGGCTGCTGCTGCTGCTGCTGGCCCGTGACCCCGCCCGGCTGGAGCAGACCGTGGACCTTATCCAGCCGGAAGCCTTCAGGGCCGAAGTCAACCGGGAGCTATACGACGCCTTGATCGAGCATGCCGGCCGGGGCGGCGAGCTGGCGGCGCTGGAGACGGGAGCCGCGGCCCGGTCGCTCCTGGATGAGCTGCTGGGCGACCCGGTGGAGTTGACGAACCCCGACGCGGCCTTCATAGACGCCGTTGAGGAACTGCTGCTCCGGCCGCAGCTGAAGCGGCTCGAGGAGCTCCAGCAGCAGATCGCCCGGGCCCAGGGCCAGGAGCAGGATCGGCTGCTGGCGGAGAAGATCCGGCTCAGGAGGCTGATGGCGGAGAAGGCGGCCACGGTGAGGTCGGTGGCGGCCAGGGGGACGAACCGGTGGCGGAAATGAGGAGCGGGGAACAGCAGGACAGGGTGGGGTGGTAGGGGGGGTGCAGGAGAGGGAGACATGGTGTAGGATTCAGTAGACACCGACGAGGAGGCGAATGGGAGATATCTACGAGGGGCTGCTGGGCCTCCAGGAGCTGGACGAGCGGATGGAGGAGGCCCAAGAGCGGGTACGGCAGTTCGAGCCGGAGTTCGAGGAGCTGCAGGCTCCGGTGGCGGCGCTCGAGCAGGAGGTGGAGGCGCTGCGGCAGCGGGTGGATGAGATGAAGGCCGAGGTCCGTCGGCTGGAGCGTGGCGCGGACGACAAGCGGTCGCAACTGAAGAAGTACCAGGACCGGCTGGAGCGGGTGCGGAACGCGCGGGAGGAGGCGGCGGCCCGGACCGAGATCGACCTGGTGCGGCGGGCCGTGGAGGCGGACGAGAACGACGCACTGGAGCTCATGGACCAGGTGAAGCGCCAGGAGCTGAAGCTGGACGAGATGGAGAAGAAGCTGGCCCGGCTCAGGGCCGAGACGGAGCCCCGTCTCGAGGAGCTGGAGCGGGGTCGCGACGAGGCGGAGTCCCGGATGGCTGCCCTGGAAGAGGAGCGGGTGGCGCACGTGGAGCGGATGAACCCGCAGACGGTACGTCTCTACGAGCGTGTACGGGCCGGCAAGACGCGGGTCACCCTGGCCCGTCTCATGGCCGATGGCGCGTGCGGCCACTGCTTCAGCATGATCCCGATCCAGGAACAGCGCATGGTCCAGCAACAGGAAGCCCTGCACCGCTGCGAGGCGTGCGGCGTCATCCTCTACACCGACTGAGCTTGGGAGCCTGAACCTGCCCGCCGCCGAGACCGCATGAGCACGGTACCGCCCCTTGCCAGGAGCTGGCGGGCCGGTGGGGCAGGAGTAGCCCCTGAGGCCGTAGCCCGGCTGGTCCGGGAGCTCCGGCTGCCCGAGCCCCTGTGTCGCCTCCTGGTCAGCCGTGGCCACGATCGGCCCGACCTGGCACGCGCCTTCCTCCGACCCTCCCTCTCAGACCTGCACGAGCCGTCCCGCCTCGCCGGCGTCGCCGCCGCCGTCGCCAGGCTCGAGCAGGCCATCGACCGGCGAGAGACGATCCTGGTGCATGGCGACTACGACGTGGATGGGATCTGCGCCGCGGCGCTGTACACCCGTGCCCTGCGGCGCCTCGGCGCCAGCGTGGTCCCTTTCGTTCCGCACCGGGTCCGGGACGGCTACGACCTGGGCCGGGCAGGCCTCCGCCGGGCGGTGGAAGCGGACGCCCGGCTGATCCTGACCGCCGACTGCGGCATCGTCGCCCACGACGCCGTGGCGGCCGCCGCCCAGGCAGGGGTGGACGTGGTGGTGACGGACCACCACGTGCCGGGTCCGCTGCTCCCGCCGGCGGTGGCGGTGGTGAACCCGAAGCGGGCGGACTGCGACTATCCGAACGGAGTGCTGTCCGGCGCGGGCGTGGCGTACAAGGTGTCGCTGGCGCTGGCCCGGGCGCGCGGCGTCTCCGACGACGAGGTCCACTACCTCCTGGACCTGGTGGCGCTGGCCACGGTGGCGGACGTCATGCCGCTGCGTGGCGAGAACCGGGTGATGACGCGGTTCGGGCTGCGCCTCCTCCGGGAGAGCAGGTGGCCGGGGCTGCGGGCGTTGCTCGTCTCCGCGGGGCTCGGCGACGGCCCGCTCACGGCCGGTCACCTGAGCCACTGGCTGGCGCCCCGCCTGAACGCCGTCGGCCGCCTCGAGGACGCGGATACCGGTCTCCAGCTCCTGCTCTCCGACGGGACCGAGGCCGGCGCGCTGGCGGCGGAGCTGGAGGAGACGAACGCGCGCCGCCAGGCCGTGGACGGTGAGATCCTGGACCAGGCGCTGACCATGCTGGGCGGCTGGTACGACCCGACCCGGGACCGGGCGATCGTGCTGACCGGAGAGGGCTGGCACCCGGGCGTGATCGGGATCGTGGCATCGCGCCTGGTAGAGCGCTATCACCGCCCCACGGTCCTCATCGCCTGCCCACCGGGGGGCGCGGTAGCCCGCGGCAGCGCCCGGTCGATCCCCGGCTTCGACCTGCTGGCGGCGGTACGGTCATGTGGCTCACACCTGGAACGGTTCGGCGGCCATGCCGCCGCCGCCGGGTTCGACGTCCGGGTGGAGGCCATCGAAGCCTTCTCAGCGGCCTTCGCGGACCATGCCCGCACCCTGCTGCCCCAGGAGCCGGTGCCCGACCTGCGCATAGATCTGGAGATCCGCCTGGACGAGGTGACGCCCGAGCTGGTACGCTACCTGGCCTACGCCGGGCCGTTCGGCCCGGGGAACCCCACCCCCGTCTTCGCCATCCGGGGCCTGACCGTGGACTCGGCCACGGCGGTGGGCCGGGACCGGCAGCACCTCCGGCTCCGGGTCCGGGACGGAGACCGGACACTGGGCGCCATCGGGTTCGGCATGACGCCCACCCACGGCGCCCAGGCCCGGCCCGGTGCCGTGGTGGACATGGCCGCCCAGCTACAGGAAGATGAATGGCGCGGGCAGAAACGCATACAGGCCAAGCTGGTTGATCTCCGGTCGGCCGGCTGATGCGGATCATCGCCGGCCGCTGGCGCGGCCACCCCATCCAGGCGCCGCCAGCGGGGACTCGCCCCACCGCCGACCGGGTCAGGGAAGCCTGGATGAGCATGCTGCAGCCCGTACTGCCGGGTGCCCGCGTCCTGGATCTGTTCGCCGGTTCCGGGGCCCTGGGCCTGGAGACCCTTTCCCGCGGCGCCCGGCACGCTACCTTCGTCGAGCGGAGCGGCCAGGCGTTGCGTACCCTGCGCTCCAACATCCGGCGGCTGGGCGCCGAAGAACAGACCACCGTGGTGAAGGCTGACGCCTTGAGATACGTGGGAATCGTGGAGCCCGGGAGTTTCGACATCGTGCTGGCGGACCCGCCGTACGACTCGGGGCAGGCCGCGGCGTTGGCGCAGGCGTTCCTCCGCAGCCCGTTCGCACCCATCCTCTGGATAGAACACCGTGTCGACGACCCGCTGCCCGGCTCGCCGACCGCGGAGACGCGTCGCTACGGCGACACGCTGCTGACCCGTTACCTTGCGCCAGAATGAGCCCACGTGCCAGACCGCAGTTGGCGATCTACCCTGGATCCTTCGACCCCATCACCCGCGGCCATGAGGACATCGTCCGCCGGACACTCCGGTTCTGCGATGGCGTGGTGGTGGCGGTCTCCCATCACGCCACCCAGCTGAAGCACGGCCTGTTCTCGGTGGGCGAGCGCCTCGAGCTGATACAGCAGGTGTTCGACGACGACGAAAGGATCGAGGCCGTAGCCTTCTCCGGGCTGCTGGTGGACTTCGCCCGGAAGCGGGAGATCAACCTGATAGTCCGCGGGCTGCGCGCCGTCTCCGATTTCGAGTACGAGTTCCAGATGGCCCTCATGAACCGGGACCTGCAGCCGGGGATCGAGACCCTGTTCCTGGCGCCGGACGCACGGTACTCATTCCTGTCCGCCTCGCTGGTGCGAGAGGTCGCGGCACTGGGCGGAGACATCAGCGCCTTCGTGGCGCCCGTGGTACAGAAACAGATCCTACAGAAACTGGGTGAGCAATGAGTCACTTCCTGAGCAATATCGCTGAGCGCGCCAGATCGGCGCACCGCCGGATCGTCCTGCCGGAGGGCCATGATCCCCGCACCGTAGCCGCGGCCATCCAGCTCTGGAAGGATGAGCGGGTCGTGCCCGTCATCCTGGGGCCGGCGGACCGGATCCGGGCCGAGCTCCAGGACGGTGGCGCGGCGGACGAGATCGCCGTCCTGGACCCGAGCACCGACGAGCGGCACGAGCGGTTCGTCGCCGACCTCCTGGAGCTGCGCCGTGACCGGGGCCTCACCGAGGACGAGGCCATACGCTGGGCCAGGGACCCCCTCATCTTCGGCGCTCTGATGGTGCGCAACGGCGAGGCGGACGGCTCGGTGGCGGGGGCGGCCCACCCCACGGGCGACGTCATACGCGCCGCCATCCGGTGCGTCGGGCTCCAGCGGGGCATCTCCACCGTCTCGTCCACCATGTTCATGGTGTGCCGGCCCTTCAGGGAGGGGAGCGAGGAGGAGGAGGTCCTGTCCTTCACAGACCCGGCAGTGGTACCCGACCCGGATGCCCGTCAGCTCGCGGACATAGCCAAGGCCGCCGTCGAGGCACGGCGCAAGATCGTGGGCGACGAGCCGTTCGTGGCCTTCCTCTCGTATTCCACCAGGGGCAGCGCGGAGGGGCCCAGCGTCGACAAGGTCCGGGAGGCGGTGGCCATGTTCAGGGAAGAGCTCCCCGACGTGGTGGTGGACGGCGAGCTCCAGACGGACGCGGCGATCATCCCGGCCATAGCCGCCAGCAAGGCGCCCGACGGGGTGCTGGGCGGACGGGCCAACGTCCTGGTGTTCCCGGACCTGGACGCCGGTAACATCGGCTACAAACTGGTGCAGCGGCTGGCGGGCGCCGAGGCCATCGGCCCCCTGCTCCAGGGCCTGGCCAGGCCGTGCAACGACCTGTCCCGCGGCGCCTCGGCGGCGGACATCGTGGCCACGGCCAGCATGACCGCCTTGCAGGCAGACGACTGAGCCGCGTGGTGCGCGCCGGGCAGTATCGCCGGCATCGTTCTTGCCCCTCGGCGCGAGCAGCGGACACTCAACGAGACTGGAGGACCCATGGGTTTCGAGGTGCATAGACAGGGTGACATCACGGTCCTGGACGTGGAGGGTCAGCTCATCGTCGGCAATCGCCAGGAGCTGAAGCAGAAGGTGCTCGAGGAGCTGAACGACGGGGAGCGGAAGTTCCTCATCGACTTCGACCGCACCGGCTACATCGATTCCTCCGGACTGGGTGTCCTGGTCAGCCTGTCGAAGAAGATCCGCGAGCAGGGCGGCGAGCTCCGCCTGGCGAACCTGAACGAGGACCTGAGGACCCTCTTCGAGCTGACGAAGCTGGACACGCTGTTCCAGATCTCGAGCAGTCGCGACGAAGCTTTGGCCTCGTTTTGAGCTACCGCTGAACCGGGGGCGCCGTTATGGTTCCTCCGGTGCGGAGCGCGGAACGACCAGGCAGGACCGATGCAATCGCGACACGTCCTGGAGCTACCCAACGATCTCGGAGCCATCGAACGCAGCGTCGAGTACCTGCTCGAACGCTGCCGCGACGCGGGCTTCGACGAGGACCGCCTGAGGTTTAACCTGCGCGTCGGAGTGGCGGAGGCGCTGGCCAATGCCATGCTCTACGGCAACGCCCGGGACCCCCGCAAGCGAGTCAGGCTGGAGGCATGGTGCGGGGCTGACCTGGTGCGGATCAGGGTCACCGACGAAGGCTCGGGCTTCGACCCGGGCTCCCTCCCCGACCCCACGCTGCCACAGAACCGGACCCGGTCCTATGGCCGGGGTGTCTTCCTCATCCGCCAGTTGATGGACCGGGTCGAGTTCAACGAGCAGGGTAACTCCGTCGAGATGTTGTTGCTGGCCGAACCGGAGGAGTCACGGCGGGAGTACTCGTCATGACCGAGGTGCTGTGGACGGACCTGGCCCCTCTGCCCCATGGTGTGGTCCAGCTCCTGGACCGCTACAACAGCACCTACGAAGGTGTCGGCGTGAGGCTGTGGACCCGACGAGGTGATGAATGGGCATGCGTCTACCCCGATACCTTCGGCTCCATCACCGGTCCACGGTCCCCCGCCCGGGCGGGGGTCCGCTCCGGCATCGAGACCTATGAGGTAGAGCTAGAAGGACCGGTCGGCCGCCGCGACGCCCGGTTCCTGGCCGCTGCCCTCGAGCAGGTCCTGGCCCACGAGGAGGAGGCCCAGTCGGCGGCCCACGAGCTGAGCGACAGGTACGAGGAGATCAACCTCCTCTACTCCATCTCCGAGATCCTGGCCTCATTCCTCTCCATGGAGCAGGCTACCACGCGGATCCTGAGCGAGGTGGCGGATGTCCTGGGCGCCCGGCGCGCCGCCCTGTGGGTGGCCGACCAAGCGCGCCAGCGCCTGTACCTGACCGCCGCGGTTGGTGACCAGGGCGTCCAGGAAGTCATCGATATGGACGACGAGACATCGGTGACGGCCAGGGTCTTCCGGGAGCGCCAGCCCGTCAACCTGGAACGTGGTGACGCGCTGCCGAGGAGCGCCCAGCAGGAGCCGCTGCCACACGGCGAAGAGCCCTACCTGTCCGTGCCCGTCAGCTTCACGCCGCCCGATGGCGGGAGCCGTACGGTGGGCGTGATCACCCTGGTCGGGCGGCGCACCGATGTCCGGTTCAGCGCCGGCGACCTGCGCCTCCTGACCGCCATCGCCAGCCAGGTCGCCGCGGCCCTGGAGACCCAGCGGCTCGTTCGGGCCAGCCTCCGGCGGGAGCGCTTCGAGCGGGAGCTCGAGCTGGCTCACGACCTCCAGCTCAAGCTCCTGCCCGACGCCGACCGCTTCCGGGACACCGCCAGCGTGGCCGCCCGCTGTACGCCGGCGGAATCGGTGGGCGGTGACCTCTACCACCTGTTCGACATGCCGAACGGTCGGTTGGGCGTGGTGATAGGCGACGTCTCCGGCCACGGCTTCGCCGCCGCCCTCATCATGGCGCTGACCATGAGCGCCATCGCCATCTACACCCAGGAGACGTCGCACCCGGGAGACGTCCTGCGCCAGGTCCACGAGTCGCTCATCGATGAGCTCGAGAGCACTGAGATGTACCTCACCATCCTGTTCGCCGTAGTGGACCCGGCCAACCAGGAGGTGTGCTACAGCAACGCTGGCCACCCCCACGCCTTCGTCGTGCGCGGCGACGGCCAGGTCGAACGGCTGGCGGCCACCACCCCGCCGCTGGGCACCGTGCCCCTGCCCGAGTACGGCGAGAGTGTCATCCAGTGGGGGAACAGCGACCTGCTCTTCTTCTTTACCGACGGGCTCTCCGACGCCTTCTCCGACGACACCGGGATCAGCGGCGAGCAGCAGCTCCTGACAGAGGTCATCGAGATGCGGGACCTGGAGCCGCCCATTGTCATGGAGCACATCTTCAGGATCGCCGCCGCCGCCCGGCCCAACGTCCCACCCGACGATCGGACCGCCGTCCTGGTCAGGAGCTGAGCCGTGCGGGCCAAGCGGAGGCTGGGCCAGAACTTCCTGGTGGACCCCAACATACAGAGGAAGATCGTCCAGGCCGTGGAGCCGGGGCCCGAAGACGCCATCATCGAGGTCGGCCCGGGCCAGGGCGCCCTCACCGACCACCTGGCTCGCACCGGTGCACGCCTGCTGGCCATCGAGCTCGACCCCGACCTGGCCGCCGAGCTCCAGCGGCGTTACGAGCAGCATGACCGCGTTCAGGTCGTACACCACGACATCCTGGACTGGGACCCCATACGGCTGGACGCGCCGGGCGGCCTGAAGGTGGTCGGCAACATACCCTACAACATCACGTCGCCCATCCTCTTCCGACTGCTGGAGTGGCGGCCGGCTCCCGAGCGGATCATCATCATGGTCCAGCAGGAGGTGGCCGACAGGATCCTGGCCAGCCCCGGCCAGAAAGCCTACGGCGCACTGACCGTGGGCGTCCAGGCCCAGGCCGACGCCCAGCGACTCTTCACCGTGGGCCGCAACGCCTTCCGGCCCGTACCCGCCGTCGAGTCCACCGTACTCCGGATCAGGCCAAGGCACGATGCCCGGCCCGGTACCGGCGACCCGCTGCGCGCCCTGACCCGCGCCGCCTTCGGAATGCGGCGGAAGCAGCTACAGAAGATCCTCCGATCCTCGCCCGAATACCGCCTGGACCAGCCGGCCGCGGAACGGGTCCTCAGGGAGCTGGGCCTGCGCCCCCAGGACCGGCCCGAGAGCCTGGACCCGGAGACCTTCGTCCGACTCGCAGCGGCGCTGGAGCGGCTGAGATGATCACCGGCGCCACCGCCACCGCCGTCTTCGTAGCGCTCCTCCTGGGCCTGGCAGTCCTGGCGGGACTGGTCGCCTTGGCGGCGCTCTGGAGGCGCGAGAAGGGGCACAGCCGACTCCTGCGACTACAGGTCGAAGCGGAACGCCAGCGCGCCGAAGCGGAAGGCCAGCGCGCCGAAGCGGAAGGCCAGCGCGCCGAAGCGGAAGGCCAGCGTGCCGAAGCGGTCACCCGGGCGGTGGACGACTTCTTCAACCTGGTCTCCCACGAGCTGCGCTCACCCATCGCCGCGATAATAGGCTACCAGGAGCTGCTCCAGGACGATGCCTACGGGACCCTGGGCGACGCAGCCAGCGAGCCACTCGAGCGGATCGGTCGCTCCGCAGGCCAACTCCTGCACCTGGTGGACGGGCTCCTCGACCTGGCCCAGGAGCGGGGCGGATGCGGCAAGGCCAGCATCCAGGACGTGGACCTGGGCGAATTAATGGAGCACGTGGCCAGCAGCTTCAGGATCAACGCCGCGGAGCGGTCCCTCCGTTACTCGCTGCACCAGGACCCGGACCTGCCCCGGATCAGGTCCGATCCCGAACGGCTCGAGCGCGCCCTCGACCTCCTCGTCATATCCGCGCTCAAGTACCCCGCAGGGAAGAGCGTGGAGCTCCGCATCGACGGTCAGCCCGACGGCGCGCTGATCCATATCAAGGGCACGCATATGCCCGTACACGACGACGTCGTGGACCCCGCGCTCCGGGCTGGGGTCCGGATGGCCATAGTGGACGCCACCGCCCGACTGCTGGGTTGCGAGCTCCTACTCGACGAAGCGGACGGGTGCCTCAGGGCCGCCAGCCTCAGTGTCCGCTCCGCAGCCGGGGACCACGCCGCCCCGCCAGGTTGACCGCCGCGAGACTGCGTCTCATCGAACCGCCGCCGTGGCCTCCCGGCCCGTTGACAGCCGTTTGACGGCGAAGCCCGACCGCAATTAGGTTGTGAACGATTTCACGAATTAGTTGATTCCCGTTTAC
>SLCC01000217.1 GCA_007126035.1 Gemmatimonadota bacterium
AGATCATCTGGGGCACGCCGTCCACGTTGAGCTCGGCGTCGTAGTGGCCCATGACGAAGCGGCCCTCGGCGCGGCCCTCGTCGAGCCGGTCGGTGAAGGGCTGGGGCCCCCGCACCCGGGGTGTGGTGGCGAAGGAGCTCTGCTCCATGCGGGAGTAGGAGCCGTTGAACGTGAGCCGGGCATCGAACGGCAGCCTGAGTCGGGCCCGCTCCGACAGGCGTACGCCACGGTCCCGGGTCCAGGACGCGCGGCCAGGCCGGATGTTGGGGTCCTCCGGGCGGTCGTCATCTAACTGGAACGCGTCGATCCGCGTGTCCAGCGTCAGGCGACCCTCGTGCCCCAGGGTGGCCCGGTGGGCGAGCTGGCCGGCGAAGCGTTTCGAATGGTCCCGGGTCAGCCCTGGCTGGGTCCGGGTCCGGGCCACGTCCAGGGTGAACGAGGCGGCCTGGTTCTCGTCGGCGAAGGACCAGCCGCCCACGGTGGACACCTCGCCGCTGCGCGGGTCGTAGCGGGCCAGGATCTCGGGGGCGACGGCGGCGGTGCGGGTGTCCACCACGATGGCGCCCTGGGTCAGGTCGCCGTACCGGGCGGACGGCACCCCGCGGATGACCTCCACCCGCTCGATGGACGCCGCAGGGATCCGGCGCACGTCGATGCCGCCGCCGGCGGACGTGGCGAAGGACAGCTCGGCCCGGGCGCCCAGGGACTGGAGGTTGGCGTTGTTGGACAGGGGGATCCCGTCCAGCACGATGAGGGTGCCGAAGCTGGCCAGGTTGCCCGCCGTGGTGCCGCCGCCGATGGCCGTGGTCCCGGACGTGGGCGCAGAGCGCAGGGAGACCTGGGAGACGGACTCGAGCCCCGGAGGCTGGAGTTGCATCCCGGGCACCAGCTCCAGCAGGCCTGCCAGGCTCACCGCCGTCTGCTGGCGAATCGCATCCTCGCCCACCACGCTGGCCGTACCCAGCTCGCCGCGGGCACGGCCCGCCACGTCGGCCGTCACGGTGATCCCCTCCATCTCCAGCGCCGTCTCCGCCATGCGCAGCTCCTGCTCGAGAGTGCCCCGGGCGGGGACCACGATGGCGAGGCGGGTGGTGGCGAAGCCGAGGCGCTCCGCCCGGAGCGTCTGCGGGCCCGGCGGCACCCGGGCCAGGATATAGCGGCCCGCGCTGTCGCTCACCACCATAGCCTCCGTCCCCTCGACCCGGACCGCGGCGCCGGCGATGGGCGCGCCGGTGCGGTCTTCCACCACGCGGCCCACCACGGCCGCCTGGGCACGGGCGTCGGAGGGGATGAGGGCGGCCAGGGCCAGGGCGAGGGCTCCCGTCAGGACCGGCAGGGATTTCGGCATCATGGCGGTCTCCCTGGGCGGCGCGGCGCCCTTACTAAATCGACGAACGGTTCGGTCCTGGTCACGGCAGCCACCCCGGTGTGCGCGGAACCCACTCGAGATCGATTCGGCTCGTGCCCGTGTTCAGCAACGCTGGCCGGCCGTCCACTGTCACACTGCGCCGCTGCACAGAGTGGTCGAGCCGGGTGAAATGGCGTGGGAAGCCACCCGGCATGCGGTCAAAGCTGGGGTGGACCGGGTGGTCACAGGGCGGAAGGAGTGGCCCCAGGACGCCATCGTTCGAATAGTCGTGCAGGACCATGAAGACATCGTGCAGCAACTCCCGGCGGATAAAGCGATACTCCTCGCAGGGTTGCCCTGAACCGGGATTGCAGGCCGAGGGCAGCGCCGCAAAGTCCGCGGGCGCGGAGAGAAACCAGTAGGAATGGGAATAGTCATAATGTTGCGCGGGGAGAAAAAAGGGTCCCCGTTGTATCATGTTGGCCGCCGCCGGGTTATCGGCGGCACCTTGCAGCCCGAATTCGAATTGCGCGCCCGAAAGATCCAGCATCGTGGGGTGGATCGAGGTATGGTCCGCCGCAATCTTGGCGATCACCGCCACCTCTCCAGGGTGCAACGGGTGCTCCCCGCCGGAGCCCGGGAACTGCCAGATCACGTCGGACCAGATGCCGAGGGAGTCCGTTCGCATCGCCTGGGTATCGGCGCATGCGTTGTGGCCGTGGATGGAGACATCCCTGTCCCAGGCGAACATCCTGCCCAGCAGCATGCCGTCCAGAAAGATGGTCTCGCCCGAGGTGTTGGCCACCTCGAAATAGTGACTGCCCGTATAGTGCACATTCCCGGTCTCCCAGCGATCCGGGGATGTCATATACATTTCGCTGATGACCACTCCGCCCTGCCGGGAAGTGAACAGCGGCACCTCCAGCTCCACCGAGGTCTCGGCCTCCGAGGGGGCGTGCGCCTTTTCGGCCCCGCCAAGGACCCCCCATCGCGGGTCCTCCTGCTCAGCCGCCACCCAGTAGTAAGCGCCGGGGACGAGTCCCTCCAGTCGCGCAATGCCCTCCTCGTTGGTGCGGGTCTTATGCCAGGTCTCCTCGCGCCGGTCCCGGCGGAAGTAGTGCACGGTGGCGCCAGCGGCGGGCGCCTCATCGGGGCCCACCACACGCACCTCCAGAGCCGAGCCCTGTCGCCCCGCTCCCACCGGCGCCATGAGCTGCACCGTGCCCGGATCGCAACCTGCCCCTGCGAATCCCACAAATAGGATCCAGAAGCGGTAGCGTCCGGTCGCAACGGTGCTCCGGGGTGCCACGGTTACCTCACGGCGCAGATGCAGCAGTCGCCACCGCACTCGTTGCCCATGGACCGGTACAGCTCCCAACAGGTGTTATTGCATGTCGTTGGGTCAAGGGGCGGGCACTCACCGACGTATCCGGGCTGGTTCGGATTGCACACCGAGGACGGAGCCGCGATCAGTGTGTGGGCTCCGAGCGCCAGGACCACCGCGGCGATAGACGCCACTACGGCCTTCATGAGGCGCTGCATCTTGAACGACATGGTCCCTCCCTGTCGACGGGGTGTCTGGTACGTCACCTGCCTCGGGGCTCGGTCTTTGGTAGAAATCTAATGCAGTTGACCGGGGGATCCCATGGCGGGATGGGACAACGACGCTACCTCGCGTTTCCGGCGACCGAGTCCGGCGCGCCTGCGGCCGTCCTCACGCCCCCTACTCCGCCTCCTCCGCCACCTCCTCCAGCACGCTGTCCGACAGGTGCGCCAGCAGCTTCTCCCCCGCCAGCTCCCGCAGCGCCTCGTAGGAGATGTACGTGCAGCTCTCCGCCAGCGGGCCCCGGTCCAGGAGCGAGAACACGGGGCGACGGATCTCGGTGAACACCTTCTCCCGCCTCAGGTGTGCTCCACCTCGAACGCCCGCTGGATCGCGCGGCCCTTCAGCCAGAGCACGTCGATCTGCTCGATGGTCCGGATCGTCGTCTCGTCGTGGTTGACCCGATGGTCGCGATCAGCGACTCTTGGCGTCCCGGCGCGGAGGGTCGGCTGCATTCGAGGGCCGCTGCACTCGTCCCGCCCGCGTTGCGCCTCCTTGGAATAGCGATGCTATTCCGCGTCAGCGCGCCTTGGCGGGCCGGCGCATCGACCCTCTCGGTGCTACGCCGCCCCTCCGAGCCGGAACGCCGTCCGGATCGACTCCCGGACCTCCGCCTCGCCTTCCGCCGCCGCGGGCTCGGCCGCGTCCTTCTCCTCCTCGGGCACCGAGACGGAGACGACGCCGTCGGCGCGGCGCACCCGATGCCCCAGGTGCCTCCGGTACTCCTTCCCGTCCACCTCGAAGACCTGGCCGTTGCTCGCCTGCCATGGTGTCGTGACGCCGCAACAGCGTGGCATTCGAGGGACGCCGCACCCGTCTCCCGGCGTTGTGCCTCCTTGCAATAGCGCTTCCATGAGAAGGCTTCTCCGTCAAGGGCACCGTGGTGCCCGTCGCTCCCCTGAGCGACCCGCCCACACGCCACGCTTCCATTCGCACTCTTGTCAGGCTCGCTAACGGAGCC
>SLCC01000200.1 GCA_007126035.1 Gemmatimonadota bacterium
GGGGGAGGGATCGGGTGGGGGTGAAGAGCCCCCCATTGATGACCCGGAAGATCCCGGTTTTATTGCTCAGGGGGGTGCGGACAACGGAGGCGGCGCGACGCTGGTCGTTCGGGGTCAAACGCTGTTCTCTGACGGTCGCCTGCTGGTGGCGAATGGCCGTATAATGGTTGGTCCAGGCGACGAGGTTTTCGCTTTCGCCCTCAGCGGTGACTGCGTCGACGAGTGGGAAAGGTGGTACGAATGGGGGGCCGCCGTTACTGGATCGTCGTGGTGGCTGCTGGTGAGTGCTGCACGGCTCGACCTCCTCTCGGCGGGCGGGTCCACAGCTGCTTTAGTGTTCAGCCATTGGCGCTTTCGCAGGGCGACCGACCGACTTACAGCATGTCTAAGCGCGCCCCGAGAAGGAGGAGGAGGAGAACCGAATTGACCATGACGAATCGTACCTCACACGACGAAGGCCCTCGCGGAAGGACTGACAGGACTCCCTGGTGGCAGATTCTACTGATCAAGGTGGCGCCTTGGGCTGTTGGCGTCGCGTTTTGGGTGTATTCTGTCGTGCGCCTCGGCTGGGACACCGAATTCGCTTTGCTGTTGGCGTTGTTCGCCTTCGGCATCGCGACCACCGGGCACGCCGTGTTGGAATGGGGGGTGTTGAACATGCCGACCCGATTATTTATTCCGACTTTTCTGACAGGCGCGTTTCTCATGGTGATGGGAGCCACCCTAGGGGGGGACCCGGATCCGCCGTACACCATTGTCTTGTTCGGGCTATGTGTTATAGCCGGGACGTGGCGAGCCAGGGAGCTCGGACGGCTTAAAAGGCTCCGCCAACAAATGAGTTCGGACGTATAACAAGCTGCTCCGGGCATCGGCGTGTCGCTCCGATGCCCGGAGTCTCTGCGCGGATTCGGCGCAAGGCCACCAAGCGCGCCCGTGCCATGCCACTAAACTGTCAAATTCCAGCTTGGTTTGTAGTGCCAAAACGGATCTGGTCAGCCTCTTGCGGACTCACGAATCGCGTGCCATCGTGGTGGCATGTTCTTCCGATCCAAGCAATCCGGCGGCCGACCGTATCTCCAGCTTGTCGAGAACGAGCGCGTAGGCGAACGTGTCCGGCAGAAGGTGCTGGCCAGCCTGGGCCGGGTCGACGAGCTCGAGGCGTCCGGTCAGTTGGCGCGCCTCACCGAGAGCCTGGCCCGTCTCACCGAGGAGTTGGAAGCGGTGCGGCTGGCCTCGGATCTGGAGGCGCGCTCGGCGCGAGCGCTGGGCGGCTTGTTGGTGGTGGAGCGGCTCTGGAAGGAACTGGGGCTCGATGCTCTGATCCGGCGAGTGGCCCGAGGCCGCCAGATGGAGTTCGACCTGGAACGCTCGGCCTTCGCCATGGTGGCGAACCGGGTGCTCGATCCTCGAAGCAAGCGTGGTCTCGGGAGTTGGCTTGAGACGGTAGCCTGGCCCGAAGAGGCGCACCCGGAGCTCCATCACCTCTACCGGTCCCTCGATGTGCTGGCCGACGCCAAGGACGATCTGGAGGTCCATCTCCATCACCGGGTTCGGGACCTGTTCCACCAGCAGCTCGATCTGGTCCTCTACGACACCACGAGCATCTCCTTCCAGGCTTCGGAAGAAGACGCGCTCCGGCGCCGGGGCCACTCGAAGGACAAACGTCCGGACCTGCCGCAGGCGGTGCTGGGCCTGCTTCTCTCCGGCGACGGGCTCCCCATCGGTCACATGCTGTTTCCCGGCAACACCTACGACGGCAACACCGTGCCGGACGTGCTGGGGCGGCTGAAGGAGCGATTCCAGCTCCGCTGGCTCATCTTCGTGGGCGACCGGGGCATGGTGAGCGAAAAGAACCTCGACGCGCTGGACGAGGCCGGCTACGACTGGATCGTGGGCGTCCGGCTCCGCACCCGGCCGCACCTGGCCGACGCGCTCTTCGCCGACCGGAAGCCCTTCGAGCCGATCGCAGATAACCTGGAGGTGAAGGAGGTCTGGATCGACGAACGCCGCTACATCGTCTGCCACAATCCGGACCAGGCCAGACGCGACGCGGCGCGCCGACACGCGGTGCTCGATCGGCTCGAAGCGAGACTCGACCAGAGCGGCGTGAAGGGGCTGGTCACCCGCCCCGGTTTCCTGCGCTTCCTTAGAGTCACCGGCGAAGAGGCGACCATCGACCGGGAGAAGGTGGAGCGGGACGCCCGCTACGACGGGATCTGGGTGCTGGACACGTCCACCGAACTCTCCGCCTCGGACGTGGCCGAGGCCTACAAGAGCCTGTGGCGGGTGGAGCGTGCGTTTCGGACGCTCAAGTCTCCCCTCGAGCTCCGGCCGGTGCGCCACTGGAACGAGTCCCGGATCCGCGGCCATGTGGTGGTCTGCTTCCTCGCTTTCCTGATTCGCAGCGCCCTCGAGCGGCGCCTCTTCGAGGAGGGGGACGTACCCGCGTCTTTCTCTCAGGTGATGGACGCCCTGCACCAGGTCCAGGAGGTCAGGGTCGAGGTGAAGGGTATTCCGCTCCAACTCGTCACCGAAACGCCGCCCCTGGCCCAGGACGTCTTCAAGACCCTCGGCATGCGCCCACCGCCCCGCCTTCAGAAGCTCGGCTGACGCCTCTACAGCCCGGTGTAGTGACAAACCCGAAAAACGGGAATGAGCGAAGTGCGCTCAGCACAACCACTTACCGAAAACGCACTGTCAAATTCGAGTCTGGTTCGGTAGGGACGGGATCATGCGGCCGGCCGAACCTGCGCGCATCACTCCGGCGGCCCTCTTGTGGCTTATGGGCGAGGCTGGCGCTACCATGTATGTCCTGCAACAAGGACGTGAAGCAGGTCGGGAGGAGAGGTGATTTCCATTGAGCGATCCATACGAAGCGCTGTTTCCGCCGGATGATGAGGAGCAGGTACCGGATTGGTACGCCTGCCATGTCGCGGGCAGCTATCAGAGCAACTGGGAGCTCCTCAGGTTCGCTTCTGCGTCGAACTTCCTTCAAGCAACCCGCGCCCTGGCGCATGTCATCTCCGCACGCGAGACGGCACTCAACCGGGGCCAAAGTGAGGCCGAGACGAGTTTCGTGCTCCGGTTGAACTGGAGGGTGTTTGTCTCGGGCCCGCTGCTCGCGGCAACGGTTATGCCTTCCTTCGCCCTGGAGGCGTTCCTGAGGCACTGCGCGGAGGTGGCCCTTAGAGATCAAGTCGCGAGCCGGGATCCATTCGAACTCGCGTTGGGCAAGTTTGAGTCACTCTCGTTCCCTGAACGTGTCAGCATGGCGCTTCGCCTGACGCAGAACGAGCCACTTACGAAAGACGTGGAGGCGGCAGTTGCAGCGCAGATCGAGTTCCGCAATGCCACGGTTCATGATGCCCCATGGATGAGGGATGAGCACGGGAACCTGTTGAGGACCAAGCGCGGTCGCGTGGGGCTCGTACCTGAGGCAACGATGTTTGGTGGGCACTACCCGCTGTTGAGTTCGGACCCAATGGCCCTTCGCCTGAGCCATGCCCGCCGCGCGGTGGATGGCCACGATCAGGTGGTCGCCCAGTTCGCGACCGGCTCGGAAGAGTTCTGGGAGAACTTCTTGCGCTCATTCGGTCCGGCGGTCGTGTCATCCGTCAACATCACCGCGGTTGGCGGGTCAGTTTGGAGAGATTACGAGGGTGTCGAAGCCGCATGGGATCAGGTGCTCGAGTGGGAGGCTGCGATCCCACGCGAGAAGCACGAGGAGTACATGAGGAATTTGCTCCGTCGGGACGGCCTCAAGTCCACCTGAAGACACCTTCTAACGGCGAGCAAGCTCGTGAAGACGGCGGATCGCCGCTGGTCGGTGGCCGGGCATGCGAACATCAGGCTGACCCCACCTCCAGTGCTCGCAAGCGGTCGCCAAGCTCCTCCCGATGCCGCTCTACCCGGTACTCCACCACCTCGGACCGGTACGGCGTCCGCTGCGCGTGCCCGTAGATCCGGTCCACGAGCTGGGCGCCACCGTGCCCCATCTCCTTCTGCACCTGGAACCGGGACACCTCCACCCACTCGTACGCGTCCTCGTCCTTCGCCGGGTCCTTCCCGGGCCTCACGATCCGCTGCACGGTCTGGAGCCGGGCGGAGCAGTACGTGTGGCGGAAGCGCCGGGTGCGAACCTCGCCCTCTGCCATGCCGCACAGCTTCGCCATCGCGTCCAGTGACTTCCGGAGGTCTCTGACCATGCCGCCGTGCGGGGCAGGGAAGAGCAGCCCCGACGTACGAGGGACGTAGCCGGCGTACATGTGCCCCTGGAGGATTTCACGAAGCTGGGGCCAGAGCGGTACGGTTCGAACGGAGGTCTCGGTCTTGAGCCCCCGGTGGGCGTTCGGGCGGAAGTAGACAAGCCCCCGGTCGAAGGAGACGTCGTCCACGTCCAACCCCAGGACCTCGGACTTCCGTCCTCCCGTCAGCAGGAACGTGGCGACGATGGCGTGCAGTCCCGGCGTTGCGTTCACTCGGTCGCGGTGCTCCAGCGCCCTCGCGGCCTCGAGGAGCAGGGCAGCGTCCGCCACCTCGAGGAAGGCCGATTCTCCCTTCCAGCGGCCCGTAGGCTTCTCCTGCATCATGCTCACCGGGTTGTAGGCGGGGTCGACGTACAGGCCCTCCTGAGCCCGCCCGTACAACCCGCTCAGAGCGTTCAGGTAATGGCGCACCGTTCCGGGCTTTCGCGTGCCGTCCTCCGCCAGCGCTTCTGCCCACTCTCGCACGTCACCGGGCTCGATCGTACGCGGATCCCGCTTGCTGCCGAAGTGCTCCAGCGCGGCCCCGAGTCGCTGCTCCAGGTCCACCATGTGAGACCAGGACGTCTTGCCCGCCTTGTGCTTCTTCTTCAGGTGGTCGCGCACCAGCACGTCCAGCGTCGTGTAGCGCTTCCCGCCGTCAGCTCCAACACGTCCCCGCCGCCTCTCCTGGAGCTCCGTCACGCGCGCGGCGAAGAGCGCCTCGGCGATGGCCTCGTCCGTCGTGCCCCACTTCGAGTCAGGCTCGCACAGGGCCTCACGGCCGCCTCCCACGTCCGCGTAGGCGCGCAGGTCCGCATAGGCGCGTCCGTTTCGCCAGAAGATGTGCGGTCCCGTGTGCTTGGTCTTACGTTTCCGTGCCATGGCTCCTCGCGGGGTTGTGACCCGTCGCCCCTGCCACCATCTTTACGGATGCAGGGCGGGCCTCCGGGCCTTCTCTGTTCGCGGGGCGCAGCGCTCTGGGTTGAGAGGCTCGAGGCGCCCGCCCCGCGGTCTGTGTCAACACGTTTGGCACAGTCTCCGCCGGAAGTCAAGCAGTTTTTGGCACAGTTCGAAGACAGAGGGGCCGGGACAGGCGGCAGGACGTAGCCAGAACACGTTGAGCCGCAACACATTAGGAGTTTTTCGGGGCGTAGCGCAGTCCGGTAGCGCACCTGCTTTGGGAGCAGGGGGTCGCCGGTTCAAATCCGGCCGCCCCGACTAGGTTTTTTGCGATGGAGCCCGGCGCGAGTCACCAGGACGCGCCCAAGATGACTGGCCGCACCGCGGACCGGTGGTGGAGAAGTGCGGTGCGGTCGGAACTCGGAGGTCGGAGTTCCCTCAGACCTCCACGTCGCCGTTCTCCGCGATCTTCAGGTCCTCGTAAGGCGACACCACGCGCCTGTAGAACTCCAGCTTCGCCGCCTCCATCGCCCCCAGCACAGCGTGCAGGTCGCGGTACCGCGGCTCCTCCGGCAGCGCCTCCAGCGCCAGGCGGTAGAACAGATACGTCAGGTGGCCCACGTCCTCCGTCCCCGGCTCCAGACGCTCCCGGTCGTCCTGCTCGATGTACGGCATCGCCCCCCTCCCGGCTTCGCTCCTCGTAGCCCTGCCATCCCGATCAACTGAGCACGGGCTCCCCCTCCACCGCAATCCCCGTCGCCCGGGGCGTGGTCCGGCGTCTTCGTAGTCCGCTGTTCGTGCACTTGACCCCCAGCGCCGTGGCGGATTAGGTTAGACCGGGTGGTCGAACTGAGCGGTATCAACAAGGGGCGAGGTGTGGCACGGAATCGTTTCGAGAACCTGGATGTTGAACGGCGCGAGGAGATCCTGGCCGCTGGGGCGCAGGAGTTCATGGTTCGTGGTTACGCCGGGGCGTCGTTGAACCGGATCATCGAAGCGGCTGACATCAGCAAGGGACAGCTGTACTACTATTTCAACGACAAGGAGGACCTGTTCGTCACCACGGTGGAAGAGGCCATGCGGCGACTGCTGGAGGCGGTGGGGGGGCTCTCCATCGATGACCTGACGGCGTCCACGTACTGGGACGCCTTGCGGGAGTTGGGGCGGCAGTCCGCGGCATTGCGGAGCGGTGACTGTTGGTACGTGCGGTTGGCGCTGTCGTTCCCGCGGCTGCGTGAGGAGCGTGAGGCGGCGGCGGCGGTGCGTCCGGCGCTGGAGTGGGCCCGGCGGCTGACTGAGCGGTTCCTGGCGCGCGGCCAGGAGCTGGGCACGGTTCGTCGTGATCTACCCATGAGTCTGCTGGTGGAATTGACGCTGGCGGTGGACGAGGCCGGAGACCGGTGGTTCATGGATCATCATCACGAATACGACGAGGACGGTATGAGGAAGCTGATCGATGCCCGTGTCGACCTGACGCGGGACATGCTGGACGCGGCTCACGAGGGTTGGGATCGCTGATGTTCGACAAGCGGAAGGCAGGCCTCGCGTGGTTGGTGATGCTGGCGGCGGTTTCGCTGGTGGGCGTATCGTCGTCGCCGGCGTCGTCGCAGCCGCTTCCGTCGGTGGACGAAGTGGTGCGGCACCTGGACGAGCTGTACCGCTACGACTCGTCCCATGCCGTGATGACCATGACGGTGGTGCGTGAGCGAGGTACGCGTGAGCTGACGTTGGAGAGCTGGTCCCGGGGCGAAGATGACGCGCTGGTGGTGATCCGGTCCCCGGCCCGCGAGGCGGGGACCGCCACGCTCCGCACGGCGGACGGGTTATGGAATTATGCGCCGCGGGCGGACCGCCTGATCCGGATCCCCACGGGCCTGCTCTCCGAGGCGTGGATGGGGAGCCATTTCACCAACGACGACCTGATCCGGGACACCAGCTACGACGACGATTACACGAGCGAGTTGTCGTGGGCGACGCGTGAAGGGGTTCGGTATCTCCAGGTCACGATGACGCCGAAGCCTGAGGCTCCGGTGGTCTACACGCGTGTGGCCTTCCTGCTGACGGCCGACCACTGGGTCCCGTACGTGGCGGAGTACTACGACGAAGGTCGCCTGGTGCGTACCATGCGTTTCGAGGACGTGCAGGTGGTGTCGGGGAAGCGGCTGCCCATGCGGCTGGTTCTCCAGCCCGAGCGCCGGCCCGAGGAGCGGACGGAGCTGCACTACCAGCGTCTGGACTTCGACGTGCGGGTGGACGCCGACCTGTTCACGCACAGGGGGCTGCGGCGGGTAGCCCGGTGATCTCCCTGCGGCTGGGTCTCCGGAACCTGTTCCGCAACCGTTGGCGGAGCGGCCTGACGCTGGCGGCGGTGGGCGTGGCCGTGGCCCTCATGGTATGGTCGGTGGCCTTCCTCAACGGCTGGCTCAACGAGATGGTCCGGGCCACCACGGCCATGGAGAGTCTCCAGGCCCAGGTCCAGACGGTCGAGTACGTGCGTAACCCGCGCGTGTACCGGACCTTCGAGCTGGATCGGGAGCAGCTGGCGCGCATCCGGGAGATCCAGGGCGTGGAGGCCGTGACCCCGCGCGCCGAGCTGCACGGTCTGATCGGGACGGAGCAGCGGTCCCTGGTGGGACGACTGATCGGAGTGGACCCGGTGGCGGAGGCGGCGGCGACGCCCATCGCGAAGGCTATCATCTCCGGCCGCTGGCTGGCCGCGGAGCCGGCCCCCTTCGACGGGCCCAGGGAGACGGTGCTGGGTCAGGGCCTGGCCCGTCAGCTCCGGGTGGGCCTGGGCGACGAGCTGGTGGTCTTCCTGGAGGCGGCTGACGGGTCGCTGGGCAACGAGCTCCTGGGGGTGAAGGGCATCGTCCGCACCGGCAACACCATGCTGGATCGGACAGCCGTCTACGTGCACCTGGAGGATGCCCGGTTCGTAGGCGCCCTGGGCCACGGTATGCACCACCTGGCCATCCAGACGGTGGATGGCCCCGCCGGTCGGGCCGCCGCGGAAGCCGTGGCCGGTGTGCTGGGGGCCGCGTTCGGCACGCCACCCGACCACGTTGCGGTGGGCGATGCCGACCTGGTGGTGCGTCCGTGGCAGGAGCTGGAGCCGTCGCTGGCCAACATGATCGAGCTGTTCCGCAGCGCCTACTGGATCCTCTACCTCCTGATCTACCTGGTGGCGGCGGTGGGGGTGCTGAACACCCAGCGCATGAGCGCCATGGAGAGACGCCGGGAGTTCGGTGTCATGATAGCCATCGGCATGCGACCCCGCCGGATGTTCCGCACCCTTATGGCGGAGACCGCGGTCCTGGGGCTGGTGGGCGCGGCCATCGGCGCCACCCTGGGAGGCCTGGTGAGCTGGTACCACTCCGTCGCCGGGCTGGACCTGGCCATGTTCTCGTCCACCGACGGCGGCTTCAGCTACATGGGCGTCAGCTTCTCGGAACGCCTCATCTTCGACCTCAGCGCGGGCGCCATCATCCAGCCCGTGCTGATCATGGTGGGCGTGGCCATGCTCAGCGGGCTGGTGCCGGCCGTGAGCGCGGCAAGGATCGACCCGGCGCCCACGATCGCGGGACGGACGTGATGTTCTGGAAGATGGCCTGGCGCAACCTGTGGCGGCACCGCGGCCGGACGCTCATCATGACGTCTGCCGTGGCCCTGGCCTATGCGTTCCTGCTCCTGGCCATGGGCATGAACGACTACGCCTACTATCGCATGCTGGACGAGGCCGCCAGGGCAGCTGGCGGCGACGTCCTGGTCCATGGCGACGGGTACTGGGACTCCAGGGCCACGGACCTGGTCATCCCCGACGGCGTGGAGGTACTGGCGGCGGCGGAGCGGGTCCCGGGCGTGGCGGTGGCCATTCCCCGGGTCCTGACCCACGGGCTGGTCAGCACGTCCGCGGACAGCCGGCCCATCATGCTCCAGGGCATCCGGCCCGAGCTCGAGTCGCACATGCAGGACCACTCCCGTCACATCACCCGGGGCGACTTCCTCCGGGACCGGCCTCGTGACGGTATCGTCCTGGGAGCCCGACTGGCGAACCGGCTCGAGGTGGACATCGGAGATCGCGTGGTCCTCACCGGTACCCGGCCCGACGGGGAGATGACGCGGGCCCTCTTCCACCTCACCGGCATCCTGGAGACGGGCACCCGGGAGCTGGACGAGATGCTCGGCTTCACCACCCTGGAGGCCGCGCAGCGGGCCCTGGAGATGGGCCCCGCCATCACCCAGGTAGGACTGCTGGCGGAGCAGGGCGTCACGGCCGACTCCCTGGCCGCCGCGGTTGTCCTGGCCCTGGGCGGCGGCCACGGGCTGGAAGTCCTGACCTGGGCCGACGCCGTGCCCGAGCTGATCGCCATGATCGAGATGGACGAGGCCATGGACTCCATCTACATGGGCCTCATCTTCCTCGTGGTCCTCTTCTCCATCACCAACACCTTCCTCATGGCGGTGATGGAGCGGGTGCGGGAGTTCGGGCTCCTCAACGCCCTCGGGCTGGACCACCGGCGGATCGGCCGGCTCATGCTCTCCGAGACCGTGCTCATGACCGCCGTGGCCATGGCCGCCGGCTTCGCCCTCGGGCTGATCGGGCACTTCGCCGTCTCCCGCTGGGGCATCTCCATAGCCGCCTTCGCCGGTGACGAGATCGAGATGGGCGGCATCGACATGAGCGACCTGGTCATCCACAGCCTGATCGTGCCCACCAAGTGGGTCGTGGCCTCCGCGCTGGTCGCGGGCGCCACCGTCGCCAGCGCACTTTACCCCGCCTGGCGAGCCACCCGGCTCGCGCCAGCGGAAGCTATGCGGTTCTATGAGTGACAGGAGCAGAAACGCCATGGGCGGGACGCACACTATAGAACAGACTGCCGGCGTGACGCCGGGCACCTGGGAGAATGGGGCTTTGATCCGGGTCCGGGAACTGAGCCGGATCTACTACCAGGGGGAGATCGAGGTCCACGCCCTGAGGGGTACCGACCTGGACATCGGGGAGGGCGAGTTCACTGCCCTGGCCGGGCCTTCCGGCTCAGGGAAGACCACCCTCCTGAACGTGATCGGAGCGCTGGACAGACCCACCAGCGGACGCGTGGAGGTGGCCGGCAGGGACATCACGGGACTGGACAAGGGTCAGGCGGCGGAGTTCCGCCTCAACACCGTGGGCTTCATCTTCCAGGCCTACAACCTGGTGCCCGTCCTCTCCGCCTACGAGAACGCCGAGTTCACACTGCTCCTGAGGGGCATGTCCGCCACCGAGCGCCGGGCGCTGGTGGAGCCACTCATGGAGAGGGTCGGCCTGGTGGACATGATGCACCGCAAACCCCACGAGCTCAGCGGCGGCCAGCAACAACGAGCGGCCATAGTCAGGGCGCTGGCAACCAGCCCCCGCATCGTCCTGGCCGATGAGCCCACCGCGAACCTGGACAGCGAGACCTCCGGCAGCCTCCTGGACCTCATGCTCGAGCTGAACGCCGAGCTGGGAACCACCTTCGTGTTCTCGACCCACGACCCGGCGGTGATCGAGCGGGCTCGCCGCCTGGTCGAGCTCCTCGACGGCCGGGTACACCGGGACTCCGTCAGCGCCGTCGCCTGACACCGGGGATGCGACACGGACTCACCCTCGGCGCCGTCGCCCTGGCGCTGCTCATCGCCCCCGCGGCGGCCAGGGCCCAGGTCTCGCTGTTCCAGGGCCAGGAGATCAGCCTGAAACTGGACGGCTACATCCGGGCAATCTCGGTGCTCCACGACCTCGGCTTCCAACTGCCCGACGAGTGGGGACCGACGCCGGACACGGAGACAGGGCTGCACGGCCAGGTCGGCCGACTCAGGTGGCACCTGGAAGGACCCCGGTGGCGGGTCGAAGTGCACAACAGGCTCCAGCTCCGCATCACCAGCCAGAGCACCGGAGAGCCGGTGGTGGGGTTCGGCGTCGGCGCCGAACCGCCGCGCCTCGCGGACCTCCGGACCTACTTCCTGGAACGGGACCGGCTCATGGCATGGCACGACATCGATCGCCTCAGCCTCACCGCCAACGTGGGCCCCGCAGACCTGACAGTCGGTCGCCAGCCCATCACCTGGGGCACCGCCACCCTGTTCCCCGTGGCCGACCTCTGGACCACCTTCGGCCCCTTCGAGCAGGATACCGACGAGAAGCCGGGCATCGACGCGGCACGGACACTTCTCTACCCGGGAGCAGGGATCGAGCTGGACCTGGTCGTGGCGCACCGCGGCGACCTGGAAGACCTCTCCGCAGGCGCGCGCATCACCGCCAGCCGGGCCAGCGCCGACATCTGGGGTGGGGCAGGGAAGTTCTGGCGCCAGATCATGGCCATGGGCGGGATCACCCTCCTCGGTGACCATTCCCGCTGGCGAGCCGAGGCCGTCCTGCCATGGGACATGGACGACCGGTCCTTCCAGCAGCCGCGGATCACCCTGGGCGCCGAAAGGATCGGCGGTACCCGCAGCATCGGCGTCGAATACCACTACAACGGGATCGGGACCCGCCACACCGACCGCTACCTCCTGACCTCTCTGGATCCCAGGGTCCAGAGAGGAGAGACCTACTACCTCGGCCGCCACTACGCCGGTGCCATCGGCACCTGGAGCCCGGACCAGCAGAACCGACTGCTCCTCTCCCTCACCACCATGGCAAACCTCGGCGATGGCAGCCTTGTCGTGTCACCGAACTTGAACTACGACCTGGGACAGGCGGTGCGGCTCTCCCTCGGCGGCCTCATCTCGGCAGGCGCCTCGCCCCGGTTCGCCACCTCCCCACCCTTCGTCGATCCCCGCAGCGAGTTCCGACTCTACGGTGACGCCCTCTTCACCCTGATCTCCGTATACTTCTGACCCGGACGGCCCCGGGCGGCACACTGCTGCCTCTTCCCGGCCCGATGCCAACTCCGCTAGCCCAGTACCCTCGCCGCCAGCATGCCCGTGAACACCAAGTAGCCGATCAGAAGCAACAAACCCGAGCCACGACCCAGAACCCTGCCGCGCCACGCCAGCGGCAGCAACACAGCGGCGAACAGCAGCATCGCCGGTATCTCGAACTCCAGCAGCTCGGAACGCACGGGGATCGGCCGGATCAGCGCCGCTATGCCCAGGATCGGTAGAATGTTGAAGATGTTCGAGCCCACAGCATTCCCGATGGCGATGTCGGGCTCCGAACGCAACGCCGCCACCACGCACGTGGCCAGCTCCGGCAATGACGTGCCGATCGCCACTATCGTGATCCCGATAACCACTTCGCTCACTCCCAGGATCAGCGCGAAGAATACCGACGAGACAACCAGCAGGTGCGCCCCAACCACCAGCCCCCCCAGCCCCAGCGCGATCAGAACCACGTCGCCCCAGCCGCTGCCCGGCATGACCACCGCCTCCACGCCAGGCTCCGACTCCATAGCCTGCTCCTGTCTCGCCGCCCACAGCACGTACGCGATGAACATCGCGAACACCACCAGCAGGATCACTGCCTGGGGTCGGCCCACCATGCCGCCCAACATCAGCCCCACCACCAGCACCGTGAAGACCACCATCAGGGGAATCTCCCGGGACAGCAGCCGCAGCCCAACACGTAAGGGACGTACCATCGCGGCCACACCAAGGATCAACGCCACGTTCAGGATGTTCGAGCCCAGAACGTTGCCCAGCACCACCTCGCTCTGACCCCCCACCGAGGCCACTACCCCCACCAGGAGCTCCGGCGCTGAGCTGCCGAATGCAACCACCGTCAGACCCACCACCACAGGCCTCATGCCCAGCCGCCGCGCGAGTCGAGCCGCTCCGGCGACCAGCCACTCCGCACCGAAGTACAACCCGGCGAGGCCGATCAGGAAGTACAGACCATGAACGAACACGCCTCATTAGACGCCCCACCGCACCCCCTGTCAACGTCCACACCCGCCGATGACAACCCCCCGGCCCGCCCCCCACTCGGCCAGCCAATACACAACTCCAGAAAACCCTCCCACGGCACTTGACGACCCCCACGCCCACAGGTATCCTTAGTGGCTGCCGGGCAGAAGCTCGGTGCGAGACAGCGCTCCGGCGCGGTCGGCCGGCGCCCTCGCATGGGCCCGCAACTGCGCCCGTAGCTCAGCTGGATAGAGCGTCGGACTTCTAATCCGAGGGTCGCAGGTTCGAATCCTGCCGGGCGCGTCGGTTTCGGTCCTCAACGTGCGGACCGGGTTTACATGTTCTGGTGGGCGTAGCTCAGGTGGTTAGAGCGCCAGGTTGTGGCCCTGGAGGTCGCCGGTTCAAGTCCGGTCGCTCACCCTGAAGACCCGGTCCCAGGACCGGGCAACAGCCCCGCTAGCTTAATTGGCAGAGCAGGGGACTCTTAATCCCAAGGTTCCAGGTTCGATTCCTGGGCGGGGCACTCGAGGGACGCCCGGAAGTGGGCCCGGAAGGGCTTGACCCGGAACCCTCCAGCCAGTTATACTTAAGACCCTTCGGCAACGCCCTGCCCCCGCTGTACGGGGGTTGACAAGGGCCGCCAGAAGGGGTTACAGTTCAAGGCTTCGTCGGGCCGGCCGGCCCGGCACTATCGCTGATTGAAAACCGAGGTGTCTGTTCGTGTGGGCCCATAGCCGCGTGGCACTGCGTCTACGTGGTTGGGTTCAAGTAACGCAGCAGATTCTGAACGACCGAGAGGTTGTTCGAGAGAGCTAGTCAGACTTTTTA
>SLCC01000121.1 GCA_007126035.1 Gemmatimonadota bacterium
GACGCGGGTGAGACAGTTCCACCTCCCCACACGCATCAGGCCCCCGCTCTCCACTTCCTACCCGTGCCCAACCCCAAAGGGAGTCGATCCGAGCGAAGCGAGGAGAGCGAGGATCCGCCGCAGGCGGACCGCAGCTCAACCCGCGTCCGTGCACCAGGCTCGAATCGCCCTATGGTATTTTAGGAAAACAGCTTACGGTAATAACGCAGACCCCACTGTTACCCGGACTGTAACCCCCGCCCCGCCTGGGGCCCCGCGCACACGGCGTTGTTCAGGAGCCAGCTCGCAATGCCTTGAGCTGGTCCGGCAGGTCCTCCCGGCCCGGAATGACCGCGAACTCCCGGGCCCAGTGGGCCAGATATTCCCAGTCCAGGTCCGGGCCCTTGCGCCGGACGACTCCCGCCCCATCCTCCCGGTCGCGCGGGCGGCCGGCGAACAGCTTGTGAAGGAGCAGGTCCTCGGCGGACGCGAACGGGACCTCCCGGCGCCCTACGTTCACCAGAACCGCGCGATCGATCGCCTGGGCCTCATACGGCGTCGTCGAAAAGATGAGGTCGACTCTCACACCCGTCGCCGGATCCGCGGCCGGCAGCACGAACGTCTCCCGCGCGAACGCGCCAGGATCATCCGGAAGCGGTTGCAGGCCCAACGCTTCACATACGCCAAGGAGATCCGGGACCCGGTCCGGACCGACGCCCACCGTCACGTCCACGTCCTGCGTCAGGCGCGGCTCTCCATGAAGGAGGACCGCCTGTCCGCCGATCAGCATGAACGGGATCCGCTTCGCCTCGAGTTCCACGGCGAGGCGAGCGATGAGGTCGGCGAAGTCAGGCGTCGGCGGGGAGGCCATGCAGTACCCGCGCAAGCACGAGGTCGGAAGCGATGTCCTCGCGCCAGTCCCCCGGGAACTCTGGATTCAACAGGCGAGCCTGTCGCCAGAGCGCTTCGAACACGGCCAGCGCCTCCACGTACGTGCGGCTGGCCAGCACCTCCCGGGTATACTGGCGCTCCATGTTTTCGAGCGAGCGTGTGCGTCGGATCATGATCGAAAGATAGCACGGCGCCGACGCGGACGCATGCAAAGGATGGGTCGCAGCGATCGCCGACCGTCCAACCGGCTCCGCCGAGGCAGACCCATGGGGCGAGGGCGTGGCGCGGTGTGTCGAGGAGGACTTCCGCGCCTACTCGGTGCGAGTCGGGGTCAGAAGAGCGACAGGCTGGACGCGTTCGGTCTGGCGGAGCAGCTCCGGATCGGGGCGATCGGGACGAAGGTCTACGCCTTCTCCGCACAGCCGCCGGATCTACACCGCCTGAGCTTTGGGTTAGCGTGCGCCGTGACTGATGACACTACACCGATCAACTCCGGAGTAGCATGAAGGTGTGCCCATAGGTTTCCTTGGCAGTCCAGTACCTGGATTGCTGAGCGCGCTCTGTTCACCTCAACACTGCCGCGATTCTTGGCCACGATCGCCGCTGCCTTGGTTGCGTCATTGTCAGCAAGAAACCGTCTGAGTTCTTCAAATTCGGCCCCTGCCAGCTGTATGCCCCCTGCTCCGCAAATCGGACCGTGATTGTCGGAGCAAGTTCCAGCGTCACACTTGTCGTGCCAGCCGTCCCCTCTGGTGGCGTTTTGCTCATCTTTGCGATCGGTGCCGACGGCGCGGTGCTCACCGAGGCCGCACTGATCCTCACGACAATGGGTATCGCAAGAGGGCTCAGGTTCCACTACCACGGCCCCCACGCCGAGAACGGCCGCGCTCGATGATGGCTCGGCGGTGGCGCCTGCCAGGGCCGTCACTAACAAGGTGGCGCAGATCGCGGCTGTCAGGGTCTTCTTCATTGCGTTTCCTCCTTGGGTTGGATGTAGGCTTCCCAGACGTCGAATGCTTCGATGGAAAGATCGTTCGCTTCTGTTCGTGGAGAGGTCAGCAGTCGACTGGCTGAATTCGCCCATATCAGCTCAGGGAATCGCCCGGAGGCGATCACGGTGCCACGCCCCGGATGGATGACTTCGAGGACACCGTCATGGCGTATGGCCCGCTCGGCATCATCTACCGGCCTGTGGCCGATCGGGTACCAGTCCGGTCCCGGAGTGAGGAGGAACACCCAGATCAGGCCGTCGTCATCGCCCCATATTCCCTGGATGACCGGCGGCGGCGGCTCGGTTGAGCGGGGCCATCGATCGACCTCCTCGAACCACGTGGACGCTACCTCGATACGCTTGAGGCGCGTCCCGCTATCGGGGTCCCACTGATAGAGGACGTACCGGCCTGGCGCAGCGCTCCAGATCGTGCTGCCTGGGCCGGGCCCGACCTTGCGCGTCATAAGATGACGGAGACCTGGACGGTATTGTGGTGTGTCCGCGCCGAAGGACCTGACAATGCTCCCGTCCGGAGTGACCAGGTGCACGGGAAATCCGAACGCCTCAGGGGTTCTGACCTGGGCGGCGGTAATGTAGGAGCCGTCCTCACGTACCAGATCTGCCCTGTCCCGCACCGTTGCAGTGCGCGCCAGGCCAAGATGGGAATCGAAGACGGAAACACGTCCTAGATGCAAGTCGAACACGTGCACCGAATCCCCGGGGCCGATGAGCGGGGGCAATGGCAGTTGGAACTCGCCTGGCCCGGACCCCCGCCCGCCAACCTCAGTGATGAGTTGCCCGAGCGAATCAAAGACTACGAATCCATCATGGCTGCTCATAAAGAGCCGCCCTTGCCCATCGCGGTCGACCAGGCGAAGCTCCCCTTGTGGAAAGATGCCCGGCTTGAACGCATCCGAGATGGTCGCCACGTGCGACAGGACGATCTCGCAGGAATCAGGAGTGCACGTCTCAGGGAAGCCCGTGAGGTACACGTCTTCAGACGGCATGTCGCCACCGCAACCGATCACAAGTGCAGCAGCCAGAGCCCCGATCCCCGAGTGAACCCGCAGGGCAGTCGTTCGGTAGGGCTTCGATGACACCAGCATAGATCTCCTTGCCCTTCCATAAGCGATCGGCAATTCAAACGCCCTTTTCCAAATTGCGGTGAATTTCTGTCCCGCAGGACCCCCTCTACGCCGCATTTGCCCCCCCTATTTGCCGCAATCGTTCCGCAGCCGGGCCCGGCGCAGTTGTTCCGGGTCAGTCCAGCCGCACGCCGCTAGGGCGGTCGGGGCACTGGCACCCTGCATCCGCCACTCGTCGTAGGCCAGAATGCGGGCGGCGCGCATGAAGTCCCGGGGCCGCACGCCGAACTCGGCCAGCCTCCGCCCCACGGTGTCCACCGAGATGTCCAGGTCACCGGAGACCGCCGAGACCGTCCCGCCCCGGACGGCATGGGCCACCAGGCACCGGACCACCGGCAGGTGTCCCAGCAACGCACCGCTAAACTGGAGGACAAGCCGGTCCAGCACCCGCCCCTCCACCGACGCCGCCCGGAGCCGGTCCAGCGCGTCCCGTGGCAGCCCCCCGGCCTCGAGGTCACAAGGCGGAACGACGCCCACGACCGGATGTGCCGCCGTACCATTGGATCACGGCGTCGATTTCGCGTTGGCAATCGCACCGTATGGCCGCCGCCGCAAGCGCCGAGGCTGGCGGGCCCGGTAATGATTCCAGAAGTTTGGTCCCCGGCGCCATCGCCGGCTGGCGGGTGAACCCCCAACAAGCCAGTAATCCCTACCTCCGTACGGAAGGCGGATCGATGGGAACGCGCGTTCCACGGGAGCAGCCGGTCTTCCCGGCGAGGGATCGGTGGCGACCAGAAGGGGGTTCACAGGGATGTCGCTGGTCGCGACGAACGTCGATCCCGTACAGGCCACGCTACGGCCACTGTGCCGGAAGAGTCAAGGAAGATCGCGACGCATCTCGCCCACGTTGCGAACGCAGTGAGCCCGC
>SLCC01000095.1 GCA_007126035.1 Gemmatimonadota bacterium
CCCGGGCGGCAGGCTTCGACCAGCGCTTCCACGTCCTGGCCGGCGACGAGATCCGGTTCACGCCCGGCCATGAGCCCGGCGCCGCCGGCAGCTACGCGGTGGACCTGACGGGCGACGGGAGCGCCGATTTCTCGTTCCGCCAGCCGGACTTCAACTTCAAGGAGCTCCGGTCGAACCTGGTCCTGCGCTGGGAGTACCGGCCCGGCTCCACGCTGTTCCTGGTCTGGAGCCACGGCCGCAGCCACGCCGATACCGGCGCCTTCCACCTGCTGGACGACCTGGACCGGCTGCTGGGCGCCAGGGGCAGGAACACGGTGGCCATCAAGCTCAACTACTGGCTGGACTTCTGAGCGGCGGCGCCGTGTGGGCCGGGCCCGATTCCGGCGCCCGGGGCGGCCTGAGACCCGCCGGGGCGGCCTGAGACCCGCCGGTGCGGCCTGAGACCCGCCGGTGCGGCCTCGAGACCGGCGGGTGTGCCGTCCCGGGACCTGGGTTCGTTCCGGGGCGGGACAATCCGACCCTGACACCAGCCTTCCGGGCGGGACGCTCGCGTCCGGAAGCCCAACTCCCCCAAGGCCTTACGTCAGGGCCAGGATACGGGCACGGGCGTTGCTCCTGTGCGACAACGACGGTGAAGTCCCGGCGTCGTGCATGGACGCAGGGGGCGGAGCACAGGGGGAGGTTGCGGCACCATGTCGAAACGGCTACTGCTCGTGGCACCGGCGGGACGAGACCGCGACGCGTTGAAGCGGGCTCTGGGCCTGGCGGGTTACGAGGTGGTGGAGAGCTCGAACATGGCCGACGCCTCCGGAGGCGACGCCGCCGGAGGCTTTCAGCCCGACGTCGTCCTGCTGGATTCTGACACGGACACCGATACCCGCCTGGCCCTGCGCAACCGACTGGGTAGGGACAACGCGTCCGACGCGCCACCCGTGGTGGAGATGTGCCTCAGCCGCCCGGAACTTTTCGCCGCCGCCGCGCAGGTCCTGGACCGGGTCAGCCCGTCCGCCCGTCCCCCTGGTTCCATCTGATCGCTCTTCGCCGTCCGGCCCGGTGAGCCGGGCGCGGCGGCACCTCGACAGGTAAGGGGCACGTGGGAGCAGGCGCGGGCCGTGCCCTCGATCTGTCGTGCGATGTTGCCTCCCCTCCTACTTCCTCGTCTACACTACAGGACCGTAGAACATCGAGGATTGTAATTGCATGGTAGAGCGACTCCTGCTCGTCGCACCGGCGGGCCATGACCGGGACGCCCTGAAGGGGGTCCTCCGAGCGGCGGGCTACGAAGTGGTGGAAAGCGCCAGCCGCGCCGACGGCGGCCGCGCCCCCGACGACGTGGAGCCGGACCTCATCCTGATCGATCACGAGGCCGGCGACTCCTCCCGCCAGGCCCTCCGCGGTCTTGTCCCGGATTCCGGGCCGGAGGCGCCACCGGTGGTGGAGATGTGCCTGGACCGACCGGAGATGTACTCCGCCGCCGCCGTCATCCTCGCGCGGGTGAGCGGGCGGACCCGCCGCTGGACCCGCCGCCGGACGAGCCGCCGGACGAGCCACGGCTGATCGACGGACGGGGCGCCGGTCGCGGCGACGCCGCAACAACCGGCGGATCCGTCCAACGCTTGCCGGCCCGACCATGATCATTGCCTGGCTCGACAGCGCTGCCCGTTGGCCCGTCCGACCCACCCGCTGGCCCGGGTAGCACGATTGCTGCATAGCGGCCGACACCATCGAACCACATGGGCAACAACCGGGAGCTCTCCCCTGACCGTGCGCATTTGCCCTCCGCCGGCTCTGCACGAGCTGACGCCATGACACGAGCGCCGCTCGTACTGCTGGTGACCGACGACGAATGGGTCGGCCGGTCGCTGACCTCGGTCCTGGCACCCCGCGGCTACGCGATCCTGAGGGCCTACTCCGCGGAGCAGGCGCTGAAGCGGGCCGCCACGGCGGACCCTGACGCCGTCTTCGTGAGCAGCGGACTGGAGGGCACGGACCACCTGCGCCTCTGCCAGGTCCTCCTGGAGCAGGAGCTGGTGGCGCCGTCCGTCCCCATCATCGTCCTCGCCTCCATGCACACCAGCCGGGAAGAGAAGCTCAGGGCACTGGAGGCCGGCGCCTGGGACGTGGTCCGCCTGCCCCTGGACGGGGAGGAGTTCCTGCTCCGGCTCCAGCGGTTCACCCAGGGCAAGATCGAGATCGACCGGGAGCGGGAGCACCACCTCGTCGACCAGCTCACCGGCTTCTACACCCGGGAAGGCATACTCCAGCGCGTTCGGGAAGCCGGCGCCGCCGCCGAACGATTCGGACGACCCATCGCCTGCATCGTCATCACCACCGGCGGAGCGGAGAAGGGCGCCGAGGAGCAGGACGACGGGGAGCAGGAGGACGAGCCCCTGTCCGCCCGCGAGGTGGTGGCCCTCGCCGATCGACTCCGCGGCGCCACACGACAGTCCGACGTCCTGGCTCGCATCGGAGCAAGTGACTTCGTCGTGATCGCCACCGACACGCCGCCCCGGGGCGCCGACATCCTGGCCAACCGCCTCCGGGAGCAGGCGGCGCCCGCGGCCAGGGCGGGCTACACCGTCCGGGCCGGCGTGTACGCCATCGAAGACCCCCGCATCGTCAAGCTCGACCCCATCGACCTGATCCAGCGCGCCGCCTCCGCCACCAGGCCTCGCCGGGCCGACTGATGCGCGGTTGCGCCTCCTGTGGCGCGACCGCAACGACCGGCAGTCTCGCACCCCCGGCCGGCTTGGGCGTCGAGCCGGGGACGCTACCTTTCCGGCGACTGACCAGTCAGGTAAGGCCGGGTTCCAGGCAGCCTCCACACCGCCGCACCGTGGCGAAAAAGAGCGTACACTATAGGGGGTATCCATTTGAGCGGATTGCGGGTGAGCTACTGAACCGCGCCAGACAAATCCCTAACTCCCCGTATTGGTAGTTCATCAGGGTGCGCATTGTGCTACCACTTGACGGTACCGAATTATGGGCGTAAACTTGGTGCAGACCTACACCGGAGGTGTGAGACATGGCGCGAGCAACTGCAGGAGTGTCCAGGGGCAGGCCCTCAGTGCGACGGACTGATACACGCGGCGGTGACCGACCCAAGAAGGTCGGCTGGCAGGTACGGCGGTCGGTTGCCGAGGCGGTGAAGGAGGCGGTCGAGCACGGGGCGGCGGAAAGCCAGAACGCGTTCGTTGAGGATGCGCTGCTTCGTCGTCTGAAGGAGCTGCGCCGCGAGAAGCTCTATTCTGCGTATGGGGCGGCGGCGCAGGACCCCGTCTTCATGGAGGATATGCGGAGCATTACCGAAGCGTTCAGCGGCACGGTGCGCGACGGCCTTGAAGGCGAGGCCTGAGAGAAATGGCGCACCTGGGTGCCGTTAGGAGATGGGAGATCTATTGGGTTGATCTGGAGCCATCCGTAGGGAGCGAACAGGGTGGTGAGCGGCGCCCGGCCGTGGTGGTATCAAACGATGGCTTCAATCGCCATTTCGATGTCGTCACCGTTGTCCCGATGACCAAGCGTGAGGGCAAGAAGCGTCAGGTCTACTCTTTTGAAGTTTTGGCGCCTGACCTTGTCGGGACGGGCTATGAGAGCATTTTGATGCCTCAACAAGTTCGGACGATCTCGAAACGGAGGCTCCTCGAGCGGACCGCCGCGCTTGATGACGAGTCGATCCAGATCGATCTCGAGAATCGGCTTCTTGAGCATCTGGGCATCGACTTTGAGTAAGTGGATACCCCCTAGTAGTCCCGCACGATGGTTCTGACGAGCACCGAGAGCGTCGAAGCGCCGCGCTGGCAAGGCGCGAAGCCGAGGAATAGCAGCGCTATTCCGCAGTGCTGAGCAACGTAGCCAGCGCGG
>SLCC01000139.1 GCA_007126035.1 Gemmatimonadota bacterium
CGCGCTGGCAAGGCGCGAAGCCGAGGAATAGCAGCGCTATTCCGCAGTGCTGAGCAACGTAGCCAGCGCGGATGCGGCGGGGCTCGAATGCCGTCAGAGCCATCGTGGCGGACTACTAGCTGCACGTCCCGGCAGAGGCGCATGAGGATCCAGAAGACCTCCCGCACCGGCTCTTCCGGCACGCCCAGCTCCCGGGCCCGCGCCACGGCTGACCGCACCACCGCCGCCTCCCGTGCCGGGTCGAGCGTGGCCGCGCCCGCAACGCGCTTGGCGCCACCGATCTGCCGGGCCAACCTCACCCGCTGGGCCACCAGACCCACCAGCTGCTCATCGATGGCGGCGATCCGGGCCCGGCTCTCCTGCATGGTCGTCCCCTCCATCACGCCACCGCCTCCACCAGCGCCTGGCCACTGGCCGATCCCGCTACTGCCAGCGCCGCCTTCCGGAACGCTTCCACCCCCACCATCAGCCGGTCGAAGGCGTCCAGGTCCAGTGATTGGTCCCCGTCGGACAGGGCGTTGGGCGGGTCGGGGTGGACCTCTACCAGGAGTCCGTCGGCGCCCGCCGCCACCGCCGCCCAGGCCAGGGGCGCCACCAGGTCCCCGCGGCCGGCGGCATGGCTCGGGTCCACCACCACCGGGAGGTGGGTCTCGCGGCGCAGCACGGGGAGCGCCGCCAGGTCCAGCGTGTTCCGCGTCGCCGGCTCGAAGGTCCGGATCCCCCGCTCGCACAAGATCACGTCCATGTTGCCGTGCGCCATTATGTGCTCGGCGGACATGAGCAGCTCTTCAATAGTGGCGGACAGCCCTCGCTTGAGCAGCACCGGGCGACGGATCCGGCCCAACTCGGAGAGCAGCGAGAAGTTCTGCATGTTCCTGGCGCCCACCTGCAACACGTCCACGTGCTCCGCTACCAGGTCCACCTGGCGAGGGTCCATGACCTCCGTGACCACCGGCAGCCCCGTCTCCGCCCGCACCTCCACCAGCATCCCAAGCGCCGCCTCGCCCAGGCCGCGGAACGAGTAGGGCGACGTCCGTGGCTTGTACGCGCCGCCCCGGAGCAGCCGGGCGCCCGACGCTGCGACCCGGCGGGCGGTGAGGGCCAGCATGTCGGGCCCCTCCACCGAACAGGGCCCGGCGATCACGGTGAACTGGTCACGGGCGAACGACGTGCCGCGGCTGTCGCCAATCCGCACCGCCGTCGGCCCCGCCGCGAAGGCCCGGGCAGCGAGCTTGTAGGGCTGGAGCACCGGCATCACCGACTCCACACCCGGCAACGTCCGCCACGGGACCTCCCGCAGCACAGCCTCGTCGCCGATGCAGCCGATGACCACGCGCTGCTCGCCGCGGGAGACATGGGTCCGCAGGCCCAGCTGCTCGACCCGCTCCCGGATCCCGTCGAGCTCCGAGTCGGTGATGCCCCCTCGCGTGATGATGATCATTGCTTCTCACTCCTGGAAGGATGAAAAAAGGCGGCCCGCGAGGTTACCCGCGGGCCGCCGTGTGCCGGGTGGTCGGTGCGCGCGTCAGCGCATACGCCTCCGGTAGCGGCCCACGGTGTGGGTCGCGTAATAATAGGCGTAGACGCTGGAGCTACGGCGGCACTCGATCATGTGAGAAACCTCTCCTACTCCTTCCGGCCAGTCAACCCCCGACTTCCGTCCCCGGACTCCCTGAGACTTTCTACAGGTCCCGCCTGCGGAAGGCCAGGAACCCGGCCAGCAGGAAGAACGCCGTCCAACCCAGGGCCACACCAACCAACACCGTCGCCGACGGGAACACGGGCGCGGCCGCCCCCCGCTCCAGCGCGCGGGCCACCGCGGCCTCCTGCAAGGACGGGTAGTAGATCCGGGCTTCGGCCATGTTCATGAAGACCTGGCCCGGGGCGTAATGGGCCACGGCCGCCACGGCCGGGATGAACCGGGCGGCCAGGGCGGCAAGGAGCTGTTCGCCGAACGCTATGTAGAAGAAGAACAGCGCCATGGCCGGCCCCGAGCTCCTGACCACCGAAGCGATGAACAGGGCCATGGCCCCCATGCCGACCATGGAGAGGAGCACCGCCCCGGCGAAGGCCAGGTCATCGAGACCGACCAGGGGCCCGGTCAGATCGGACAGGCCCGTGCCCGGCAGGGCGAAGGCGACGCCCAGCGCCACCACCAGGCCGAGAAGGGCCAGGGACATCCCCGGCACCAGCAGCACCTTTCCGGCATAGAACTGCTCCCGGGAGAGCCCATCGATCACGTTCTGGCGCGCGGTGCGCCAGGAGAACTCACTGGCAACCAGCAGGATCACCACGATGGCGCCGAAGATGGCCGGCATCGGTCCCGGCTCACCCAGTATGAATGCCCAGCCGTCGGGGAGCCGGAGTGGGGTCACGTCGTCGTTGGACAGCCCGCTCGAGTACCTCTGGAAGAACACGATCCCCACTATTGCCAGCAGGCAGAGCAGGGTGACCCAGAGGGCCGGGCGGCGGGTGGTCTTGATCCACTCGTTCCGGGCCAACGTCAGCGCAGTCATGCCGCCACCTCCTCACCCGCCGTGGTTATCTCCATGAACGCGTCCTCCAGGGAGCGACGACGCACTCCCAGGTGCGATACGTAGATGCCCCGACCCGCCAGGTACCGGTTCAGGGCCCCAAGGTCAGAGTCGTCCAGGCGCACGACCACCGCGCCATCATCTTCCCGGCACGCGCCAACCGCGCCGGGGTACTCGCCCGCAGCCCGGCCAAGCGCCACGGGGTCGGGCCCCCGCAGTTCGGCGACAACGTTCGCCGCCAGCATGTCATGCACACTGGCCTGCCGGATGATCTTGCCCTTGCGGATCACCGCCACATGCGTGCACATCCGCTCCACCTCGTGGAGCAGGTGACTCGACAGAAAGATCGTCTTGCCCCGCTGCCCCAGCTCCACGATGATCTCCCGGATCTCACGCATCCCCTCCGGGTCCAACCCGTTGGCCGGCTCGTCCAGGATGATCAGATCCGGGTCGCCCAGGATCGTGGCCGCCAGAGCCAGTCGCTGTTTCATCCCCAATGAATAGGTACGGTACCGGTCCCGGGCCCGCCCCGTCAGCCGGACCACCTCGAGCGACTCGTCGATCCTCGCCGCGCCCACGCCCTTCACGTTCGCCGCGATCCGGAGGTTGTCGTACCCGCTCAGGTACGGATAGAAGTTGGGCTGCTCCAGCGTGGCACCCACCCGGCGCCGGACCCGGTGCAGACTGCCCCGGCCCTTCTCGCCGAACAGGCGGAACTCTCCCGCCGTGGGCGTGGTGATGCCCAGGAGCATGCCGATCGTGGTGGTCTTGCCCGAACCGTTCGGGCCAAGGAAGCCGAAGACCTGTCCGGCCTCCACTGTGAACGAGATCCGGTCCACCGCCAACTGCCTGCGGTAGCGCTTGGTCAGGTCCCGCGTCTCGATTATGGTCATGATCGCCGTGGCTGATGTCTGGCGCCGCTGCCGGCGCTGCACCCTTCCAGACGGAGAAACGGCTGCCGGAGTTTCAGCATGCACGGACCACCTTGCCCGGGCGACCCGGAGGCAGTCCATTGTCCCGGAACGACGCCGCATCCCGGAACGCCACATCCCGGAAACGCTGTTGGTTTCCCGCGACCAAGGAGACCCATGCGCCCGCTGACACGTTTCGTACGGACCCGAAACCTGGCTCGAAACCTGGCTCGAAACCTGGCTCGAAACCTGGC
>SLCC01000065.1 GCA_007126035.1 Gemmatimonadota bacterium
CCTGCGGGCCGCCAGGCCCCCGCCCCCCTGCGAGGCCGCCAGGCCGAGCCCGCCTGCGCCGCCAGGCGCCCCCCTGCGAGGCCGCCAGGCCGAGCCCTGGCGGAGCCGCCCACCAGAGGCCTCAGCCCTCCTCCTGGTCCTCGGGTTCGCTCTCGACCCGTCGAGGCCACCAAAGCCGCCGCGGCGGAGCCAGTTCATTGTAATCTATCTCCCGTATCTCGGCATCCGCTTCGTCGCTGTCCTCGGTGTCCAGGAGCAGGTCTCTATCCGGGAGCCGCTCGAAGAAGCCTAGCGCCGCCGCCTTCAGCATCCCGTAGATCACGTAGGCCAGCAGGGCGGGGAAGAAGAACAGGGATGGTATGGTCAAGACGGCGACCAGGGTGCCGATGAAGGCGGCCAGCGTGAGCAGCCCCCTGAGGGTTCGGAACCCGAACTTGGGAACCACCGGGTAGAGGACGTGGCTCATCATGAGCATGCCCACCGCCAGCATCAGGCCGATCATGATGCTGGGCCAGTGCAGCGCCGCCAGGTGCTGTTGGAACAGCTCCGTCTGGCTGAACGGATAGAACGTGGCCAGGGTCATCCCTGCCGCCGGGGAAGGTAACCCGTGGAATGCCACCTTGGCGTGGCCCGCCTGTTCGACGTTGAAGCGGGCCAGTCGGATCACGGCGGCCGCAACGTAGAAGAACGCGGCCACCCAGCCCCATGCCGCCTCGGCGAGGAAGAGGTGGTAGATCACCAGGGCAGGCGCCACGCCGAAGCTGATGGCATCCACCAGTGAGTCCAGCTCCGCGCCGAAGCGGCTGCCGGTGCGGGTCACCCGTGCCACGCGACCATCCAGCGTATCGGCTACTCCCGCCAACACGATGAGCCAGGCGGCCGCCATGAAGTCGCCGCGGCTCGCCGCCACCATCGCCCAGATGCCGAAGAAGAGGTTCGCGAGCGTGAGCGCGCTGGGGATGATGATGACGCCACCCCGCAGTCGGGCCCTGTTCATATTCCCTCGCCGCTGCCGCATCACCGGTGCGCCGATCCTTCCGCACCGGCAGCAGATGGTCGGGACGTGGTGATCGCCCCGCCGGCGTCTTGTCGGTCCCTGTCCCCGTGTTCCTGGCCCGCCACGACGACGGCGAGTCCGATGACCACCAGCGCGTACGCCAGCAGCCAGAGCCCCCAGCGTCCCGTCCGGATGGCAACCACCAGGAGGATGAGCGCCATGCCCGTCAGCGTGGCGGCGGCGATTGGCCAGCTCTGGATCGCTTCCGGCATCATTCCTCCAGCTCCCCACCGGTGAGCCGGCTGTAGACTTCCAGGTAACGTCCGGTGGTGGCCGTGATCACCGCCTCCGGGACCCGTGGCGGTGGCGGTCTCCTGTCCCACTGACCAGCCCGGACCATCTGCTCCAGGAAGTCGCGTACGGGCTGTTTGTCCAGCGACGGCTGCGCGCGCCCCGGCTCGTACGTCTCGCGCGGCCAGAAGCGAGACGAGTCCGGGGTCATCACCTCGTCAATGAGCAGGATGCGGTCGCCCTCGAGCCCGAACTCGAGCTTCGTGTCGGCCAGTATGATTCCTCGCTCCAACGCCAGCTCGTGGCCCCGCCGGTACAGCTCCAGGCTGAGCGCCCGCAGGCGGTCCGCCATCCCGGCGCCGAGCTGCTCTACCACACGGGAGAAGGTGATGCTCTGGTCGTGCCCTGTGGTGGCCTTGGTAGCGGGTGAGAAGAGGGGCTGATCCAGGCGGTCGCTCTGCCGGAGGCCAGGCGGTAGCGGCTCACCGGCCAGGGTGCCGTGCTGACGGTACTCCTCCCATGCCGAGCCGGCCATATAGCCCCGAACCACGCACTCGATGGGCAGGGGCTCGGTACGGCGGACCAGGAGCGACCGCCCCGCCCACTGATCCCGGCTGTCTGCCAGCTCCGGGACGAGATCGACGATCCGGTCGGGGTCCGATGCCACCAGGTGGTGGTCGACGCGGTGACCGATCCGATCCAGCCACCAGGCTGTCAACGCTGTGAGGACGGCACCCTTCCGCGGTATGGGCTGGTCCATGACCACGTCGAAGGCGCTCAATCGGTCGGAGGCCACCATGAGCAGGTGATCGTCGCCCGCGCCGTACAGCTCGCGCACCTTGCCACGGCTGTGGAGCGGAAGCGGGAGACGGGACTGCTGGACCAGGCCGCTCATGCCCGCAGCTCCGGCACGTCCGTGGCTGAGGACGCCGTCGCGTCCGCCAGTACCGGCTCCAGCTCGGCCAGGAACTGGTCCACCTGCTCCGCCGACCGGCCGACGTGGCGGCCAGGGTCCAGGATCCCGGCCAGCTCGTCCCGGGACAGGCGGAAGGCCGGGTCGCTGGCGATCCGTTCGGGCAGGTCATTGGCCCCGCCTTCTTCCTTCAGTCGGTCCGCCGCGGCCATGGCATGGCGCCGGATTCGCTCGTGCAGGTCCTGGCGGTCGCCGCCTCGACGGACCGCCTGCATGAGGACCGCCTCGGTGGCCAGGAAGGGCAGCTCCTGCGTCAGGCGCTGGCGGATCATCACGGGCCGGACCACGAGACCGGCGACCACGTTGTGAACGATCACCAGGATGGCGTCGGTGGTGAGGTAGGATTCGGCCAGCGCCAGCCGCCGGTTCGCCGAGTCATCAAGCGTCCGCTCGAACCACTGCGTCGCCGCCGTGAATCCCGCGTCCAGTGAGAGGGTGATCACGTGGCGGGCCAGGCCGCTGATCCGTTCGGCGCGCATGGGGTTGCGCTTGTACGGCATGGCGGAGGACCCGACCTGGTCACTCTCGAAGGGCTCCTCGATCTCCCGGAGGTGGGCCAGGAGTCGCAGGTCGTGGGAGAGCTTGGACGCGGAGGCGGCGATGCCCGCCAGCGTGGAAAGGGCGGCGTAATCCACCTTGCGGGGGTACGTCTGCCCGGTGACGTCATAAGTGCGATCGAACCCCATGGCTGAGGCTATCCGCCGCTGCAGCTCGTCCACCTTCGCCCCATCGCCGTCGAAGAGCTCCAGGAACGACGCCTGTGTGCCCGTGGCGCCGCGTATGCCCCGGGCCCGGAGAGACTCGAGCCGGTGGTCAATCTCCTCCAGGTCCAGCACCAGGTCCTGGAGCCAGAGGGCGGCTCGCCGACCCACGGTGGTGGGCTGGGCCGGCTGGAAATGGGTGAAGCCCAGTGCGGGCAGGTCCCGATAGCGACGGGCGAAGCCGGCCAGCACTGCGATGCATGACAGCAGACGGCGCCGCACCAGACGCAGCGCCTCCCGCTGCTGGATCAGCTCCGTGTTGTCGGTGACGAAAGCGCTCGTTGCGCCCAGGTGGATGAAGGGTCGGGCGGCTGGCGCCAGCTCACTGAAATGGTGGACGTGGGCCATCACGTCGTGACGGAGACGGCGCTCGTGCTCCGCCGCCCGCTCAAGGTCGATATCATCCAGGTGCTCCCGCATCTGGGCGATCGCCTCCGCGGGGATCTCCAGCCCCAGGTCCTTCTCCGCCTCCGCCAGGGCCAGCCAGAGCCGGCGCCACATGCCGAACTTGAAAGCGGTCGAGAACAGCCGCGTCATCTCCCGGGACGCGTACCGCTCGATGAGTGGGTTCCGATACTCGATGTTCGCCTCCCCTGACTCGAGCCGGGTCAGGAGGTCCGTGGCAAGGTCCATGATGGCAGGTTCCCGGTCACAGGTAGAAAGCGGCGTAGAACTCCCGCCCGTCACGCTCGATCAACATCCGGACAGCGGAGCGCGCCCCGGGGCGCCGCAGTCGCTCCAGGATGTCGGCAGCCTCCTCTGCGGAACCGACGGAATAGCGGTTGATGGCCGTGATCAGGTCACCCTCGCGGATGCCCAACGTGCGCCGGACCTGGTCCGATACGACTACGACCAGAGCGCCCTGCTCACTGACCAGGCCTCGCTCGGAACGGATCGACGGCGTCAACGTCACGAGCTCGAAGGCCTCGAGTACGCTGATCCGCTGGGCTGCCAGCGACGGCAGGTTGACCGGGACCAACGAGACCGTCCGGCCTCGGTCGAGCTCCACCGTGACCTCTTCGCCGACCCGGACCTCCAGCATGACCGCCTCCCAGTCCAGCGGGCTGCGAACCGGATATCCGTTGACCGACCGGACAACAGCGCCGACTCGAATGCCGGCACGCTCGGCAGGGGAGCCGGGTGCCACCGCTGCCACCCGGACCTCCCGGGTCCGGGCCAGCGTGCCTCGCTCCGCCGGCTCGAGCTCGAGACCCGCCCACGGCCGCCGGACCGAGCCCTCGTTTACCAGGTCCATCACCACCGATCGAGCGCGATTGATCGGAATGGCGAAGCCCAACCCCTCGCTCCCGCCGCCTCGCGTGAAGATGGACGAGCTCACCCCGATGACGTCACCGTCAGCGTTGACCAGAGGCCCGCCCGAGTTGCCCGGATTGATGGAGGCGTCGGTCTGGATCATGCCCAGGTAGTACCCCCGTTGATCGGTGCCGCTGGGTACTATGTTCCGGCCGATCCCGCTGATCACACCGGCCGTGACAGTCGGCTCGGTGTTCGACAGGAGCTGGCCGAACGGGTTGCCGATGGCCACCACCCACTCACCGATGAGCAGGTCATCGGACCTGCCCAGAGGCGCCACCGGCAGCTGCGCACCGTCGGTGGCCAGTCGGACGAGGGCCAGGTCGTTCACCTCGTCAGTACCCACCACCTCGCCCGGGAAGCCCCGCCCGTCAGCTAGCGTCACCACCACGTCCGTGGCCCCGCGGACCACGTGCTCGTTGGTGAGGACCAGACCGTCGCCATGGATTATGAAGCCGGAGCCGAGACCGGCCACCTGGCGCTCCATGCCCGGGGGAAGGAACAGCTGCTCCCAGGGGCTCCTGGCTCGAACGGTCTCCCGCCGGATCACGTTGACGCTCACCACCGCCGGCGCCACCCGCTCCGCCGCCCGGACGATGGCCGTGCGCCGGGAGAGGTCGATGGCCTCCTGCGGCTCCAGACGCCGGGCCGGGCCATCGATCTCAGAACGCGGATCCTGACCCTGGTCCAGGGCAAGGGTGAACTCGCTGCCCGTGGCGGCGGCGTCCTCCTGCGTAGCATCCGCGCAGCCGCCGAAGGCCAGCGCCGCCAGCGCCAGGACCGAGAGCAGGTGGCCGGGCAGGGCGCTCATGGCTTCAGATCACCCGCCGGCCTTCCGGCAGCTTCTCCCAGTCAGCCAGGAACGCGGCTAGCCCGTGGTCCGTGAGCGGGTGCTTCAGGAGCTGCCACAGAACCTTGGCCGGCAGGGTCCCCGCGTCCGCACCCGCCAGCGCTGATTCCACCACGTGCTGTGGGTGGCGGATCGACGCCGCCAGGATCTGCGTCTCGAAACCGTAGCTGTCGTATATCAGTCTGATCTGGCGGATCAGGTCCATGCCGTCCGTGGAAACGTCGTCCAGGCGACCGATGAATGGTGAGATGTAGGTGGCGTCCGCCTTGGCAGCCAGCAGTGCCTGCGTGGGTGAGAAGCACAGCGTGACGTTCACCTTGATCCCCTCGGCCCGGAACCGACGGCAGGCCACGAGCCCGTCCTCCGTGAGCGGCGCCTTCACCACTATGTTGTCGGCGATCTTCGCCAGCTTCTTCCCCTCTCGGACCATGCTGTCCGCGTCCGTCGCCACCACTTCCGCGCTCACCGGGCCGGGGACCGTGGCGCAAATCTCCTCCAGGATCGCCCGCGGATCGCCGTCTACACCCGCCGAGCGCGACAGGAGAGTCGGATTCGTCGTCACGCCATCGATCAGCCCCGCCTCTTCCGCCCTGCGGATCTCCGTCAGCTCCGCCGTATCCAGAAAGATCTTCACCGGTCTCCACCTGTTGGAGTGAATTGTCGAGCAACCCAAGCTACCCGGCAGAGCACCGTTTGCTCAAGGGGGGGAGTAAACGTGGGGGTGGAGTCACAGCGACAGGCGACAAGCTGCTGGTTGTCGGAAGAGTTGGTCCGCTGCTGATCGCGCCCACCGCCGCCCACCCGGATCAGGGGAGGTGCTGATTCCGGGGACCACACTCCTCCAGCTCGCCAGAATGGTAGTACACACGCGCCAGGAAGAGCCCCGACGCGGGCGCGGGTGGGCTCGTCTCCAGTTCACCCGGCCGCGGGCCCGTCAGCAGCTCGGCCACGTCCCTCGCAGGACGACGACCCCGACCCGCGTCGGCCATCGTACCCACCAGGTACCGGACCATGTGGTGGAGGAACCGATCCGCCACGATCCGGAACTCCAACCCCCGGCCCGGCCAGTCGAACCAGCGCGCCGTGTGGACCTCGCACCGGTATCCCCGCTCGGGCTGGCCCGACTTGGCGTAGCCACGGAACGAGTGCTCGCCCGTAAGCGCCGCCGCGGTCGCGTCCAGGATCGACCGGGCCAGTGGCTCCCGTATCGGCCAGCACCAGCGGTGATGGAAAGGCGACAACGCCCCCTCCCCGAGACCGATCCGGTAGATATAGCCCCGGGCGATAGCGCTCTTGCGGGCATGGAAGGTCGAGGGGACCGGCTCAGCGCTCGCCACCCACACGTCGCCAGGCAGGATGGCGTTGAGCGACTTCCGGAGCGCCCCGGCAGTCCAGTTCTCCGGCATGTCCACGCTCACGACCTGGCCCGTGGCATGGACGCCCGTGTCGGTGCGGCCAGCCGCTATCGTCGACACCCGCCGGTCGGCCAGTCGTGACAGCGCCGTCTCCAACTCGCCCTGCACCGTCCTGACCCCGGGCTGCAGCTGCCAGCCGTGATAAGCCGCCCCGTCATAGGCGAGGGTGAGCTTGATCCTGCCGGTCCGATTCAATGCACGGTCACCACTGGCGGGGTCGCCTGGTCGCCGCCGCCACCACCGCCCGCACTGTCCAGGGACCCCGCAATACTGGATCGGACTGCTCACGCAGCAGCACCACGGTGGTAGCGCGCCCCGTCCGGCGGCCCACGACGAACGGCCGCTCCCGCGCCTTCACGCGTACCTCCGCATCACGCCCATCACTATACCCTGCACCTGCACCCGGTCGGCAGGGAAGAACATGGGAGACAGCGCCGCGTTGGCAGGCTGCAACCGGATCCGGCCGTCCTTCTCCCGGTAGAACTTCTTGACCGTGGCCGACTCCATGTCCACCAGCGCCACCACCATGTCCCCGTCGTCCGCGGTCTGACGATGCCGCACCACCAGGTAATCTCCGTCCCGGATCTGCTCATCGATCATGGAGTCACCGTTCACCCGCAGCACGTAGTGCTCCCCCCGACCGAGCATCTCCTCCGGCACGGCGACCGCCTCCTGATCCTGCACGGCCTCGATAGGCACGCCCGCCGCCACCTGGCCCAGCAGCGGGAGCGAGACGGCACCCGTCCTGACCTGCGCCGGCACCACCTCGATGGAGCGGCTCACATTGTGACCCTTTCGGATATAGCCTTTTGCGCGCAAATTCTCCAGGTGCTCGTGCACAGTCGCGAGCGAGCTGTAGCCGAAGCGCGCTGCGATCTCCTCGAAGCTGGGAGCGTAACCGTGCCCGGCGGCAAACTCTTCGACGAAATCCAGGATCTCCCGCTGCTTTCTGGTCAGGGGCTTCTGCTGGTGCGAGGTCATGTCGGCGTCTCCGAAGAAAGTCCGAAGCCAATATGTACCGAACATGGGCCGAAGGGCAAGGGCCGCGTGGCAGCCCCGAAGGCACCGCTGAGGAGAAGTGAGGTACCCGGTGATACCTGCATTGCCAGATGTGAAGGTCTGTGGGCTCTGTGATCCGTCTGACGCCGCGGAGGCGGTGGCGGCGGGTGCGACGCACGTCGGTGTGATCCGAGTGCCGTTCAGCCGGCGGATGCGTTCTCTGCCCGTGGCCAGGTCCGTATGCATGGCTGCGGTGGGGGCGTTGCGGGTGGGGGTGTACGTGGATGAGTCGACCGTGACCATCCTGCGAGAGGCGTCACAGCTGGGGCTGGACGTGATACAGCTCCACGGCTCCGAGACTCCTGAGCGGGTGGAGGCTCTGGTTGCGCGTGGTCTGGAGGTGTGGAAGACGGTGAAGCCGGTGCGGGCGGAAGATCTTCTGGCATCGACGCGTCTGTACGCGGCCGCGGACCTGCTGTTGGTGGAGGGGCGTAGCGACCTGGACGTCTGGGTTGCGGGTCCCCGTTCCCGGTGGGGCGAGGTGGCTGCGGCAGTGGATCGGTTGCCGCCCGGCACGCTCCTGGGAGTGACGGGCGGCCTGACGCCGGAGAACGTGGGCCAGGTGGTCCGTCGGTTCCGGCCAACATTGGTGGATGTGAGCACTGGGGTGGAGTCGGAGCGGGGTCGCAAGGATCCGCTGCTGGTCACCGAGTTCATCAGTCAGGCCCGGGCCACAGGTGGTTCATAGTGGCGCGTTGGGGGGCGTATGGTAAATTGGACCGAAGCGTTTGAGAGTCGTCTCTGGTGATGGAGGCGAACGGATTGAGCGATCCGACGGCCGGCGCAGGTGAAGGGCCGGCAAGGGACGCACCTGGCAGTGCGGAAGTGGCATCTCTTCTGGGGATGCTCCCCAAGGCTCTGCGCGCCTTCCAGATGTACGAGTCCAACAACCCCGTGTTTCGGCATTTTCAGGATGCCTTGCGGGATTCCCTTGTCAGTCTCTGGTCCAGGGCGGATGAGCTGGAGCTGGCGGTTCACGAAGACGGGTTCGAGTATCGAGGCAGGAGGTTTCCCGTCGGCTCGGGTCGAGACTCCCTGGCTTACTCCTTCCACAAGGACGGGATCCGCTACCTGAAGTTCCTGCCAGGTTTCGAGGACGAGGTGGGGCCGTTCCTGGCAGCGATCCAGCGGGCGCGTCGTCGTGACGATGACGAGAACGACATGGTCGCTGTGCTGTGGGAGGCTGATCTCAGCGCATTCGAGTATCGCTGGGTGGACCTGCTGACCGGGGCCGTGGCGATGCCTGAGGCACCAGGCGGAGGCGCGGCCGGCGCCCTCGCGGCGATTCCGTCGGAGGTGGGGGCGGAGGAAGCGGTGGGCGAGCCGGCGGACCGCGCGGCGATCGGGCTGACGCGGGATGACTTCGACGATACGCTCTACTTCCTCGGTCGAGCCGAGCTTGCGACCCTGGCTGCGGAGGTCGAAGCCGAACGGGGACGCGACCTTCGGCGGGGCGTGTTGAACGCGCTGCTCGATCGGCTGGAAGACGCCTCGAGCCCGGTGCGGCAGGAAGAGATCATGGACATCCTGGATCAGCTCCTGCCCATGTTCCTGAGCCGTGGCGAGTTGACCTACGCGGTCCAGATCCTGGATGAGCTGGACCGGCTGTCGAAGGGAGCGGCCGACTCCAATCTGGCGCTGGTGGAACGGGTAGAGAAGCTGTTCTCCCGCCTCGAGGACCAACAGGTGCTGGAGCAGTTCGTCCGGGCGTTGGAGGATGGGGCGGTCTCGCCGGACTCCCATGAGGTAGGCCTTTTCTTCAGCCGACTCCGAGACCCGGCCCTGCCCGTGCTGATCCGGTTCGCGGAGGCGACGGCTGATCCGGCGGTGGCGAGCCGCCTGGCATCGGCCATCGACGGTGTGGCCGCCAGGTATCCCGCCACAGTGGCCTCCCTTCTGGCCTCGGAGGACACGGTGCTGGTGAAGGGAGCAGCTCGTGCGGCGGGTCGGACGAAGATGACACGGGCGGTGGACGGGCTCAAGAACGCCCTCTCCCACCGGGATCCAACGTTGAGGTTGGTGGCCGTGAAGGCCTTGGCGCTGCTTCGGTCGCCCTCGTCGTTGCAGGCGCTGATCGGGCCGCTCCGCGATGAGGACCGGGAGGTGCGTATCGCAGCCGCTCGCGCTCTGGGCGCTTTGGGGTACGTCTCGGCGCGGGATGCGCTGTGGGAGGCACTGGGGGGTCGTCGCTTGAGGGACGCGGACCTGACGGAGAAGTTGGCGTTCTTCGAAGCGTACGGCGCGGTGGGCGGGTCTGTGGCAGCGGAACGTCTGGGTCGTATGCTCAACGGCAAGGGTTTCCTGGGGCGCAGGACCAGGTCGGATCTCCGGGCGTGCGCGGCCCTCGGTCTCGGCCAGCTCGGCACGGTGGAGGCCAGGGCCGCGCTGGAGAAGGGTCGCTTCGACGACGACCCGGTGGTCCGGAATGCGGTGCTGCGTGCGTTGCAGGAGGACGGGCAATGAGCCAGGAGACCCTGACGTTCGGCACCACGGCGGCCCAGCAGCAGCGGCACGCGCAGGCGGTCCTGGTAGGCCTGTACTCGGCGCTCCAGGCGCTGCGGCTATTCCCCCTCGAGAATCAGACGGTACAGAAGGCGTTGGTTGACCTGCACGCAGCCACCGCGCGTGTCGTCGAGCGGGAAGGTGAGCTGGAGGTGGCGCTGGTGGGGGACTTCCTCTTCGTGAACGAGGTCAGGGTCCGGCTGGATCTGTCCACCTACGCCGCCTTCTCGCTGGTCTCTTCGTCCATGCAGCGGCATCGCGTCGGGACTATCCGGGTCGCCCGTGGCGTTGAGCGGGAGGAGTGGCCGCCTTTCCTGGCCCTGCTCCTCCAGCAGGCCGAGGCCGAAGAGGAGACGTTCGAGCGGTTCGCTGCCCGGCTCGAGACGACACCGGTTCGACACCTGGTGGTGGGTCCCCCCAGGGAGCGGCCGCAGCTGGACCACGAGGCCCAACTCTCGAAGGAAGCGGCGAAACAGGCCTACTTCCAGACGGTGGAGGTCGCCAGGAGCGTACTGGGAGATGTGAGGCTGAAGAAGTCGGTGAACGCGCGGCGTGTGAAGCGGTCGGTCCAGAACATTGTGGATCAGGTCCTCAACAACGAGACCTGGATCATGGGGATGACCGCGCTCCGCGACTACGACGACTACACGTTCACCCACTGCGTGAACGTGTGCATCTTCAGCGTGGTCCTGGGCCAGAAACTGGGCCTGCCGAAGCTGGATCTGTACGAGCTGGGCGTCGGCGGGTTGCTCCACGACATCGGCAAGATGAGGGTGGATGAGAGCATCACCAAGAAGCCGGGGTCGCTGACCGAGGCGGAGCTGAGGGCTATCCAGGAGCATCCCACGGAGGGCCTTCTGGCACTGTTCAACATGCATGGCTTCGGGGAGGTGCCGTACCGGGCCATGCTCACGGCGTACGAGCACCACATGAAGACGGACCTGACGGGATATCCGCGCAGCAAGAGGCCCCGCGCGCCCGGCCTCTTCTCCCGCATCGTCGCCGTCGCTGACGCGTTCGATGCCGCCACGTCGGTCCGGTGTTACCAGGCGCTGCCCAAGCGCCCGGAAGACGCCCTGGAGGAGATGCGTGACAATGAGAAGCGGGGTCTTGACCCGCTGCTGGTCAAGGCGCTCATCAACGTCACCGGCATCTACCCGGTGGGGACTCTGGTCTTCCTCGACACCTTCGAGCTGGCCGTGGTGACGGCCGCCAATCCGGACCGGGAGAAGTTGCACCAGCCGGTGGTCAAGGTCATCTACGACGCCCGGGGCGTACCCCTGGCCGAGCCGGTCACGGTCAACCTGGCCGTGGATGGCGCCGCTGAAGGCCGCCCGCGCCGCCGCGTCATCAAGACGACGCGCCCGGATAGCCACGGCATCGACGTGGGCGCCTATTTCCTGTAACGAGCCTGGGAGTCGACGCTGGTCAGCCGACGCCGGTCGCTCAGTCCTTCAGCCGCTCCGGCAGGGCCGGGTCCGGGTGGACGAACAGGGTCGAGACCTGATCGGGTAGCACGATGCCGGGAGCGGCTTTGCGCGGCTTGCGGACGTGCTTGCGCCGGGTCCAGTCCACGGGGACCGTGCCCGACGTCCTGGCCCGGCTGTTGAGAGCAGCGAGGACGGCTGCCTCCACCAGGTCGGCTTGCGGAGGGCTCCGTTCACGGTCGTCCCAGCGCAGCACGACGTGCGCCCCGGCGGCGTCACGGGCATGGAGCCATATGTCGTCCGGCGAGGAGTGGTGGAAGGTAAGCTCGTCGTTGGCGCGACCCGCCCGCCCGACCCGGATCTCCAGACCGCCTGAGCTCCGGAACCGGCGATACGGCAGCCGCTCCGTCTCGGGCATCGACTGCCGCGCCTGCGGCCTGATGCCTTCCAACCAGCGCGAAACCTCGGCGGGATCGGCCCGGCCCTCATCTGCTGCCTGGAGGAACGTCTCGAGCCGGTTCTGGTCGGCTAGGAGTGAGCGGATGCGGGAGGGCAGGCGGGCCGCGGCCCGCTCCCGCTTGCGGGCCCGGTCGTAGAGGGCCCGGGCGTTGTCCATGGGGGTGAGGGTCGGGTCCAGGTCCAGCGCCAGCGTGCCACCCTGGAAATCGTCGAGTGTGACCTGCCGCTCACCTTTCCGGAACCGGTGGAGCTGTGCCATCAACAGGTCCGCCTGCCTTCGAAGCGCCACGGCCTCGGCCGGTGCAGACGCCGCTTCGGCTCGCATACGGGCCGCCTGGGCGCGCACCCGCGCCAGCTGATCCTGGAGGGCTGCCCGGACCTCGGGCGCCAGGACCGATGCGCCAGGCTGGTCGGCCGCCTGTTCCAGCGCGGTCAGCAAGGACAGGACGGTCCTGCCGGAAACTCCGGGCAGAGGCAGCGGGTACGGCGTGGGACGATCCAGCTCCAGCAGCTGCGGGTGCGCGGGAGGAAGGGAGGCGATCTCGCGGTACCTCTTCCACGCGGGCTCTATCGGCCCCGGCTCCGTGGCGGCAGGGCCCAGGATGGCGGCCACGTTCAGCGGACTGGTCCAGGCCACCGACCTGACCAGCGCACGACCCCGCTCGCCAGGGTCGATGTCGCGAAGGAGGTCCTGCCAGCGATCAAGGCTGATGGGGCTCTCCGCCCCTTCCCTGCCGGCGCCAGCCCGGCCAGGTGGCTCGTAGGGAACGCCCGCTCGGAGCGCGCGCATCCCCTGCCTCCGGGGCCGCATGGCCGAGATGATGGTGCCGTCCGGCGCCAGGGCCAGAACGTTCCACTGGTTGGTCATGAGCTCGACCACGAGACGAGCCGCCCGGTCCGGCCCACCGGCGTCGATGTCGATCGCCAGCCACCGCTCGTCGGGAGGGGCGGAGATTCGACGGATCCGGGGGCGACGCTGGGTCGGTATCCGCCGGCCGCCCCACCCCTCCACCGCTTCCTGTGAGCCCTGCGGGGGAGACATCGCCACCACACGGATCCAGCCGCGCGTCGGGTGGAGCTCCCAGGCCAGCCGCTCGTCGCCCAGCTCGAGCGTGAAGCGCCGAGCGTCCGGATCCAGTCTCACGCCCCTCAACCGTCGGGCGCGGAGTCGATCGTTCAGCTCCCTTGCGAGGTACTGGACCAGGATAGCATCATAGCGAATTACGTTTGACACCTCGGAATAGTGGGTCTAGCTTCGGGCGCACGTCAAACCCTGCAACCGAGCGGTCATCGCCTATGAGCACGGGCTCTGGCAGCGGGCGTACCACCATCAGGCGCCTGCTGGAGATGAAGGAGCGCGGCGAGAAGATAGTTGCGCTCACGGCATACGACTACCTGTTCGCCCGGCTGGTGGACGAGTCGGGGGTGGACGTGGTGTTGGTGGGTGACTCGTTGGGCCAGGTGGTGCTGGGTCACGAGAGCACGCTCCCGGTGACGATCCAGGACATGATCCACCACGGGCGGGCTGCCCGGCGGGGAGTGAAGAACGCGCTGCTGGTGGTGGACATGCCGTTCCTCAGCTTCCATGTCGCCCCGGCCGAGACCGTGCGCAACGGCGGTCGACTCATGGCCGAGACCGGGGCGGGGGCGGTGAAGCTGGAGGGCGGCAGCGCCTCGACCTGCGAGCATGTGGAGCGTCTGGTGGCCGCGGGGATCCCGGTGATGGGTCATGTGGGACTGACCCCGCAGTCGGTGCACGCTCTGGGCGGTTATCGGGTGCAGGGTCGTGGGGCGGCGGAGGGGGACCGGATCAGGCGGGAGGCGAAGGCCCTCGAGGAGGCCGGCTGCTTCAGCATCGTCCTCGAACTGCTGCCGGCGGCTCTGGCAGCGGACATCACGGCGGCCGCTCGGGTACCCACCATCGGGATCGGAGCCGGACCGGCGTGCGACGGCCAGATCCTGGTGCTGCACGACATGCTGGGCCTGAACGAAGGGTTCCGGCCCCGCTTCCTGCGGCGGTTCGCCGAGCTGGGCCGCGAGACTCGCCGGGGTGTGGAGTCCTATGTGAGCGCGGTCCGGTCAGGCGAGTATCCTGATCCGGAGCACTCTCACGAGTGAGGACGATCACCACCATAGCAGAGCTCCGCCGCGAGGTGGCGGCAGTGAGGGAACGCCACGGTTCGACTGGCCCGGGAGCCGGCGACCCTGTGGTGGGCCTGGTCCCCACCATGGGCTACCTCCACGAGGGTCACCTGGCCCTGGTTGATCGGATCAGGGAGCTGGTTCCGTTCGTGGTCATGTCACTGTTCGTAAATCCCACGCAGTTCGGGGAGGGCGAGGACTTCGAGGCCTATCCGCGGGACCTGAGCCGGGACATGGAGCTTGCGGAACAGCGCGGGGTACACGTCCTCTTCACGCCGTCGGTGGCGGAGGTATACCCGGCGGGCAGGCCGCTGGTGAGGGTGGTGCCGGGCCCGCTGGCGGACGTGCTGTGCGGCGCGTTCAGGCCGGGACATTTCGAGGGCGTGCTCACGGTGGTGGCCAAGCTGTTCGGCATGACGCAGCCGGACGTGGCGGTGTTCGGGCAGAAGGACTACCAACAGGTGGCGTTGATCCGGCGCATGGCGCGGGATCTGGACATGCCAGTCAGGATAGAGGTGGTGCCGACCGTGCGAGATTACGACGGTCTGGCTCTCTCGTCCCGGAACGCCTATCTGACGGAGGTGGAGCGGGTCCGGGCCAGGACGCTGTCGGCCGGGCTGTTCGCGGCCCGGGCCGCGTTCGCAGAGGGCGAGGCCGCCGCGGATCGGCTGAAGGGATGTGCGGTGATCACGATGGCAGAGGCGGCGGTGAACCCGGAGTACCTGGAATTGCTGGATCCGGATACCCTGGCGCCGCTGGCGGAGGCGAGGGCGGGGGCGGTGCTGGCAGTGGCGGCCACGGTCGGTGCGACCCGGCTCATCGACAACGTCATACTGTGACAGAAGGATTAGGAGCGGCGCCATGCGGCGGACCATGTGCAAGAGCAAGATCCATCGAGCCACGGTGACGGATGCGGACCTGTCTTACGAGGGTTCCATCACACTGGACCCTGTCCTCATGGAGGCTGCGGAGCTGCTGGAGTATGAGCATGTCCACGTGGTCAACATCAACAACGGTGCCCGTTTCGAGACCTATGTGATCACCGGTACGCCCGGCAGGGGAGAGGTTGTTCTGAACGGGGCCGCGGCTCGACTGGTCCAGCCCGGGGACAAGGTGATCATCATGAGTTATGCCGCGTATGACCAGGTTGAGCTCGAGACCTTCCAGCCTCGCCTGGTCTTTGTCGACGACGGGAACCGGATAGTCGAGCAGACGGTGCGGGAGCGGACCCAGCAGCTCAAGGTCGAGCCGAGCTGAGCCGGCGGCCTTGATCCATCCCCTGCTCCGGGCCGCCGCCGACGAGACGCTGCCTGTCTGGGCCTGCGTCGACCAGGATCGTCGCGCCCATCTGGCCCGTGTGGCGGATCTCATGGAGAGCTGGGCAGTGGCGTTCTCCCTTCCCCCGGTCTCGGTGATCCGCTGGCGCGCCACCGGCATGCTTCACGACGCGCTCAGGGATGCCCGGCCCGAGGAGATCCGCGGGCTGGTGGACCCACCGCTCCGCGACCTGCCGGGCCCGCTGCTCCACGGTCCCGCCGCGGCCGCCCGTCTCCGGGGCGAGGGCGTTGATGACGAGGCGGTGTTGCTGGCCATCGCCTGGCACACGGTTGGTCACCCCGACCTGGATCGCCTGGGCCGGGCTCTGTACCTTGCCGATTACCTGGAGCCCGGTCGCAGGTACGAGGCTGCTGTCAGCGCGGAGCGACGAGGCCGAGTCATGGCGGGCCTGGACGGCGTGCTGCGGGAGGTCGCCGCGGAGCGGATCAGTAGTGCATTGCACCAGGGCCACCCCCTGCTACCACCTACAGTCGAGTTCTGGAACGGCATGACCCATGACTGATCCTGACGACCTCGCCCACCGGCCGCGACGTCGCAGCACCGTGCTGCTGTTCCTGGCCCTGGCCCTGGCCTCGGGAATCGCGGTGATCGCCGTTATCAGCAGCCAGGGCGGTGCTCCCGGACCTGGACCGGATGACCAGGACGTAGAGGAGCCCTCGCCCCCGCCCGTCCGGGTGGAGGTCCTGAACGGGTCCGGCGTGGCGGGGGTGGCACGGGCCGTCACCCACCGCCTCCGCGCTGAAGGTTTCGACGTGGTCTTCTTCGGAAACGCGGCCCGCTTCGACCACCCTCGGTCACTGGTGCTGGACCGGGTCGGAGACACGTTGTCGGCCCACTCAGTGGCAACGACGCTCGGGATCGACTCCGTGGCCATCGAGCCGGACCCTGGCCTGGTACTCGAGGTCACCGTGGTACTGGGCGCCGACTGGTCACCGACACCGGCTGAGCCGGTGTCCCCCAGGAGCCGGTTCCGCCGCGCTCCGGCTGCCAGCGACCGGGAGCCCTGAGCGACGGCTCCGGAGCGCTCACACCAGACCCCTCCCTCAGACCCGCCGGTTCACGAGCTGGACGAACGGCTTCGGCGGCTTGAGCTCGTGCTCGGCGGCGAGCTGACCGCAGGCGGCGGCGATATCCTGCCCGCGCGGGCTCCGTACCGTGGCGTTGGCGCCCCGGGACTCGAGCCTGTCCGCGAATTGCCGGAGACGACCGGGAGGTGACGCGGACCAACCGGTACCAGGTACCGGGTTGAACGGGATCAGGTTCACGTGGGCATGGAACTCCCGGGCGATTGCCGCCAGCCCGTCCGCCAGCTCCAGGTCGTCGTTCACGTCGTCTATCATCACGTACTCGAAGGTGATCCGGCGCCCGCCGGCAGCCTCGAACCGTCGGAGGCTCTCCAGCAGCGCAGGGATCGGGTACTTCTTCTCCACCGGCACGAGCCGTTGCCGCAGCTCGTGGTCGGGCGCGTGCAGGCTGACGGCCAGCTTGAACTGCTCCGGCCGCTCCGCGAGCGCATCAATGCCCGGGACGATGCCCACCGTGGAGACCGTGATGCGCCGCGCGCCCACTCCATACGCGGCGTTCAGTACGGTCAGCGAGTTTATGACCGGACCCAGGTTCATGAGAGGCTCGCCCAGACCCATATACACGATATTGGTGATGGGGCCGTACCCTTCTGCCTCCGCCCAGCGCCTGGCGCCTCGATACTGGGCCACGATCTCGCCGGCCGTCAGGTTGCGACGGTAGCCCGACCAGCCCGTGGCGCAGAAGGTGCACGCCATGGCGCAGCCAGCCTGACTGGAGATGCAGAGAGTCAGACGGTCCGTGCCAGGGATCAGCACACTCTCGATCAGCTCCCCATCTGCCATGCGCCACAGGTGCTTGGCGGTGCGGTCCGTGGAGACCTGCACCCGTGCCAGCTTGGGTGAGGTGAAGGAAAAGGCGTCCAGCAGCGCACGCCGCTCGGCAATCGGGAGCTCGGTGATCTCGTCCACCGACAAGGCCACCTTGTCGTAGATGCGCGCCAGCGTCTGCCCCACCCGATAGGGCGCAACGCCCCGCCTCCTGAAATGCGCGAGCAGCTCGCCGCGTGCCCTGTCAGGGGGCAGTCCAATGAGATCCGGCCGGTGTGTTGTGGTGATCATGTGAGGCGATTAAGTTAAGCGGATTGTGTCCACAGTAGAAGATCTGGTGTGCAAGCGGTGGTCCTGCTTTCGGAATTGCTCAGTTCGAGCCTGGTGAAGGTGCCGCTCGAGGCCACGACGAAGGATGGAGTGTTGGCCGAGCTGGTGCATGTACTGACTCTCGATGGTTGCATCCGCGATGAGGATGAGGTGCTGCGGGTGATCCGGGAGCGAGAGGCGGTCCTGTCGACCGGTATCGGGAACGGGGTTGCGATCCCCCACGGTAAGTCCATGGCGGCGCCGCAGCTCTCGATTGCGGCGGGCGTGGCTCGGGTGCCGATAGAATACGACGCGCTGGACGGTGAGCCGGTGCATCTGATATTCCTGCTGGTGGGGCCGGAGGCGGCGGCGGGAGCCCATATCAAGGCCCTGAGCCGGATCTCGCGGCTGGTTCGCCAGCCCGAGTTGCGCCAGCGGCTGATCGATGCGCCGGACAGCCAGTCATTCGTGCAGTCGGTGCGCGAGGCCGAGATCGGGTGATTCGCACCATAGTGGCCTTCCTGCCGCTGGTCCTGTGGGCGGCGGCGGTTTTTGCCGTGGGCGGTCTCGAAGAAGTGCCTGTGCCCCGGCTCCCGCGCTACGCTGACAAGGTCGGCCATTTCATCATGTACGGCGTCGGCGGCGCTCTGGCGGCGTGGGCTGGCCGCATACACGGTCGGGGCGGGGGCTTGGCCGGGCTGTGTTTTGTGATCATCCTGGGCGCCCTGGACGAGTACCGTCAGACCATGATTCCCACGCGACACGGCGATGTTTGGGATTGGGTGGCGGACGCGGCGGGCGCCATCGTTTTCTATTTAGTGACCGCGAGACTGTTGCGGAGGAGATAGGTCGTTCATGGGCCAGGAGCTGCCGACGTCGTACCGGACCACAATGGCGGGTGCTCTGCGGGGGGTAGATGTGGGTTCGACGGTGCGGTTGGCGGGCTGGGTGCATCGTCGGCGTGACCTGGGCGGGATGGTCTTTCTCGATCTGAGGGATCGCTCAGGGTTGGTCCAATTGTCGATGGGCCCGGACTGGACGGAGGCGGAGTCGCTGGAGCGGGCGGCGTCGGTGGGCGCGGAGACGGTGGTTTCGGTGGAGGGCGAGGTGGTGCGCCGGCCTGCGGGCATGGAGAACCGGGATCTGGCGACTGGTGAGGTGGAGGTCCATGCTCGTCGCCTGCAGATCCTGGCGGCTGCTCAGACCCCGCCGATTCCGGTGTACCAGCTTCCTGGCGAGGAGCCGGCGGCGGAGGAGCTGCGTTTGCGCTACCGTTACCTGGATCTGCGGCGCGAGCCGCTCCAGCGCGCGCTGGCGTTGCGGCACCGGTCGCTCCAGGTGGTTCGGCGGCATCTGGCGGGGGAGGGGTTCTGGGAGGTGGACACGCCCATGCTGACGCGCCGGACGCCGGAAGGTGCCCGTGACTACCTGGTCCCGAGCCGTGTGCAGCCGGGTGAGTTCTACGCGCTGCCCCAGAGTCCCCAGCTCTACAAGCAGCTTCTGATGGTGAGCGGGTTCGACCGTTACTTCCAGATAGCGAAGTGTTTGCGGGACGAGGACCTGCGGGCGGACCGGCAGCCCGAGTTCACCCAGATCGACGCGGAGCTGAGCTTCGTGGACGAGGAGGACGTGCTGGGCGTGGCGGAGCGGATGGTGGTAACACTCTGGCGGGAGGTCCTCGGGGTGGAACTCGAGACGCCGTTCCCGCGGCTTACCTACGCGGCGGCACTGGAGCGATACGGGACGGACAAGCCGGACCTGCGGTTCGGCATGGAGTTCGTCGACGTGACGGACGTATTGCGGGAAACGGATTTCCGTCTGTTCGCCGCTACACGTGAGAGCGGGGACCGGATCAAGGGCGTGGTGGCGAAGGGTGGTGGCGAGCGTCTGTCGCGGAAGGAGCTGGACGGTCTGAACGACGTGGCCCGAGGCGCGGGAGCGCCGGGCTGCGTGTGGGTCAAGCGCACGGAGGACGGTTGGTCGGGCCAGTTCGCCAGGTTCCTGGAGGGCGGGGCAGGCGAGCGTTTCGCCGAGGCGGCCGGGCTGGCGCCTGGCGACCTGTTCGTTGCGGTGATCGGCCGGTACTGGATGAGACCGCGGGTGGCAGAGAGTCACGAGGGCGCGTCGGACGCGGAGCGGTTGACGGCTTCGGAGGGTGCGCTGGACGCGCTGCGCCGGCACCTGGGAGACCTGCTGGGGTTGAGAAGCGGTGGCCATGCCTGGGCATGGGTCGTGGAGTTCCCGTTGTTCGAGTGGGACGTGGAGTCGAACCGGCTGGTGGCGGCCCATCACCCGTTCACCATGCCTCACCCGGATGATCTGGCCCCGCTGCTGGAGTCGACGGCGTCTGGCGCGGTGGACGCTGAGCGGGGCCGGCGCCTCTTCGACGCGGGCATCCGATCCAGAGCGTACGATGCGGTGTACAACGGAAACGAGTTGGCGAGCGGGTCCATCCGGATCCATGATGCCGAGCTCCAGCGGGCGGTGTTCCGGGCGCTGGGCCTGGGTGAGGCGGAGGCGGAGTCGAAGTTCGGCTTCCTCCTCGAAGCGTTCCGCCATGGGGTGCCGCCCCATGGTGGCTTCGCGTTCGGATTCGACCGGCTCGTCATGTTGATGAGCGGGATGTCGAGCCTGCGTGACGTGATCGCGTTCCCGAAGACCACGGCGGCCAGAGCGCTGTTCGAGGGGGCGCCAGCGCCGCTGGACGAAGGGGACCTGGCGGAGCTGGGGATATCGCTGGCGCGGGAGCGACGGAAGAGCGAATAAGGAAGGGAATGCCTGAGGAGTCGACGATCATCCAGCACCGGCTGCCGTCTGAGGGAGCGGACTACCTGCTTCTGGCTGGGGTGAACGATGCGAACCTGCAGGAGCTGGCGCGCCTGTCCGGCTGCCGGGTCATCCTGCGCGGTGACTACCTGATCCTGTCCGGTGAGCTGGTGGACGTGGAGCGGGCCATCCCGGCCGCCCAGCAGCTGATCGACATGGCGCGGCTCCATACCCCGTTCGGGGTCGAGGACGTGCGTCGGATCGGGGAGACCATGGGCCCGCGAGGGACGGCCGGTGCCAGACGAGCCGATGCTGCTCGGGTGGACGGAGGCACAGCAGTAGCCGGGGGCGAGGCGCGGCCCGAGACGGGTGTGCGCCGCGAGGACCTGCGCATCCTGTTGCCTGGTCTGCGCAAGGTGATCCAGCCCCGGTCCGAGGGGCAGGCCAGGTACCTGGAAGCCATTGCCCGCCACGACATCGTGATCTCCATCGGTCCCGCGGGTACGGGCAAGACGTACCTGGCGGTGGCCATGGCGGTGGACGCGCTGCTCAAGAACCGTGTCAAGCGCATCATCCTGGCACGGCCTGCGGTGGAGGCGGGTGAGTCGCTCGGGTTCCTGCCCGGTGACCTGCAGGAGAAGGTGGACCCGTACCTCCGACCCCTCTACGATGCCCTGGAGGACATGCTGCCTCATGACCGGATCAGGCGCTCGATAGAGATGAGGACGATCGAGATCGCTCCGCTGGCGTACATGAGAGGGCGAACCCTCTCGGACGCATTCGTCATCCTGGACGAGGCGCAGAACGCCACCACGGCTCAGATGAAGATGTTCCTGACCCGCCTGGGGCTGAATTCGCGCACTGTGATAACGGGAGACAAGACCCAGATCGACCTGGTTCGCCGCAGCGACTCTGGCCTGCTGGAGATAGAGGCTATCTTGAAGGGCATAGAAGGCATCAACTTCACGTACCTCGAGGCTGAGGACGTGGTGCGACACCGGCTGGTGAAGGACATCATAGATGCCTACGCCGCGGCGGAGTCGGATTCCTCCGCTGAAGGGGGATCGTCGTAAACGGGGTCAGGAGGTGAGCCCATGACGGCGCGGAAGTTCCTCGAGTTGCTGAGTGGTAGTCCGCAGCAGCGCTGGCCGGACGGGGTGGTGCACCACGGTGTCCGTGCCCTGCTGCTGGTGGGCGTGGCCGTGGCCACTACGCTCCTGTTCCCGGTGGCGCCGCTGACCGACTTCCCCGTCCTCGAGCGAGGGATGGTGGCAGAAGAGGATGTGATCGCGGAGATCCCGTTCCCCATCTATCGGTCGGAGGCGGAGCTAGCGAGGGCGCGGCAGGACGCGGCCGCTGCGGAGAAGCCCATCTTCGTCTACGATGGCAGCGCCGTGGACGAGATGCTGTCAGCGGTGGACGGCTTCTTCGCCCGGATCGACAGCGTTCTCGCCGCGGCTGCTTCCGCGTCGGAGGCCCGGGAGGATGTGCGGGCCTTCATGACCGCCCAGGCCGTCCCACCTTCCGCGCAAGAGGTGAACCTGATCCTGGACGACCGGCAGCGGGAGCGGCTTCGCCGGGCGGTCCGGGAGGCGATCCTGACGGAATTGCCCCGGGGGATTGCGCAGCCCGTGGAGCTGGAGGAGGCGGACTCGCGGCAGGTTCGGCTGATCACGCCGGACTCCGACCGTATCGTGCCCGTGGACTCGGTGCGCACGATCCTGGACTTCTTCAACCGGGCCCAGGCCCATGTCCCATCGATGGCGCCGTCGGGCTTTGCCCAGCTCCAGCACCTGATCCTGGTGCGGTACGTGACGCCCAGCATCCGACCTGACTGGACGGCCACGGAGCGGGAGCGCGAGCGGGCCCGGGCTGCGGTCCCCACGGCGCGCGGCGAGGTGCTCCAGGGGGAGCGTATCGTGACGGCCCGCGAGCGGGTCGGCGACGCGGAGATCGAGAAGCTGAGGGCGTACCAGCAGGAGTTGGAGCGGTTGGGCCAGCTCGGCACCGACGGCCGCAGGGCGAGTCGCATAGCCGGGCAGTTCATGTTCAATCTGATCGTGCTCTCGTTGCTTGGCGCCCTGCTGTTCTTCTATCGACCGGAGGTGTACGGGGACATGCGCCACGTCGTGGTGCTCACGGTCCTGCTCCTGGCGCTGGTTGCGGCGGCCGCTGTGGTCGCTGGCTACCAGGCGCCGGTGGCGCTGGTGCCGATCGCGTTCCCCGCGCTGGTGGTGGCAGCCCTCTGGGACGGTCGCCTTGCCATCAACATGTCCCTGGTCTCGGCCATCCTGCTGAGCGGCCAGGTGCCGTTCCTCGGCATAACTTCCCTCCTCACCCTGGTGACGGCCGGTGCACTGGCATCGCTCAGCGTGAGGGTGGTTCGGCGGCGCGCCCAGACCTGGAGCTTCATCGCCCTGATCACGGCAGGCTATGTGCTGGCGGCAGTGGTCCTGGGGCTGTTGCGGGGTTGGTCGGTACCGGAGATCCTGCTGGCCAGCGGGTGGGGTGGTGTCAGCGCCGTCGCCAGCGCCTTCGCGGCCATGGGCTTCATGCCATTGCTGGAGAGCTTCACCCGGATCACCACTGACCAGACGCTCCTGGAGCTGGCCGACGCGAACCGGCCGTTGCTGCGGCGGCTGGCTCGGGAAGCGCCCGGGACCTACGCCCATTCCATCAACGTGGCCAACCTGGCGGAGGCTGCGGCGGCGGCCATCGGCGCGAACGCGCTGCTGACCCGTGTCGGCACCTACTATCACGATGTGGGGAAGATGGTCCGGCCCCATTATTTCATCGAGAACCAGCCCGGCGGACGGAACCCGCACGACCGGTTGAAGCCGGCGATGTCGGCGTCCGTGGTGCGGCACCACGTCCTCGAGGGCTACAAGCTGGCGGAGCAGGAGAAGCTGCCTGAGAGCATCAAGGGGTTCATCCTCGAGCACCATGGGACTCAGGCCATCAGCTTCTTCTACGCGCAGGCCCGTGAAGCGGACCCGGACGGTGACCTGGACTCACGGGACTTCGAGTACCCGGGGCCGAAGCCTCAGTCCAAGGAGACAGCGATCCTGATGCTGGCCGACTCGGTGGAGTCGGCCGCCCGGGTGCTCCCTGAACCGACGGCTGACAACATCCGGGAGCTGGTGGACCGGATCGTACAGGGCAAGATCGACGCGGGCCAGCTGGATGAGACGCCGTTGACCATGCGCGAGCTCACGGCTATCAAGGCGGAGATAACCAACGGGCTGGCGGGGATGTACCACCAGCGGATCGATTATCCTACCGCCCGGCTGCGCCCGGACCCGGACCCGGACAGGGCGGCGGACAAGGCGTCGGCGTCGCAGAGTGAGGCGGAGGCGAAGGCGGCGACGCGTTGATGTCTGTCCGGGTGGAGGTGAACCAGGAGTGCCAGGTGCCCGGGTTCGGGCCCGGCGAAGCGGAACGACTGGTGGAGGCCGCGGCCCGGGCGGTACTCGCGGACCAGGGGATCGGCTCTGCCGACCTCTCCATCACCATTCTGGACGATGGCGGCATGGCCAGTCTGAACCGGGAGTGGAAGGGCCGCGGGGATGCCACCGATGTTCTGGCCTTCGCCCTCTACGAAGGCGGCGAGCAACCGGTGGGCGACGTGTACCTGGGCGCCGAGCGGGCCGTGGAGCAGGGCCCCGCGGCGGGCGAGTCGGCGGCCCGTGAGCTGGCCAGGTTGGCCATCCATGCCACCCTCCACGTACTGGGTTGGGATCATCCGGAGGAGGACCGTGAGAGCAGCGAGATGTGGGCCGTCCAGGAGCGGATCCTGACGAGCCTGGGGGTCTCGTGACCCGGTCACACCCGGCGATGCCCGGCCGGCCGACCGGGTGCTCATGAGGCGCTGGGCCAGGAGTCTCACCATTGCCGTGCGCCTGGCACCGTTCCTGGTGGCCTTCCTCCGGGACCGCCGCCGCTGGCTCCTCTTCGGGCGGTCCAGGGACCTGAGCTACGAGCACCATCAGCGGCGGGCCCAGAGACTGACCATGGCCATAGCGGGTCTCGGCCCCACCTTCATCAAGCTGGCCCAGGTCTTTGGCGCCCGTGCAGACATCCTGCCCGAGCCATACCTGGGCGCCATATCGAGTCTACAGGACCGCTGCCCGCCGGATCCGCCGGACGAGATCGAAGGGGTGGTGGCAGAAGAGCTGGGGCGGCCGGTCGCCGATGTCTTCAAGGTGTTCCAGCGCGAGCCCATTGCCGCTGCCAGCCTCGGCCAGGTCCACCGGGCGCGGCTGGCTGGCCGGGACGTGGCGGTGAAGGTGCTTCGTCCGGGTGTGGAGCGATTGGTGGGGCTGGACCTGGACATCAGCTTCCGGATCCTCTTCCTGCTGAACGTCCTGTTCCCGAACCACCATGTGAAGGCGCTGACCAACGCAGTCCGCGAGTTCAGTGTTCGGGTCCGGGTCGAGATGGACTTCCGGGAAGAGGCACGGCACATGGACCTCTTCCAGAAGCACTTCGGCAGCGACCCCCGGCTGGTGGCGCCCGTGGCCGTTGACGGGTTCGTCCATCGGAGGGTGCTGGTGATGGAATGGGTCGACGGGGATCGGGTGGACTCCCTGGGCCCGCGCTTCGCCTCCGGTGAGCTGGATTTCCGCAGGTTGATGGAGACGTTGACGGAGGTCTACCTGCGGATGCTGCTGGTGGAAAGGATCATGCACGCGGACCCGCACCCCGGCAACATCCTGGTCGACCGGCAGGGGCGGGTGGTCTTGCTGGACTGGGGCATGGTGGTCCAGCTCGGACCCAGCACCCGTGACCAGATCATCCGCGTGGCGATGGCCGCGGCCCGTGAGGACGTGGACGCCATCATCAATGGAATGTACCAGCTCGGGATGATCGACCCGGACATATCCCGGTCGGAGGTCCGGGACGCCGCCGTGGAGATCCTGCGCATCCTGGAGCGGGTCAGGGAGCTGGGTCCGCAACGGGTTCAGGACATGGTCATGGAGATCATGGACACTTTCTACACCTGGCCCCTGATGCTGCCCCGGGAGCTGGTGTACTTCTTCAGGGCTGCCGCTCTTCTTGAGGGCATCGGCCATCGGTACGATCCTGGCTTCAACGGGCTCGAGGTGTCCCGGGTCGTGGTGACCCGGATGAGGGACGAGCTCGTCCGCGTCGCCGCCAGGGAGCCGGCGGACGTTGCCCGGAACATCTTCGATGAGGCCCGCGGCGCCATCGCAGGCGTGCGGGACCTGATCCGGCGGGCCGAGCGGGAAGAGTTCCGGGTCCGTATCCATCCCCGGGACCTCTTCCAGCTCGAGCGGTTCCTCTCCCTTCAGGTCCGACGTATCCAGTTGAGCCTCTTCGCCGCCACGATGGCTCTCATCACCGCCATCGTGTTCCTGGCCTTCCCCGCCTGGTGGGTGCTGCTCGGCGGCTTCCTGGCAGCATTCGTGCTGTTCATGATCGCGATAATCGTCCCGACGCACCTGCTGGAGAACCCGTTGCGGCATGCCCGGGGGGTTGGCCGAAAGGAAGAGACGTGAAGAGGATGCTCGTTGGGCGAAGGCGGTCGGGCAGGTACTGGCCTGTTGCTCCAGTGACGGGTGGCGCGGTCACACCAGACAGGGGAGGTGGGTGAGGTTTTGGGCGTCATTGAACCCGAGCGGGGAAGGGTGTCCGGCATAGGCGAGCTGAAGCCTGGCATACAGGAGCTGCTGGAGCGGTTCCGGGACGGACAACGGTCTGCCCTTGCCAGGGTCATATCCGTGGTGGAGAACCAGCGGCAGGGGTTCCAGGAGATCCTTCACGAGCTCCATGCCGCGGTTAGCCAGGCTACGCTCATCGGGATCACGGGTCCTCCGGGCGCGGGTAAATCGACCATCACGGCGGATCTGATCGAACGGTTCCGGGCGCGGGGCCAGACGGTGGGCGTCATCGCCGTAGATCCCACGAGCCCGTACACCGGCGGCGCCCTGCTCGGAGACCGGATCCGGATGAACGAGGTGGCGCAGGACCCGGGCGTATTCGTCCGGTCCATGGCCACGCGAGGCGCACTGGGCGGCCTGGCCGCTGCCACGCGTGAGGTGATGGACGTGGTGGTGGCGTTCGGCTACGACGTGGTCCTTGTGGAGACGGTTGGCGTCGGCCAGAGCGAGCTGGACATAGCCGCGGCGGCCGACAGCACCGTCGTGGTGCTGGTGCCCGAGTCGGGTGACTCGATTCAGACAATGAAGGCGGGGCTCATGGAGGCGGCGGACCTGTTCGTGGTCAACAAGGCGGACCGGCCCGGTGCGTCTCGCCTGGCGCGGGAGGTGGAGATGATGCTGCACCTCCGACTGGGCGACGCGATGAAGAACATCCCGGCTCACCACGGGGTCCAGTTGCGGGTCCGGCCGGCAGCGGGCTCCGCTCCGGGCTCGACTTCGGGATCTTCCAGATCGGCTGCCGGGGGGAGTAGTTCCCGGCCGAGCAGTTCCCGGGCCCGGCCCGGGTCGGGAGAGGCAGCGGAGACCTGGTCCATACCGGTCCTGCTCACCACCGCCGAGACGGGCGAGGGCGTGGACGTGCTGATTGAGCGGCTGGACCGGCACAGGGAATGGCTGGCGACGAGCGGTGAGCTGGCTCGTCGCCGTCGGGCCCGGCTCGAGGAGCGGGTCCGGGACGCGGTGAAGCAGCGCCTGCTGGGGCAGGTGTGGCTGGATGGCCCGGGCCGGTCGATCCTGGAGTCGTCGCTGCCGGAGCTGGAGACGGGGGGCACGACTCCCTACGAGGTGGCGGCCCGGATCGTGGATGCGACGCTGGGGTAGCCGACGGTTGGACTGGTACATACCGAAGGTGAGGTCGAGATGAGCACGGTGGAGCGGGGTATTCCGGTAGCTGAGCAGCGGGCGCAACTGGAGGAGCGCCTGCGGGTGAAGGAGCGGGAGCTGGCGGAGCTCCGGGCCCGGCTGGCGGAGTGGGAGGAGGACTACGCCGCCATCGGGGAGCGGGACGCGTCGTTCACCACCATCTCCGGTGAGCCGGTGGCGCCGCTGTACACGCCCGCCGACCTGGACGCGGACTGGGATTACGGTGTCAAGCTGGGGTTGCCGGGCGAGTACCCGTTCACCCGCGGGCCCTACACCACCATGTACCGGACGCGGCTGTGGACCAAGCGCCAGTTCTCCGGGTTCGGCACTGCCATCGAGACCAATCGCAGGTACCATTACCTGCTGGAGCAGGGGCAGACAGGCCTGAGCGTGGCCTTCGACTTCCCCACGCTCATGGGCTACGACAGTGACCACCCCCGGTCGCTGGGCGAGGTGGGCAAGTGCGGCGTGGCCATCTCCAGCCTGGCGGACATGGAGACGCTGTTCGACGGCATCCCGCTGGACCAGGTCTCCGTCTCAATGACCATCAACGGCCCGGCAATCATGCTCTTCTGCTTCTACGTGGTGGCGGCGGAGAAGCAGGGGATATCGGCCGACAAGCTGCGCGGCACGGTCCAGAACGACATCCTGAAGGAGTACCAGGCCCAGCACGCCTGGATCTATCCGCCGGAACCGGCGCTGAAGCTGATCGTGGACATGTTCGAGTGGGCGAGCCAGAACGCGCCCAAGTACAACCCCATCAGCATCAGCGGCTACCACATCCGGGAGGCGGGCTCGACGGCGGCACAGGAGCTGGCCTACACGCTCCGCAACGGGCTCGAGTATGTCCGCCGTGGCATCGAGCGGGGGCTGGACGTGGACGACTTCGCTCCTCACCTCAGCTTCTTCTTCGACGTGCACAACGATTTCTTCGAGGAGATCGCCAAGTTCCGGGCCGCACGACGGATCTGGGCCCGTCACCTCCGCCACGAGCTGGGCGCGAAGAGCCCGGAGAGCTGGCGACTTCGCACCCACGCCCAGACGGCGGGGGTGAGCCTGGTCGCGCAGCAGGCGGAGAACAACATCGTCCGGGTCGCCTACCAGGCCATGGCGGCGGTGCTGGGCGGGACCCAGAGCCTGCACACCAACTCCATGGACGAGACGCTGGCCCTGCCCACGGAGAAGAGCGTGCGGATCGCGCTGCGGACGCAGCAGGTCCTGGCCTTCGAGACGGGCGTGGCCAACACCATCGACCCGCTGGCGGGCTCCTACTACGTCGAGGACCTGACGGACCGACTCGAGGCCAGGGCCGAGGAGATCTTCGAAGAGATCGAGACGCTGGGCGGCGTGGTGCCGGGCATCGAGCAGGGCTACTTCCAGCGGGAGATCGCCCGGAGCGCCGAGCGGCAGCAGCGTGAGATCGAGGCCGGGGAGCGGATCGTGGTGGGCGTCAACCAGTTTTTGGGCGGGAACGAGGATGTCCATGTCGACATCCTGCGGATCGGCGACGAGGCGGCCAGGACGCAGGAGGAGCGGCTGGCCCGTTTGCGCGAGGAGCGAGACGAGGCGAGGGTCGAGGAGACGCTGGAGCGGCTCCGCCAGGCGGCCCGGGACGAGGAGAACGTGATCGCGCCCATGCTCGAGTGCGTCCGGGCCTACTGCACGCTCTTCGAGATCCGACACACCCTGGAGAGCGTGTACGGCGCCTTCCGGGAACCTGTATTCTTCTGACCTGCGAGCGATGACGCAGCTCAAGGCCGTGCTCCTGGACGCCGGGAACACCCTGATCCACGTCGACCACGAATTCATCCTGGAGCGCCTGGCCGCCGAGGGAGTGAGCGCCGACGAGGAGGACTACGCCGTTGCCCGGCGCTACGCCCATGCGGCAGTGGCCAGGATACTCGGGTCCGACGACCCCGGCACCGACGAGACCCGTATCCGCGCGTGGTTCATCGCGCTCGTCGCTCGCCTCGGGCTGCCGCTGCACCGGGTGCCGGCTGTTGGCGACGACATCCGGAAGCGGCACGAGGAGGGGCTCCTGTGGGTCCGGGCGGAGCCTGGCACCCGGGAGCTGCTGGAGGGGCTGAGAGCCGCAGGGCTGCGGCTGGCCGTGGTGTCCAACGCCGACGGTCGGGTGGACCGGTACCTGGAGACGGCGGGGCTGGCCGATTGCTTCGAGTTCGTCCTGGACTCCGGCGTCGTGGGTATCGAGAAGCCCGACCCCCGGATCTTCCAGTTGGCCTGCGAGCGGCTGGGTATGTCGCCTGACGAGGTCGTGTACGTGGGCGACAGCTACGAGGTGGACGTGGTTGGCGCCCGGGCCGCGGGCATCGAAGCCATCCTGCTGGTGGACGAGCCGCGGGACGGCGTCGCTTGTATCAGCGCCATCACCGAGCTGCCCAACGCCCTCGGCCTGACGGCCGTGTCGGACAGCGACCATGACCGCTGACCCGGCCTTCTTCGAGGACAGCTATCACCGTCTGCTCGAGCCGTTCCACCCGGAGGAAGAAGCACGCCACGAGGTGGCGGCCCTGCGGGAGATACTGGGCCTGGCACAGGCAGACCGGGTTTTGGACGTGGGCTGCGGCTGGGGCCGGCACCTGCGGCTACTCCACGAGGCCGGGCACCACGTGGTCGGGGTGGACCTGTCATACCCGCTGCTGCGCCGCGCGCGGGACAACGGGGGCGCTGGATCGCTTCTCGTCGTCGCCGACATGCGACGGCTGCCGGCCCGGGAGCGGAGCTTCGACGCCGTCATCAACCTTGCTACCAGCCTCGGTCTCTTCCTGGAGGATGCTGACGCGGCGACGGCGCTGACCGAGATGGGACGGGTCCTTCGCCCGGGCGGCCGGCTGCTGGTAGAGGGCATGAACGGTGACGATGCCATCGCCGGATTCGCCGAGCGCGACGGCTGGACGCTGGACGACGGGACCGAGGTTCGCGTCCGGCGCCGGCTGGACCGCGGTGGCCGGATCAGCCACGAGGTGCTGCGGTGGGAGGGCCCCGGCGGGGCGGGTGAGAAGCGGCACTCGCTGCGGCTCCGGGGCCCGGCGGAGCTGGAGGCGCTGGTGGCCGCGGCGGGCCTGACGCTCTACGGACTCCACGGCGGCTGGTCCATGGAGCCGGTCGGCCCGGAGTCGGAGCGGCTGATCCTGACGGCGGGCCGCTGATCCCGACCGGCCGCTCAGGTTTGCCCCGGCCGCTGGCACGCAATCCGCCGTAGACGCTCAGCATGAAGCAATGGGACGGTATCGACGTCGCGTCGGAGGGGAGCGGGATCTCGCGGCCCCTGAGCGAGCAGGTCAATCTGCTGGGCGCCATGCTGGGCGCGGCCATCGGCGCGCGGTACGGTCTCGACACGGTGGCCCTGGTGGAGGAGCTGCGGCTGCTGTGCAAGCGGGCCGACCAGGAGGCGGCGCCGGAGCTGCGAGATCGGGCCGCGGATCGTATCGCGGGGCTGGACGACGGGGCGCTGGCGGCGCTGCTCCGGGCGTTCGGGTCGTTCTTCCACCTGATCAACCAGGCGGAGAAGCAGGAGATCATCCGGATCAACAGGGAGCGGGACCGGCGGGGCGACGGACTGCCGCGGCCCGAGTCCATCGCGGAGGCGGTGGCGGAGTTGAAGGCTGCGGGCGCTTCGCTGGCCGACGTGGTGGGTTGGCTGGACCGGCTGGACATAGGGCCGACGCTGACGGCCCACCCCACTGAGGCGCGGCGGCGGACGGTGCTGGGCAAGCAGCGACGGATCGCGGAGCTCCTGGGGGAGCTGCGGCGGCCCGACCGGACGCCGGACGAGGAGGCCGCGGCGCTCGATGGCATCTATGCCGAGATCTCCGTGCTCCTGGGCACGGACCAGATCCGGTCCGAGCGGCCCGGGGTGCGGGACGAGGTGGAGCAGGGCGTCCACTTCCTGGTGAGCACCATCTGGGAGGCGGTCCCCCACATCCACGAGGACGTGCGCCGTGCCATCGACCGCGAGTACGGGTCGGAGCCCGATCTGCCGCCCTTCCTCCAGTACCGGTCCTGGATCGGGAGCGACAGGGACGGCAACCCGAATGTGACGCCGGAGGTGACGCGCTGGACTTTCCAGCGTCAACGCAGGGCGGCGCTGGAGCGCTACCTGCCGGAGCTCCGTGAGCTGCGCCGCGAGCTGAGCCTCTCGGACCGCCAGATCCCGGTCCCAGACCAGCTGCTGGAGTCCCTGGACGTCGACCGCGCCGAGTCCCCGCTCCCCGACGATGTCGTGCGACTATCTGTCCACGAACCCTACCGTCTCAAGCTCGGGTACATGATCGGCCGCATGCAACGGCTCCTGGCGGAGCCCGGGGGCGGCTCTTACGACGGGGCCCGCTTCCTCGACGACCTGGAGCGGATCGCCGCCGCCCTGGAGGCGTCCGGGTTCAGCCACCTCGCGAAACGCGGCCGCCTGGCCCGGCTCCTGGTCCGGGCCAGGACCTTCGGCTTCCACCTGGCCGCCCTGGACGTGCGCCAGCACAGCGACGTATACGAGGGCGCCGTCGCCGCCGCCCTCCGCCTGGCCGGCGTGGCGGATGACTACGCCGCGCTGGACGAGGAAGCCAGGGTCGCGGTCCTGACCCGGGAGCTGGCCAGCCCACGACCGCTCCTGGCGGTTGACCGGCCGCTCCCGGCTGACCTGGGTGTGGTGCTCGAGCCGTTCCGCGTGATGCGGGACGAGGCGGCGCGGGAGCCCCGTGCCGTGGGCGCCTGCATTGTCAGCATGACCCATACTGTGAGCGACATTCTGGAGCCGATGCTCCTGGCCAAGGAGGTGGGGCTCTGGTCCATGGTGGAGGGGCGAGTGAGGTGCCCGGTGGACTTCGTCCCGCTCTTCGAGACCATCGAGGACCTGGCCGACGCCGGGGACCGCGTGGCTGAGCTGCTTCGCCAGCCGTTGTACCGGAAGCAGATCGAGGCCCGAGGCGGGTTCCAGGAGGTCATGCTCGGCTACTCCGACAGCAACAAGGACGGCGGGTACTGGATGGCAAACTGGGCGCTGCACCGGGCCCAGGACGCCCTGGGTCGTACTGCTCGGGAGGCGGGCGTCGGCCTGCGCCTGTTCCACGGCCGCGGCGGGACGGTGGGCCGAGGTGGTGGTCGGGCAGGCCACGCAATCGCCGCTATGCCGCCCAGCGTGCACAATGGCCGGATCCGGTTCACGGAACAGGGTGAGGTCATCTCGTTCCGGTACGGGCTGGAGCCGCTGGCACGACGGCACCTGGAGCAGATCGTGAGCGCCACCCTCCGGAGCGCGGCTGCCACGGCCGTGCCCTACGACCCGAGCCCCGACGACCACGCGGTCATGAGCCGCATCGCCGATATGTCCATGACCGCTTATCGCCGGCTCATCGACGCCCCCGGCTTCTGGGCATGGTACACCACCGCTACGCCGATCGAGCAGATCAGTCGATTGCCCATAGCCTCACGGCCCGTTTCCCGAGCTGGCGTTGAAGCGGCATTCGACGGCCTCCGGGCAATTCCCTGGGTCTTTGCCTGGACACAGGTCCGTTACCTCGTACCCGGATGGTTCGGGGTCGGCGAGTCGCTCCAGGAGACCCTCGACGAAGGACCCGCGCGGCTCGAGCACCTTGGATCCCTGTACCGAGCGTGGCCCTTCTTCGCTGCGGTGATCGACAATGCCCAGCTCGAGATGGCCCGGGCACGATTGGACATCGCCGCGGAGTACGCCAGGCTCGCCGACGGTGGGACTCCCGCCGGCGATGAGACGGGGCTGGTGGGCGACATGGGCACAAGCTGGTTCCATGGTCGGATCGTCGAGGATTTCCGGGCGGCGGAGGAGGCGATCCTGGCCATCACCGGGCAGGACCGCCTCTTGGGCGACTCGCCGGTGATCCAGAAGTCCATCGCCCTACGCAACCCGTACACGGACGTGCTGAACCTGGTACAGGTCGAGCTGCTGCGCCGGGCGCGGGGCGAGGAGGCTGCGGGTCGGACAGGCTCGCCGGTCTACGAGGCGCTGCTGTTGAGCGTCAACGGGATCGCGGCGGCAATGCAGAGCACGGGATGAGGCGCGAACCCAGCGGACCGTTACCTCCACAGCCGGGTCGCCGGCGGGGTAGCGAGCTACGGGACGAGTCATGAGATCGTTGCAGTCGTGTGCGTACGGGCCTTACCTTGCGCGGACGCTACCGACTAATCGAGGACAGGATGGCTGAACGGAAGATACGGGTGCTGGTGGCCAAGCCTGGTCTGGACGGGCACGACCGGGGTGCGAAGGTGATGGCGAGCGCCATGCGGGACGCCGGGTTCGAGGTCATCTACACGGGCCTGCACCAGACGCCCGAGATGATCGTGAACGCTGCGATCCAGGAGGACGTGGACGTGGTGGCCCTGTCCATCCTCTCCGGCGCGCACATGACGCTGTTCCCCCGGGTGCTGGAGCTGCTCCGGGCGGAGGCGGCGGACCAGGTGCTGCTGACGGGTGGGGGCATCATACCCGAAGAGGACATGGCCGCCCTCCAGGAGCTGGGGGTGGGGAGGCTGTTCGGCCCCGGCACGCCTACCACTGATCCTATCGAGTACATCAGGGGTTGGTCCGCGGAGCGGGAAGCGGCGGAGCGGGCGTAGTGGGCGCTGAACCGAGGAGCAGGCTCCGTCGCCTGGTCGCCGAGCTGGACGAGCTCGAGGTCCGGCTCCGGCTGGGTGGTGGTGAGGACCGGATCAGGAAGCAGCACGACGCGGGCAAGCTGACGGCCCGGGAGCGGATCGCGCTGCTGCTCGACCCGCGCACCTCTTTCCATGAGGTAGGGCTGCTGGTTGCTTACGACCAGTACGATGGCCAGGCACCGGGGGCGGGAGTGGTGACGGGGATGGGGATGGTCGCCGGTCGCCCGGTGGTCGTGATAGCCAATGACGCCACGGTGAAGGCGGGCTCGTGGTGGCCCGAGACTATCACGAAGATGCTGCGGGCGCAGGAGATCGCCATGCGCTGCCGCATACCGATCATCTATCTGGTGGACTCGGCGGGTGTGAACCTGCCATACCAGGGCGGCGTCTTCCCCGGTCAGTACGGCGCGGCCAGGATCTTCTACTACAACTCGATCATGCGGCGCTATCTGCACGTGCCGCAGATAGCGGCGGTCATGGGCCCGTGCATCGCCGGCGGCGCCTATCTCCCGGCTCTTTCCGACGTGATCCTCATGGTCGAGGGCACCAGTTTCATGGGCCTGGGCGGACCGAACCTGGTGAAGGGTGCCACGGGCGCCACCGTCGAGGCGGAGGAGCTGGGTGGGGCGTGGACGCACAACGCCCTGAGCGGCGTCGCCCATTACCGGGCGCCAGATGATCGGGCCTGCGTAGGCAGGATCCGCCAGCTCGTCGGGGAACTGCCGTACCAGGCGCCTGCGGCTGCGCTGCGGGACGCGGAGCCGCCCGGTGATCCACCTGTATCGCTCTATGATGTCATACCCGACGATCATCGCCAGCCATACGAGATGGAGGCGGTGTTGCGAGCACTCCTCGATGGAGGCGACTTCGACGAGCTCCAGGCCGATCGGGCCCGGGAACTGATCTGCGCCACCGCCCGCATCGACGGAGTGGCGGTGGGCGTACTGGCGAACCGGCGGGGCATGATCCAGCCGCCGGGCGGTGGGCCGCCCCGGTTCGGCGGCATCGTGTATACGGAGAGCGCCGAGAAGGCGGCCTACTTCATCGATACCATGAGTCGGCACAGAACTCCTATCCTGTTCGTCCAGGACGTGAGCGGGTTCATGGTGGGTATGGAGGCGGAGCATTCGGGTATCATCCGGGCCGGCGCCCGCTTCGTCGAGGCCATGGCTACGGCGGTAGTCACCAAGATTGTGCTCACCGTCAACCACGCCTCCGGCGCAGGATACTACGCCATGGCAGGGCAGGGCTTCGATCCGGACTTCATCTTCACCCTGCCCACCGGCCGGATGGGAGTGATGGAGGGGGACAGCGCAGTGATTGCCCTCTTCGGGCCCCAGCTCGACGCGTTGAAGAGCAAGGAAGAGGAACCGGCGCCGGAGCTACAGGCCAGGATCGACGCCGTCCGCGCCGACTACGAGCGGCAGCTCGACGCACGCCATGCCGCGGCCCGCGGCTTCGTCGACGCCGTGCTCAGACCCCAGGACCTGCGCTCCAGGGTGGGTTTCGCGCTCCGGGCCGGGCTCCACAATCCGGGGCCCCACATAGGCCCCTTCGGGTTAGCGTCCTCGTAGCGTGACCGTAATCGCGAACTCGAGCACTAGA
>SLCC01000028.1 GCA_007126035.1 Gemmatimonadota bacterium
CAGGTGCAGGAGTACTTCGCCCGGATCATCGCCGCGGCCAACGCCCGGCTGGCGCCGTACGAGAGGGTGGTCAACTTCGCCGTCCTCGACCGTGACTTCCAGGTCGAGCGGGGCGAGCTGACGCCCAAAGGCTCCTTCCGGCGGAAGGCCATCGAGGAGAACCTGGCCCCGGTCATCGAGCGGCTCTACCGCAGCAAGCACGTGGAGCTGATGGCCAGCGGCTTCCGGGTCCGGATCCCCCGCTGGTTCTTCCGGGACCTGGGCGTGCTGGAGGAGGACATCGTGGTCCGGTCCGACCAGCTGCTCAACCGTCGCACCGGCTCCAGCCTCAGGGTATGCCCCGGCCAGCACGGCCGGGTTCGGGTCGGCGACCTGGAGTACAAGATCGACGATGGCCTGATCGATCTGGGCCTATTCGCCCGCCAGCCCAGGCTCTGGCTGGGCAACGCCGCGCTGGTGACCTTCGCGCCCTGCAAACCGGGCTGGGACGTGGATCTGGGCGGTATCTCCCAGCGGGTGCGCCTGCCCCGGCGGCCGCCCCGGTGGCGTGGAGAACCGAAGCCACCGGACCGCTCCCGCCTGAGCCACGAGCGGTTGGCACACGTGCATGTCCTGTCCGCCACCGCCCTGTTCGGCCCCGCCGCCGAAGCACGCTCCGCCATCGAGCGCCTGGGCACCGAGCTGGACCGGGGCGATCCCAGAATAGGCTCCACCATCAGGCGACGTCTCGAGGCGCTGGCCTTCCGCGGCGAGGAGGAGGTCCGGGCCCTGGCCTACCAGACCCTGCTCCTGGACGTGCCCCTCATCGACTACGACAAGGTCTTCCCCGCCTTCATCGAGTCGGGCCGCTCGTTCCTCACCGCCGAGAGCATGGCCGCCATAGCCGCCGCCGGCCGGGGCGAGCGGCGGATCCAGGCGCTCCGCCAACGGCTCCACAGCTACCAAGCCCGCCTGGAGTGGCCGTCCTCGCCCGGACGAAAACGCCAGTTCCGCCGCGTGTTCCGCCTGCTCGCGGACTTCGCGCGACACAACAGAGAGTACTTCGCATCGGTCCAGTCGGAGTTCGCCGCCTGGGCCCTGTTCCAGGAAGACCCGCCCCTGGCCCGGGCCGCCCAGCGCCACTTCGACGAGCTGACCCGGTGGCACGAGGAGCGCCTGCTGAACCAACCAGCCGGCGGCGACAGCGCAAGCCAGCCTGACCGGGACGACGGGGCAGGCCAGCCTGACCGGGGCGACGAGGCAGGCCAGCCTGACCGGGACGACGAGGCGGGCCAACCTGACCGGGGCGAGAGGCCAGTCGCCGACGGGACGGAACGTCCTGGCCGGGCCGCCGAGCCCGCCGAGGCCCACCGTCCGGCGGGCAAGGTGGTCTTCGAGTTCGGGATCCCGCCGGAGCAACGGGCGGCCCTCGAAGAAGTCCTCTTCGACCCGACGTTCCTCAGGCATTCCATCACCAGAGCTTTCAACGACGACACGTTCGTCTGGGACAGCGTGGCCACTGATGGCGTCTGGGTCTCGCCACTGGTCTCCCACGGCCAGCTCCAGCTCTACAGGCTGGGCGTGAACATGCTGGACGGCCGCCACTTCGACCTGCTCCTGGTCACGGGCAAGCCGCTACGCCAACGGGCCGTCACCGACACCATCCTGTGGATGGCCGCCCTCTCCGGTCACGCCTTCGGCACGCCGGCGCTGCCCCGGTTCGGCGCCTGGCGCCAGGACCTGGGGGCCACCACCGTCGTCTACATCAGCGACCTCACGGCGTGGGAGCGGATCCGTGAGCTGGCCAGCCGCGGAGACATCCACGACCCGACGGAGGTCGGCCACGCGTTGCGGAAGCTCTATATCCGGGCCATGGCCACCTTCTTCCGGGCGTGGGAGCACAGCGGCTGCCGCATCGTGCCCGGCGCGGTGACGCCCCACAACGTGGCCCTGCCCGACGCCGACTTCCAGGAGGATACCACGATCCTCTCAATCGCCGGCTGGCGACCCTACCAGGGGCCCCTGTCACTGGTCCGGCCCATGGTGAGGACGTTCTACCGGCTGACTGGCGCCCATTACCCGGAGACCCGTGACAGCCTCCGCCTCTCCTGGCTCTGCCACGCCTGCACGGAGGCCCTGGGCGAGGCCGAAGCGGCGAGCTTCCTGGACCTCCTGGAGGAAGAGCTCAGCGGAGCCGACGGCGGCGGCGAGCTGGACGGCCTCCTGGAAGCGCTGCACGAATACCGGGCCCAACTGGCCCGCCGCGAGCACGTGCCGCTGGCCGTCCTGTCCGCCATCGATCGATACCGCCACTGGGAGCGGATGAACCCCGCCGCCAGCCCCGAGGCCCAGGAAGAGACCGTCGTCCAGCTGCTCCAGGTCTACCGCTTCGACCGGTACGATGACGCCTTCCGGTACTACCTTTACCAGCACACCTATTTCCGGGAAGCAGGCGACGAGGTGGCGGCAGCCTTCGATCGACTCGTGCGCTTCCGCGGCACCGACCGCCAGAACGTCACCAGGCAGCTCGAGGACCTGTCGGCGCTCCAGGGCCTCCTGGCCGACCCCGTCGACCGGGGCGTATTCAGCCGCATGGTCTTCCCGCACGCCCAGCCCGCGCAGAAGCTGGAGCTGCTGGCCCTGGACGGCAGCGACGCCCGGGCCGCCAGGGTGATCGTGCGGTCCGAGATCCATGACGACGCCGGCATCGCCTACACTGTCCGTGAGCCGCTGACGCCCATCGAGGTGGGGAACCTGTACCGCCTCATCCTCGAGACCGGCTACCCGATCCGGATAGCCGAGAACGACCAGCACCTGGTCATCGTGGACGCAGATGACCAGGTGGTAGGCGGCCTGACCTACCGCTGGCAGGAGGGCCGCTTGGCGTACGTCGATGGGATCGTAGTCGCCAGGGCACTCACCAACAGGAGGCTTGGCGGGCAACTGCTAGAGGACTTCTGCGTCCGGACCGCCGCCCAGGGCGCGCGCCTGGCCAAGACCAACTTCTTCCTGGGCAGGCTGTTCTCCCGCCACGGATTCCAGGTGAGCCAGCGGTGGGGCGGGCTGGTGCGGCCGCTGGCTTGAGCGCGTCCGAACTCCGAGCTCCGAGCTCCGAGCTCCGAACTCCGAGCTCCGACCGCACCGCCACCACCCGGCCTCCGGTTGCCGGGCAGCGGCGGGGTGCCGGGTGGCGACGGGTTGTCGGGCTTGGGCGGGCTGCCGGGCGCTCGACTCGAACTCCGAGCTCCGAGCTCCGAGCTCCGAACTCCGAACTCCGACCGCCCAGCCACCACCCGGCCTCCGGTTGCCGGGCAGCGGCCGGCTGCCGGGCAGCGGCGGGTTGCCGGGCTTGGGCGAGCTGCCGGGCGCTCGACTCGAGCTCCGAACTCCGAGCTCCGAGCTCCGGGAGGCTGTCCGACAAATGCCCGGCGCTTCCATCCTCGTCCAGCCCGCGAACCTCGCCAGCCGCACATGGCCGGACCGGGCCGCTGCACGGCCATTCGTCCTGCTCCGGGGGCGGCCGCAACCTTCCAACGGCTTTGACACCAGGGGCGCGAAGAGGTCGGAGGCAACGAGTGGGCTGTCCGACGAGACGGGTTCGCGCAGGAAGAGGCAGGTGGTAGGCTGGTCTGCCGGCGAGGTCGACCGATGACAACGCAACACCCGGCGCTCCGGCCGAGCTTCCTTTC
>SLCC01000144.1 GCA_007126035.1 Gemmatimonadota bacterium
ATGACCTCACTGAACCCCGCCCACACCGTGGGCGACCAGGTAGCGGAGGTCCCGCTGGTGCACCAGGGCCTGGCACGGCGGGCGGCCCGGGCCCGGGCCGTGGAGATGCTGGGGACCGTGGGGATACCCGCGCCGGAGGACCGAGCCCGCCAGTACCCCCACGAGTTCAGCGGCGGCATGCGACAGCGCGCCCTCATCGCCATGGCCCTGAGCTGCAAGCCGGACCTCCTCATGGCCGATGAGCCGACCACGGCTCTCGATGTGACCGTCCAGGCGCAGATCCTGGATCTGCTGCTCGAGCTGCGCAGGGATTTCGCCACCGCCATCATCCTGATAACCCATGACCTGGGCGTCGTCGCCCAGACGTGCGACCGCGTGGCCGTCATGTACGCGGGCTCCATAGTGGAGCAGGCGCCGGTGAGGGAGCTGTTCCGGCGTCCGCGCCACCCCTACACCCAGGGGTTGCTGGCCAGCCTGCCCGTGATCGGGGACAGGGACCGGTTGAAGCCCATCGAGGGCGCCCCACCGGACCCGACGGACCTGCCCCCTGGCTGCCGCTTCAGGCCACGGTGCCCCTACGCGTTCGACGAGTGCTGGCGCCGGCCCGGCCTCGAGCGGGTGGACCGCGGCCACGAGGTCGCCTGCTGGTTGGAACAGGGCAGCCATGGGTGACGACACGGTGTTCCAGGTCCGGGACCTCCAGAAGCACTTCCCGCCGCGCCACCGCCTGGCGGCGGGGGAGCGACGGCCCGTCCGGGCGGTGGACGGCGTTAGCTTCGACGTGCGGCGGGGCGAGGTCCTGGGCATCGTGGGCGAGTCGGGCTGCGGGAAATCGACCCTGGGCCGGACCATGATACGCCTGCTGGAGCCCACGGCGGGGGAGATCCGCTTCGAGGGCCGGGACCTGACCGCCATGTCGGAGAGGGAGCTCAAGCCCCTGCGGCGTCGGTTCCAGATGATCTTCCAGGATCCGCACTCCTCCCTGAACCCCAGGATGTCGGTCCGCCGCATCCTGGAGGAGCCTCTCATCACCCACGGGACGGCCCGCTCCGACCGGAGGGCGCGGGTGAAGGAGCTGCTGGACGCCGTGGGCCTGCCGGCCGACGCCGGACAGCGATACCCGCACGAGTTCTCGGGCGGTCAGCTGCAACGGGTCGGCATCGCGCGGGCCATGGCGCTCGGCCCCGAATTCATCGTGGCCGATGAGCCCGTGGCCGCCCTGGACATGTCCGTCCAGGCGCAGGTCCTCAACCTGATGATCGAGCTGAAGGAGGAGCTCGGGCTCACCTACCTGTTGATCGCCCACGACCTGGCCGTGGTCGAGCACATCAGCGACCGGGTGGCGGTCATGTACCTCGGTCAGCTCGTGGAGTCGGCAGACCGGGACGCGCTCTACCGGCAGCCACTGCACCCGTACACACAGGCCCTGATGCAGGCCATCCCCCTCCCGGACCCCACGCGATCAGGCGGGCACGTGCCGCTCCGGGGCGAGGTGCCGGATCCCGCTGATCCACCCTCCGCCTGCCGATTCCATACCCGCTGCCCCTTCGCCGAAGACGTCTGCCGAGAAGAAGCGCCCGCCTTCCGCCAGGTCCGGCCCGGGCACCGCGCGGCATGTCACTTCGCGGAGCGCTTCCTCGCCCAGGCCGCGCCCATGGGGTGCAGATCACCGCGGCCGGGCTCTTGATCCGCAGCTTCCGCATACCCGCGCGGATGTTGGCGTTCCCACCGCCGCATCGAACGCCGCCTCTCCCGCCAGCAGAGCCTTCCCGAGCTCGGCGAGGAAGCGCATGGCATCGGCCATGACCGGGGCACTCCGGTCGGCTCTGCGCGGGGAGGTCATCGAGGTCATCCCGGGCTGAGGGTCGGCAGGGGCGTCTCCGACATGAGCTTGTAGATGGGAATCCTGGGAGCCGGGTGCGCGCCCGGATCCTCCAGGTGCTCCTGGAGGGCCGCCTTCGGGAGCAATGGTGTCAGACGGTTCCAGTAGACGATCCCATCGGCCGTTTCCGCCTCCATGAGGTGGGTGACCACCCGACCCAGGGGCTGCCCGGTCCGGACCACCCAGCTCCCCCAGCCGAACTCCACCTCCTCGTCCTGCACCGACCCCACCTCCACCCGGACAGCGGCCCGGTGCTGGTTGTCGCTCTCCTCATAGCGGATCCCGGACAGCGAGTAGGTCTGGACGGTGAGCTGCACCGACTCCGCCAACCGCTCCACCGTGATCCCGTGACGGCGAAGCATGGCCACCGCTTCGACGGCCTGGGGAGGCAGCAGATAGGCGAAGGGGCGATCCCGGAAACGGGTTCCCACCGGTCGCTTCACGATCTCCGCGTCCTCCACGGTGAGGAGCTCGTCAGGGCGGTCCGGGTCAGGGATCCGGTAGGTGACCCGGAAGTGGTCGGGTTCCAGCGTCTCGGCCACGGGAATGCGACCCTCGGCCCGGGCCCCCAGCTCCACGGTGCGGCTTCGGGCCTCCCGGACGGTTCGGACCAGTGTGTCGCCGTGGTCCCGGGCATACTCCAGGACAGTGGTGTAGGCCAGAATGCCGGTCTCCACCGCCACCGGCTTCTCATGCCACTCACCCAGCTCGAAGAGGATGGAGACCTTGCCCGCCAGCCCTCCATAGTTGCGTCCCATGCGGGGGGCCGCTCCGCCGCCGTACCAGCGCTCCGCATCGCCCCGGGCCCAGTAGAAGGCCTCGTAGCTGGCCGCCTCGTAGTCCCGGGCAATGCGAGGGAAGATCTCCCGGTCCGCCAGCTCCGTCAGGCTGGGGTCCGCCCCCGCCGTCCCCGCCGCCTGGTAGAGGAGGCTGTAAGGATAGGCTCCGCCGTACTGGACGGCGCCACCGTCGTGCCCGTCCACGTAGAGGTGGGGCTCCCAGTGGTTGATGATCCGTCCCACATAGGCCGCCATGGCCGGGTGCTCCAGCGCCATGTAGTCCCGGTTCAGGTCCGCCCCTACGGCGTTGAAGCGGGTCTCGGCCTCGAGACCGTCCGGGTTCTTGGAGGGCACAACGATTACGATGACCTGATCCAGGAGCTGGTTCAGCTCCGAGCCCGGGGTGCCCAGGTCGCGGATCATGAGGAGGAGCGATTCCCGGAGCGTGTAGTTGTACCCATGAACGTTCGCTGACAGCACCACGATGGGCCTGCCCGACGCGTGGGCCTCCGCCGGCGAGCTCACCGCAGGCCGGCTGAAGGTGGCCTTGTAGAGCTCCCGGTCCTGGTGAGTCCGGCCGAAGACCTCCAGGGTCATGTCGTGGGCGGTGGCCTTTACCTCTTTCAGATAGGCCACCATCTCGGCGTGGCTCGTGTGTCGTTGGAAGTCGGATCGCTCCAACCCCGTGCGCGGCTCCTGGGCCTCGGCGGGGACGGGGCCCAGCGCCGGTCCAGCCATGAGGGTGAGCGTCAGGAGGACGAGTGCATGATGTAGACTGTAATTCATGAAATTCCCGGGGAAAAGCGGCGGCACGGAATCCCGAAGCATGGGAGTGCCAGGAGACTAGGTCGCCGCCTCCGCCGCAGCAACCTCCACCTGGCCGGACCTCGCCTCACCGCCCCATCCGACTCCGTCGCGATGGACGACCTTTGAGAGGTTGTCCCGCAAACCGGCCGGCTGTTCCAGATCCAGGGCTCTTCTCATGCCTCGGGGCGGATGGCAACCTTCAAACAGCGTGACAGGAAGGCGCGGTTGCTTGATGACCTGAACCTGCCAGGGTTCCTGTTCGAGTCCTTGGTGATCCGTGACCTCCGGATCTACGCCCAGGCATGGGCGGCCTCCCGACACCTCAGCCCGACCGGTCCAGCTCCTCCCGCAACACCCGGCGGAGCACCTCCTCCAGCGGCTCATCGCTCCGGTTCATGTGCTCCCGCAGCGCGGCGTTGATCAAAGTCTGATAGTTGCCGCCACCCGCCGCGTCGACCTGCCCCCTGAACCATTCCAGAACGTCATCGTCGAGCCGGATGGTGATCCGTGTCTTCCCGCGATGCGCCGGATCCAGAGCCCCGCGGCGAGCCCCACGGAAATCATACTCGCGCCTCATGTCTCGCCTCCGGCATACCACGCGGCCTCCGCGCGCGTCGCCAATCGCGCCGAGATCAACCGGATCGTGTCCGGCCCCCGCCACGTGAAGACCACAACCACCAGCCGGGCCAGCGCATCCATCCCGATCGTCACATACCGCTCCTCCGCTGCGTCGGGATCGGCGAGGGTCAGCGCAGACTCGTCCGCGAACGCCGCCACCGCATCGGCGAACCGAACTCCGTGCTTCTGGCTGTTCGACTCCGCTTTTCCCGTATCCCACTCGTACCGCATAACGTATGCACAGAAGTACACTGACACAAGCCGGTATGACCGGCAGGCCTGTCAAGAGAAGGGTGCGGTACTGAACGGGGCGTTGCGATGGGCGGATGGGTCCGGATCCTACGAACTAACAGGACGGGCCCTACGGACCCAACAGAGCCGCCGGGACGACACCAATGCCATCGGCTCGGCGATACGCCACAGGGCCCGTGGTCACGACCAGGGCGTCCAGGAGATCGGGGCCCATGCGGTCCCGCAGCCATAGGAGGTGTTTGACGTCATCGTCGGAGACCGTGGCTCCGAGCTTCACCTCAATCGCAACTACGCGCCCGTCGGCCCGCTCCACGATCAGATCCACTTCGTGGCGTCCGCCCTTTGTCCGCAGGTGCCTTACCGAAGCCTCCGCCGCCTGCGCGTACACCCGCACCGAAAGCGTCACCAGTGACTCGAACAGGTGGCCGAGCAGGCTCCCGTCGCGAGGGATGCTGGCAGCGCCCTCTCCGCCTTCGATCAGCGTATCCACGCCGACCCCGAGCAGGCGCGCGGCCAACGCCGGGTCCGCCAACTGGTGCTTCTCGGGTCGGGCCAGGCGGGAAAAGTAGTTCCGGGTCGGCACCCAGGCCGACACCGGGTCCAGGAGCCAGAGCCGCTGCAGAACCTCCCGATAGCCGATCACCGTGGACCGCGCCGGCTTGTCGGCCTCGTCGGGCGTCGCCGCGTCCCGGATCGATTCCAGCGTGGCGGTGGTGGAGGCCGCGGCTGCATACGCCGTCATCCATCGGCGCAGAGTGTCCGGCCTGCGCACCGACTGCCCGACCTCGTCGAAGTCGCGATCCACCACGCGGGCGAGGTAGCTATCCAGTTGCGCCCGGCGGGCCCGGTCGGGCAGGGGGCGGATGGCCGGGAATCCCGACGCCACGATCTCCTCCGTATACTCGCCCAGGCCGAGAGAGGCCTCGCCCTCGAGGGGCACCGCCCCTCCGCCCAGGAGGTCCCGAAGCCGCACCGACGGGCGAGCCAACCCTCGCTCGACGAGGCTCATCGGACGCAGCCGCAGCCTTACGATCCGGCCAGCACCCGAATGCGTCTCCGGTGACTCGGGCGCCGCCGACCCTGTGAGCAGGAAGCGTCCGGGCTCGGGATTCTCGTCGACCGAACGACGCACCGCGTCCCACATCTCCGGCACCCGCTGCCACTCGTCCAGCAGCACCGGAGGATCTCCGGACACCACCCGCGCCGGCTCCGCCCGCGCAACAGAGGCCTGGGCCGGATCGTCGAGACGACGCACCGTCACCGCACGCTGGATCGCCGTCTCGGTCTTCCCGATGGCCTTCGGCCCTTCGATCGTAATCGCCGGCAGCCCCGTCAGGAGCTCGTCCAGCTCGTCATCGATCACCCTGCGTATGTACGGCATCCTCGCCTCGGCCGTTGGAGATGCCCCTTAAACTACACCTGGACCACTCTCAACACTACACTCAGTCCGCCATACGCGCTACAAAAAGTTTACCTGGGTCGGCTAGCTCGATACGATTTGCAGCAAGCCGGCCGAGCGGGTCCGGACCACCCTCGCTGCCGGCGGAGCGCGCCCATGTACGGAAGGCGCCGGACCTGATGACATCTTCGAGGGGCGGTAAGCCGGGCCGACGCACCGGAACTGAAGTTGCAGGACGACTTTGCTTCGCGGAACCCCATCCGTGTGTCAGCCCGGCAACCGCGCTTCGGCTCCAGGCCAGCGCGGGGTCAGCCCGGGCCCTGGGCCAGGCGGCGGGCGCCTGGTCCCGATTCGATGACCCCACCGCTGGAGGTGAAAATGCGACGCCTCGTAACTCTTGCCGTGGCCATAGTCCTTCTGGCTCCCGGCACGATGGCTGCCCAGACGCTGCCCACCCCCGACGATCCCATCGCATACGCCATGAGCGCCGGCCCGCCATCCATCGCCGCCGACGCCACCATCATGGACGCGGAGGGCAACATCCTCCGGGAAGGCACCAATGAGTGGACCTGCATCGCCATGCCCGGCGAGCCGATGTGCCTGGACCGGCAGTGGATGTCATGGGTTGATGCGTACATGAACCAGAAGGACGATACGGGTGTGACAGCCTTGGGTCTGGCGTACATGCTGCGCGGGGACCAGGGCGCCAGCAACATCGACCCGTACGCCGAGGGACCCACCGCGGACAACGAGTGGGTCATCACAGGGCCGCACCTCATGATCATCGTGCCCGACCCGGCGCTCCTGGAGGGAATCCCCACGGACCCCATGGCTGGCGGGCCGTACGTCATGTGGCGTGACCACCCGCTGGTCCACGTGATGATCCCGGTCGGCGATGCGACGGTGGAAATGCCGTTCCGGAGATAACGGGGAGGAGCCCGTGCGCGGAGTCTCCATGTGGAGCGCTTCCGAGCGGGCGCTCGACGTACTCGTACTAATCAGGATGGAAGGCCACTCATGACCAATCAGACTCCAGACGGCATTCAGCTACTGCTCGACAAGGACGCCATCAACGAAGTGCTGTACAGATTCGATTACCTCAGCGACGACGGCGACGCGGTCGGTGCCATCGACCGGCATTGCACCGATGACGTGAAGTTCGACGGCGGAGTGCTCGGAACGGCAGAAGGCAAGGATGCATTTCAGGAATCAGCCAGGGAGATTTTTTCCGAGCACCCCTTCACCAGACACCTGCTCCACAACCCGGTCATCGAGGTCAGCGGGGATGATGCCAGCGGAAAGTGGTACGCGCTGATTCCGTCGATAACCCGCGAGGGTCAAGCCGTCTGGATGCAGGTCGTCTACCGTGTCGAGTTCCGCAGAGTGGACGGCGAGTGGAAGATCTCTGCCTACAAGCCCGATCTGACCTTTGTGACACCGTACGAGAAGGGATGGGCCGAGCAGCCGTTCATTGAGGGCATTCCTGGAACGCTCGAATGGTAGCCGGAAAGGGTGGAGTTCTTCACCGAGGGACCGGGAACAGTCGAAGAGTTCGCAGCTGCCTTGCTCTCTAGCAACAGGAGGGTGTCATGACTTCCGTCGACCGCCGTGACTTCGTTCGCCTGAACGCCGCCGCTCTCGCGGGCGCGGTCCTCATACCGACCCCTTTGCGAGGAGGCGAGCCGGGTACAGGGACGCGCCGTCCTGCCCCCTCGGGCAACCGGTCGCCGGGGTTCTACCGTTTCGGCCTGGGCGATACGGAAATTACCGTGCTCAGCGACGGGCACTTCCATTTTCCCATTGAGCTCATAGCGGTCGATGACCCGCTCGACGTCATGGCCTTCGACGTGGATCCGGAGAGGCGCGAGGAGTACTTCCGCTCGAACCTGTTCCCGGTCGACCACATCCCTCTTCAGGCGAGCCCGATCCTCATCGACTCCGGCGATCGGCGGACGCTGGTCGACAGCGGGTTCGGTGCGGGGCCCGACTCGCCTCCCACCGGAGGGCGCCTGAGCTCTTCGCTGGCGGCGGCGGGCGTTCCACCCGAGAGCATCGATACCGTGATCCTCACCCACGCCCACCCGGATCACCTGGGGGGGCTCCTCGACCCGCAGACCGGGGCGCCGGCCTTCCGCGACGCCGAAGTCCTCATCTCGGAACGCGAATTCGAATTCTGGACCGGCGAGGAGGCCCCGGCTGCGCTCGAGCCCGATTTTGAGGCGGAGCCGCTCCTCGCCGCGGCCCGCGGGGTCCTGGGGGCTCTCGAGGACCGGGTTCGCACGATCCGGTCGGACGAGGAGGTGGCGACCGGAATCCGGAGCATCCCATCGCCCGGCCACACGCCGGGCCACATCGCCCTCGGCGTGGAGAGCCGGGGCCACGAACTCCTGATCGTGGGCGATGCCGTGGTCGCCACTCATGTTTCGTTCGAGCATCCGGAATGGCATCTTTTTACGGATATCGATCGCGAAGAGGGCGTCCGGAGTCGGAGGAGGCTTTTGGATCGGGCCGCCACCGACGAGATGCTGATCCTGGGCTTCCACTTTCCCTTTCCAGGGTTGGGCTATGCCCTGGAGCACGGAGACGCCTACCGGTGGCACCCCGCCGGGTGGAACGTCCTCTCGTGAGGATCCTGCACCAACCAGGAAGGCCGCAGCTACCCCCCGGGTGAGGGGGGGCTGCGGTGGGGAGGGGAGATAGCGCACCGGGAAGATGAGTCCGCCCAGGCTCGGTGGCCGGGCGCGGCGTCAAGCTGCACATCCACCCGTCCCACAACGTGCCGGGTGACACCACCGCCAACGACCGGCTCATGGAGGCGCTGGACGCCTACAAGCGGCGAATCATGGGGGTGTGAGTCAGCTGGTCAGCGGCGTCAGCCCGCCTGGTACTGCGGCGCCAGCCGGGTCCGCACGCACTCGAGCAGCCGGTTCGTGGCCAGGATGCCTTCATGCTCCGAAAGGCCGTCACCCTCGTATTCGATGCCCACGTACCCGCGGTAGCCGGCGTCCAGTACGATCCGCATCATGCGGGTGAAGTCGGTCCCCGTCTCCTCGCCCCGCTCGTCGAACTCGTGACTCTTGGCGCTCACCCCCCGGGCGAACGGCATGAGCTCGGCCACGCCCTGGTACCGATCGTACCACTCCTCGGGGTCAGTCGAGATCCGGAAGTTGCCGAAGTCGGGGAGGGTGCCGGCGCGCGGGTGGTCCGCGGCGCGCACCACCGCCGCGAGCCACGCGCCGTTGCTCGACAGGCCGCCGTGGTTCTCGACGATCACGTCCAGGCCGTGGTCGTCACCCAGCTCGGCCAGGCGGCGTAGCCCGTCGGCCGCGAGCCGGAGCTGCTCGTCGTAGGTGCCCTGGCTGTGAACGTTCACGCGAATGGAGTGGCAGCCAAGCCGCGCCGCGGCGTCCAGCCACTTGCGATGGTTGTCCACCGCGCGCGCCCGGAGCGCCGCGTCCGGGTCGCCGAGCGCCCCTTCGCCATCACACATGATCAGCAAACTTCGGACGCCCGCCTCGTCCGCATGACGCGCCAGCCGGGCGAAATAGCGCGGGTCGGTGGCGTGGTCGCGATAGAAGGTATTGACATACTCCACCGCGTCCAGCTCGTACTGCTCCCGGATGATGGCTGGGAACTCAAACGGGTCCAGCTCACCGGCGAAGATGGTCCGGTGCAGGGACCACTGCGCCAGCGAGATCCGGAACAGCTCGCCGCTTCGAAGCGACGGGGCCGCGGAGAAAGCCCCCGTGGGTAACAGCAGCACGGCCCCAGCCGCGGCACCGGATCGCCTCAGGAACTCACGTCGTCTCATGGATCGCTCCCCGAGTACTGGTTCACGTACACGACGTTCCCCTCCACGACCGCGGCCCCGACAGCGCCATCCCCGTCCAACACGACCAGGTCCGCGTCCTTGCCCGTCTCGATGGAGCCCTTTCGGTCCTGGATGCCCAGGGCACGGGCGGCATGGAGGCTGGCCGTCTGCGCCGCCTCCGCCAGTGAGCAGCCGGTGTAGCGGGCAAAGCGGCGCACCACCTCCAGGAGGGGCAGGGACGTGCCGATGAGGGTGCCGTCCCCGTAGCGGGCGACGCCATCGTGGCTGGAGTAGGCGAGGCCACCCAATGTGTACTCGCCGTCCGGGAGCCCGGTGGTCCGGATCCCGTCCGTCACGCAGACGCAGCGGCTGTGACCGAAGACGTCACGGGTCCAGCGGACCACTCGGCCGTCCACGTGGACGCCGTCCGAGATCAGCTGAACCGTGAGCTCATCCGCCTCGTGCAGCGCCAGCAGCGGACCCGGGTCCCGGTGGTGCAGCCCGCGCATGGCGTTGTAGAGGTGGGTGGCGTGACGGATCCCGGCGGCGATGCCGGCGCGGGTCTGGTCGTAGTCGGCGTCGGAATGGCCGAACGATGCCACCACGCCGTCCCGCGTCAGGCGCTCCACCAATGGAATGGCGCCGTCCAGCTCCGGGGCGATGGTCATCATCCGCAGCGCGCCGGCCGTGAGGTCCAGCACCCGGTCGAGCTCCTGGTGGGAGGCCGGGGCGATGGCGTCGGCGAGGATTCCGCCCCGCCGGAGGTGGCTCACGAAGGGGCCCTCCAGGTGGATCCCCAGGAGGCGGGCTCCGCCCGCCACAGGCCCATCGCCGGCAGCGGCCTCGCCCAGGACGGAGAGGTGACGGTCCGCCAGGGTCGGTCGGAGAAAGGTGGTCCCCAGGTACGCGGTGGTCCCCTGCCGGGCCAGCGACCGGCCCACCGTGGCCACGGCCTCCGGTGTCGCGTCCATCACGTCCGCGCCCCCGCCGCCGTGGACGTGGACGTCGATCAGACCCGGGATGACGGTCCTGCCGCCCGCGTCCAGAAGGCGGCCCGCTCCCGCACCGCCACCGGGTTCGCCCGGACCTCCGTGTGGTCGCACCTCCACGATCGTCGGGCCGGCGGCCACGATGTCCACAGGCCCGCCGCCGTCGGCGAGCATGGCATTGGCGACCAGCAGCGTGGCGGCGGGCGTGTCGGTCATGGACGGGTGATCGACCACACCTCCGCGTCCTGGCCGCCGACGTGGGTCTCGATCCTCAGTTCGCCCGCCCGGGCGGCGCCGACGGCGCTGCGGCCCGATACCAGCTCGGTGAGGGCGTAGTCTGCGTCATCGAGCCGGACCGTGATGGTCACGTCCTGGGCGCCCGGATTGTGGTTGATCAGGAAGAGGAGGTAGCCGTCGTCGCTGTGCTGGAGCCGCGCCACGACCGGCGGATCGAGCTGACCGTCAAGGGAGGTGGTGACGGGCTGCTCGATCCCGGCCCAGTCGGCCAGCCGGCGGATGAAGGTCCGGGTCTCCAGGTGCTGCTCCGGGTGGTTCCCCCAGCCCATGTACGAGCCGACGAACAGGGTCTGCCCCTCGCCGTAGCGGGATGCCACCACGGTGGGCTCGCCCCGGATGGTGGCCAGGACCCGAGCCCGATCCGACAGGGGGGTGACGGAGCTGGCGTGGAGCATACCCCGGAGCGTGCCACCGTCCAGTCCGGCGGTGAGCTGGTGCCCGGTGTCGGTCAGGGCCATCACCACGTCGGGGTCCATCCACGCATCCTGCTCCCGGACGCCGAAGACCTCGTGGAGCCCGGCGCCGGGGACGATATCGGCGGCATAGCCCCGCTCGTCGTTCCATGCCAGGCGCGCCTCGGCCACGGCGTGCCCGCCCCGCTCCACGAACTGGCGGAGCCCGTGGGCCGCCGCCTCCGTGAGCATGAGGGGGTAGGGCACGATGACGAGGTCGTATCCCGAGAGGTCGCCTCGCTCCAGCTCGTTGCGATGGATGAAGTCCACGGGAATGTTGTGGTCGGCGAAGACGCGGTAATAGCCCATGAGAGAGCTCTGGTGCGCCTCGGGCCAGTCGCCTCGCCGCTGGGCCCCGCCCACCATCTGGGCCAACGGGTTGTAGACGATGCCGATGCGGGACGGCACGGGGCGGGATGCCAGGAACAACTCCTGGTTCCGGTCCACGACCCGGGCGATCCGGCCCATGCTCACCGCCCGCTCAGTCAGGGTGCCGTCCAGGTCGATCAGGCCGTAGCCACCCGACTCGTAGCCCGAAGACATGGGGTAGTACGCGTAGACGTTGATCCCGCGGGCGCCCTTGGCAATGGAGGACCAGGCCCAGATCCGGTGGTCCGCGGCGTCGACGGGCTCGCTCAGGAGCAGGGCGATAACGCCATCGCCCGCCTGCAGCTCGCCGATGTACCAGCCGTCGTTCATCCGGTTGGCGCTCCGCTGGAAGTCCAGCATGGTCATGAGCCGCCAGTGGGGCCAGTGGGTCTCGGGCCGGTTGTGCTTCGGGTAGATGGATACTCCGTAGTAATCCACCCATTCCGCCATGAGGAAGTCATCCGTCCCGCCGTGCCCCAGGTGGGGCGACAGGAACAGGGAGGAGATGGCGGCGTGGGACGTGATCACATGGTCGGAGCCGCCGTCGCGCACGGCGTCGTAACGGTGGCCCAGGTCGCCGGCCAGCCGTTCGTAGATGAAGGTCTTCCAGTCGATGTAGTCGGTGTAGCTCAGGATGGTGCTGAAGCGGGGCGGCTCCACGTCGGACCAGGCCTGGAAGCCCCGGTGCCAGGCCCGGTTCAGCGTCTCCAGGGATCCGTGCCTGGCCTGGAGCCACTCCCGGAACCGCTCCTGCGTGGCTTCGCAGTAGCAGAACTGGGCGTTCTGGATGTAGTCGATGTGGGCCCAGTTGATGATGGACGGTTCGCTCCACAGGTCCCAGCCGTAGAAGTTCGGGTACTCGGACGCGACGCGGGCGGTCTCGCTGTAGAAGGCGTGGACCAGCTGCTGGATCTCCGGCCAGTCGGTGCAGAAGCCGGGCGCGGCCTGGGACGGGATGGCCGTGCCGTCCTGGGCCACGTAGTTGGTGTGGGGATGGGCGTGGCCCACCCAGTCGGGGGACGAGTCGATGTACATCTGGATGAACACCCGGAGCCCCGCCTCCTGGGCCAGCTCCATGAGGAGCCGCAGGTTGGAAAAGTCGTACTCGCCCCGTCGCGGCTCCACACTGGCCCATTCCACCCAGGTCCGGACCGTGTTGAAGCCCAGCTCCCGGATCTGCTGCAGGTCCCGGCGCCACTCCTCCCGGGACGCGGGCGTGATCTCCGAGAGCATGGGCGCCCGCGCCTTGCCGCCCGCATACCAGACGGCGAACGGAAAGAAGTCGGGGTCGTGCACCGGCCGCCGGTTCTCCTGGGCCAGTCCCTGCAGCGGGACCAGGAGCGCCACAGCCGCGCCGAAAACGGGAGCGACCCTCATCATTGACTCCTCCAATCGTTGGCTTCCGTGCGGATCGTTGACTTCCGTGCGGGTGGAAGGTGAACAGCCGGGGGGTGCGCGGCCGACTTCCCTTTCCGATCACCCCTCTAGTGGACGAACATGTGGTGGCCACTGGAGTCGAGGCAACATCCGAGGAGCTCCCCATTTCTTCGAGCGCAGATCGCCGGGAGCGGGCAGATCGCCCAGGCGGGCATCAGTTCGTTCAGA
>SLCC01000215.1 GCA_007126035.1 Gemmatimonadota bacterium
ACTACTTACAACTAGATGCCGGATTGGACGCTGTATTGCTGATCGGACACAGTCGAGTGCCAGGTCGACCCATGTCCGGGCCCCGTGGGAGCGAGAGACGGCCGGAGGCAACGGGCCCACATCGCAGGCAAAGCCCCTATTCCGAACAGGATCGATGCCCATTATCCAGGATCTGCGAACTGGCGTCCGATTGACAGTCAGGAATCCCGTTTCTTCGCTGATCTGCGTTCTCGCGCTAGGGATCGGGCTGGGGCTAACCGCGGCGGTGTTCAGCATACTCAACGGCATGCTGTTGAAACCTCTGCCGTTCGAGGAACCCGCGCGCCTGCTGTCGATCTCCCATGTGGACGCGGTACGAGGGTACCGCTTCCTGCCCATACCACTCTCGGATTTCCAGGTCTATCGCCATGAGCAGCGGGCCTTCGAAGACCTGGGGGGTTACCGGGTCTGCAGCTTCAGCGTCGGTGGCGGACACGGCGAGGGCGCTGGCGCGGAGCTGTACGAGGGGGCGTGGGTTACCGCCAACATCTTCGATCTGCTTCGAATCCAGCCGTTGCTGGGCCGCGGCTTCGAGGCCCGAGACGAGGCGCCGGGCGCGGAGCCCGTGACTCTGATCGGGTACCGACTCTGGCAGGAGCGGTTCGGGGGAGATGTGCGGGTGCTCGGCCAGGCTCTGCGCATCAACGGAGAGCCTGCCACGGTGGTGGGCGTGCTCGAAGACGAGTTCATGTTTCCCGAGCGACAGGCCCTGTGGCTACCAGTCAGGTATGACCTGGTCGCCCACGGACGGGGCCGGCCGGGTGCTCTTTCGCTCATGGCTATCGGTAGACTGCGGCCGAATGCCTCCATCTACCAGGCACGCGCGCAACTGGTCGCCACATCTCTCCGGCTGGCCGCCGCCTATCCGGAGACGAACCAGCATCTCCGTGTCCAGATCATGACGATGGCCGACGCATTCCAGGAAGAATGGATGGGCGAGGGAGCGTTGCAGTTCTTCCTGATGGTGCTCGTCGCCGGGTTCATGGTGCTGCTCATAGCTTGCGTGAATGTGGCGAGCCTGCTGCTGAGCCGGGTGGCGCCGCGGTCACGGGAGGTCGCCGTACGCAAGGCCTTCGGTGCTAGTCGCCCGCGACTCGTGGCACAGCTCCTGACGGAACCCCTCATCCTGGCCGGTGCCGGTGCGGTGCTGGGTCTGGGCCTGGCGAGTCTTGGCGGGAACCTGTTCCTGAACTCCATCCCTTCCGCGAACAGGGTGTACTGGGTGGATTTCGGGCTCGACGGCAGCGTACTGCTCGTCGTCTTCGGCCTGGCCCTGTTCTCCACCCTCGCCTCCGGGCTCATACCGGCTCTGCGCGTAACGCACGGCAAGCTTGGTGAGATTCTGAAGGAGGGTGGTCATGCCACCGCCGCCCCGCACGCAGCTCGGTTGACCCGGTGGCTGGTGGTGGCCGAGTTCGCAGTGGCTCTGGTGATCCTGACCGGGGCCGCGCTGATGGTGCGGAGCGTGACCCATGCCATGGCCACCGAAGTACCCTTTCCCACTGAAGACGTGTTGACAGCCAGGATAGGCTTCCCGCCCGACTATCCGGCGTACACCACGGTGGAAGACAGAGTCCGGTTCTTCGAGACGGTTGAGTCTCGGCTTGCCCAGGAGCCGGGGATCCGCGCCTCCGCCGTGACAACCAGCCTGCCGGGCGACCGAGCTCCAGTGAATACCGTTGCCGTGGAGGGCCATGGAGATGACCATCCGCCCGACCAGCTCCTGGCGCGCTGGGCTGCGGTGACGCCGGCGTTCTTCGATCTCTTCGGTGTTGCCGTTCTGGAAGGTAGAACGTTCGGCTTTGGTGACCAGGCTGGCAGGATACCGGTGGCCATTGTGAACCAGAGCTTCGTGCGAAGGCACTTTCCCGATGGCCGGGCGGTGGGGCGCCGGGTACGAGTCGGTCCTGCCGAGGCGCCGTGGCGCACCATAGTCGGAGTGGTTCCGGACCTGCACATGTCCGGCGTGCATGACCGGGGTCAGGATCGAGAAGGGCTCTACATCCCGTTGGCCCAGTCATCGGCCCCTCGCTTCGTGATGGTCGCTGCCCGGACCAGCGGACCGCCCACCCTGGCCACACCGCAGGTCCGGGACGCCGTCGCGGCCGTGGATGCGGACATCCCCGTGCACGCACCCCGATCACTCCAGGACGTCATCAGTGAGCTCGCGTGGGACCTGCACCTGTTGGGGAGGATGGTCACTATCATCGGCTTCGTGGCGCTGTTCCTGGCGGCGATCGGCCTGCACGGTGTCGTATCCTCCTCGGTGAGCCGGCGCACCAGAGAGATGGGCGTCCGAATGGCACTGGGCGCTGATTCCGGGGGGATAACTCGCTTCGTCATTCGACAAGGCGTGACACAGCTCGCCATCGGACTGCTCCTGGGGTCCGCGGGCGCCATGGCGGTTGGCCGGCTGCTGCGTGGCATCCTCTGGAACATCAGTCCTCATGACCCGCTCGCATACGGAGCCAGCTTCACGGTGCTGACCCTCGCGGGCTTCATCGCGTTGTGGGTACCGGCCCGGCGCGCCGCGAAGCTCGATCCGCTGGTGGCGATTCGTGACCAGGCCTATACCAGTTGAACGAACTGGATGGATGATATGAAATCGTTAGGCATCGCCATGCTGGTTCTCAGCTCTATCCTGGTAGCATGCCCGTCCATGGCCGAAGCACAGAGGGCCGCGGCCAATGGTCACAGCGGCGCGACCCTAGCCATCCGAGCTGTACGGGTCGATACCAGACCCACCATCGATGGCCGGATCGACGAGCCAGTGTGGGCTGCGGCCGACGTGGCTACAGGCTTCGTCCAGACTCAACCTCGCGCCGGTCGTCCAGCCACCCAGCGTACCGAGGTCCGAATCCTGTACGACGACGAAGCCCTCTACGTGGCCGCCCGGATGCATGACACCACGCCCGACTCCATCGTCGCACAGTTGGCCCGGCGCGACAGCGAGATTCACTCCGACTGGTTCTACGTTGCCATCGACAGCTATTTCGACCGCCGGACGGCGTTCGTGTTCGGCCTGAACCCTGTTGGCGTCAAGGTGGACGCGCTCCTTCACAATGACACGGAGGGGGACGTGAGCTGGGACGCGGTCTGGGAGGGTGCGGCCACGTTAGACGAGGACGGCTGGTCCGCAGAGTTCCGCATCCCCCTGTCCCAGCTCCGCTTCGGTACGCCGCAGCAGGGCCGGGAACAGCTCTGGGGCGTGAACTTCCTGCGCAAGATAGCTCGCGCCGGGGAGGAATCATGGTGGGCGCCGATTCCGCCCGACGGAGCTCGCGTCGTTTCCCTCTTCGGTGAGCTCCGGGGGCTCCGTGACCTGCGGCCGCCCCGCCGCCTGGAGGTTACGCCTTACGTCGTGGGTCGGGCCACCCGGGCGCCCGGCGTCGACGACGATCCGTTCCACCGCTCCACACACCCCTTCGGCTCGGCCGGCGCCGACGTGAAGGCCGGGCTCACCTCCGACCTGACGCTCACCGCCACGTTCAACCCGGATTTCGGCCAGGTCGAGGCGGACCCGTCCGTGGTGAACCTCACCCCGAGTGAGATCTTCTTCTCCGAGCGGCGGCCGTTCTTCGTGGAGGGTATTGACATCTTCCGCTTTGGCATCGGCCTCGGTGACGGCGAGTTGGGCAACGAGAGCCTGTTCTACTCGCGCCGGATCGGCCGGCCGCCCCAGGGTCGGGTCGAGGGCGAGTACACGACCGCGCCGGACCATACTACCATACTGGCCGCGGTCAAGCTCTCGGGGAAGACCACTGGAGGCTGGTCCGTCGGTTTACTCGACGCGGTGACGGCGGCCCAGCACGGGCGGTACCGGGCCGACGATCAGGAGGGCGAAACACCGGTCGAGCCGCTGACCAACTACGCCGTTGCCCGGGTGATCCGGGACTTCCGCGACGGTAACAGCGCCGTGGGCGGGATCGTCACCGCCACGAACCGCCGCCTCCCCGAAAGCGGCGAGCTGGACTGGTTGCGCCGCTCGGCGTACACGGGCGGCATCGATGTCCGCCATCAGTTCGGCGGCAATGCATACAGGGTCTCCGCTTCCCTGACGGGAAGCCGGGTAGCCGGCGCACCGGAGGCTATCGACCGGGTGCAGCGATCGCCAGTCCACTACTTCCAGCGGCCTGACGCCGATCACCTGGGCTACGACCCGGAGCGAACAGTGCTGGCGGGATTTGCCGCCAAGGCGGATCTCTTCAAGCTAGAGGGCAACCTGCGATTCGCCGGCTTCTTGCTGACCTCGTCACCGGGCTTCGAGGCCAACGACCTGGGATTCCAGAACACTTCCGATCTGGCCCTGGCCGGCGGGTGGGTCGGGTACCAGCAGTATGAGCCCGGGCGGATCTTACGATCCTGGAGCGTGAACACGAACGTGCTGGCTGGTGCCACGTACGGGGGCGAGCCCTTGGTCCTCACGGGCAACATCAACGGTCCCTTCCAGTTCAACAATTTCTGGGGCGGTACCCTGGCCCTGGCCGCGGAAGGGCCAGTGCTGTCTGCCAGCATGCTCCGAGGAGGACCTGCTTTCCTCAAGCCCGCTGCCTGGCACGTCCTATCCAATCTCTATACCGACGAGCGTCGGCCCATCAGCCTCGGCACCACCTTCAGAATGTCGGGAGAACCTGAGGCCGGGACCCGGAGCTTCAGGGCTGAGTCAAACCTCAACATCCGCCCGGCACACCACATGGACGTGTCGCTGGGTACGTCGTATGCCAATATCCGGTCGGACGTCCAGTACGTGGCCACGCGACAGGTTCCGAGCCGGACGCACTGGGTCCTGGGCGCTCTGGACCAGACCACCGTGGCCATGACAGCCCGGCTGAATTACGCACTCTCTCCCGATGTTTCGGTCCAGTTCTATGCCCAACCCTTCGTCAGCACGGGGTGGTACTCGGACTTCAAGCTCGTGGCCGACGCCCGGGCACCCAGGCTGTCCGACCGAACTCACACCCTGGGCCCCGACGAGATCTCCGCCACCGCGGATGACGACGGCCGGATCCGCCACCACGTGGATCTGGATGGCGACGGCGCAACGGACTTCTCCTTCGATGACCCGGCCTTCAGTTTCCGGCAACTCCGCTCGAACCTCGTGCTCCGGTGGGAATATCGCCCGGGTTCCACCCTGTTCCTGGTCTGGAGCCAGGGCCGCACCGACATCGATCGGAACGGCCGCTTCCGGTTCGCCGATGACGTGGATGCCCTGAGACACGCCGAAAGCACGAATGTGCTCCTCGTCAAGGCGAGCTACTGGTTCGGCCTGTGACACTCAAACACACACAATCCCATGGCACACTATTACGCACGACGGTACCAGGTATCCCGATTTCATTCTTGCACCGGTACCAGGTATCCCGATTTCATTCTTGCACCGTATTCCGCATTCATACTACCGATCTGGCTCTCCGCGGCATTTCTCGCCGCCCACTCGCCCCTCCACGGCGCTGCCGGGTTCAGGGTCCCCGACCCTCCGCCTGCCTCCGAGTATGTGATGCACGTTCAGATCGACGAACGGGCAGGCATCGTCGCGGGGACACAGACCATATCGTTTTCGAACACGTCAGGGTTGCCCCTCGAAAACGTTGCCCTGGACTGGCTCGTACAGGAGGCTTCGGAGTTCGAACTGGTCGTTGAGGACCGGGATTTCGAGATCTACTTCGAGGATCTGGCTTCCCACGAAGAGACATGCGTCGGACAAGCGGCCAGGACGCATCGGACGGGCATGTTCACCGGGAGGCACATCCCTCGTTCATGCGGTCTGGTCGTGGTACGGCTGGAGGAGCCCGTGCAGCCGGGCGAGAGTCTATTCCTCCGAACCCGGTTCTCGTCATCGGGCCTGGTGACGCCGGGGTCGGAAACGATCGTGCTGATGAACTGGTATCCCAGGCTCTGGTGGGACGGGCTGAACACCTTCGACACGTACGACGTGACTATCCACGGTCCGGAGGGCCATGCACTGGTCGCGAGCGGGCTTGAAGCGGGTGAACGGGGTCGGTTCATCAACACTGGCGCACGCTCGTTCGGGGCTTTCCTCGGCCGCGGCATGCGTACCGAGAGCCACCTCGTGGGGGGCGTGCACATCACTTCGGTCTTCTCGGAAGCCGGCACCGAGGTCGGCCTGCTCAGCCTCGAAACGGCGGTGGACGTGGTCCGGTTCTACAAGGACTTGCTAGGGTTCTATCCTTTCGATTTCCTCCACATCGTACCGGGTGCGCATAGCCGTCCGGCCGGAGGACACCCGGTGGCCACCGGGATCGTCGCCATTCATGGCCAGGAGCATTTCCAGAGCGCTCCTCGCCTGCACTGGAAATGGATCACCGCACACGAGATCGGCCACCAGTTGTGGGGCGAATACATCATGGACGCCGATGACCCGGCGTGGCTCTGGATCGGGCTTGGAATCTGGGGTGACCGCGAGTACCTGCTCGACCGTGGACTGCCCCTCGACAAGTTCCAGGAAATCATGGAGCGCTACACACGTTCCGCTCGCCATCATGACACCAGCATCGATCTGCCGCCCCACCTGCTACGCGCTCTCCCATACGACCACAACAACATCGTGACCCACGGCAAGGGCTTCGGCGTTGTGAGCGCCCTGGAGTTCCACCTCGGCAAAGACCGGTTCCGCGAACTGATCACGCGGTGTTTCGAGTTGTTCGGGCGAGGGGAGATGGGATACAGGGACTTCCAACGCGTCCTCGAGCAAGAAACCGGTGAAAGCCTGGCCTGGTTCTTCGAGCAGTGGGTACGATCCGACCGGTCGCTATCCTGCGAGATCGAAGCAGTCGATTCCCGACTGGCCGGCGATCGTTACCTGAGCCGTGTGGAACTCTCCTGCCCTGGCTCGCTGAGAATGCCGGTCCCGGTCGTGGTCCGTTTCGAGGACGGCTCGTCGCAGGAGGCATGGTCGAACCGACTGCTGTCCCGGCAGACGCTGAAATTCGTCAGCCGCACCCCCCTGTGGGAGGCCCAGGTGGATCCGCTCGGGCTGCTGCCCATTGTGAAGCCCCTCTCCGCCCTGGTGGATGACCCGGAAGAATTGATCGCGGCCCTGCCCTGGACTGGCGCTGGCGCAAATGCGCTGCTCGCCTTCGAAAGGTGTGTGGAGGCGTGCCGCCCGGATTCCGAAGCGTGGATCAAGCTCGCAATGATGCTATTTGACGGCGAGCATTACGAGGAATCCTTCCTGGCATTCGAGAACGCCTTCCATGCCTTCGACAATCCTGCCTTCCGGGCAGCGACGCTCGTGTGGCGAGGGCACCTGCTGGACCTTGCCGGAGACCGGGACCGAGCCCTCGAATACTACAGCCGTGCCTACGACCTTCCGTTCGAACGTGGTGTGACGCATTCCCAATACGATATGACGATCGATGGAGCGTGGATACGCGAGCGGCTGGAAACACCATTCGCCAGGAACCCATGACCGAAAGTGGGATCGCGCCGGGCCTGATTTTGAACCGTCTCCTGACGGCCGTCGGCCTGCCCCTGCTCGTCATAGGGCTCGGAACCACCCAGGCCTCCGCCCAGGCGCCGGGCCAGGAAACCACTGACCGAGTGCCCGACATCATCATCTTCACCCACATGACTTGCCGGTACTGCGCTGACGCCAAGGTCTATCTGGAGGACCTGCAACGGCGGAAGCCGGGACTCAAGGTCTGGGTGCGGGAGCTGACCGAGGACAGGACCGCCTCGGCTGATCTGCGGCAAATCGGCCGGAGCGTGGGCCTCCCGGATCCTGGTTTCCCGGCCTGGATCGTGGGCGGCCAGGTCTTCCTGGTGGGCTTCGGAGGACCGGCCACCACCGGTCGCCAGATCGAGGACCTCCTGGCGGAGATGGGACTGCCGCCCCAGGCCCAGCAGGATCCCGGGGACACGACGGCGCCAGCGCCGGAGCCGCCAGCCGGGGATACGGGCGAGGAGTCAGCGGCGCCCGGGCTCCAGATCAGGACCGCGTCGCCCACTACCATCTCCCTGCCCTTCATAGGCGAGGTGGAGATGGCGGGGATGTCCCTGCCCGCGCTCACGGGCCTCATCGCCTTCGTCGACGGGTTCAACCCATGCTCGCTCTGGGTGCTGACCTTCCTGCTGGGTATCGTGCTCTACTCGGGCTCCCGGCGTAAGGTGCTGCTGGTGGGCGGGCTGTTCCTACTGGTCACCGCGTCGGCCTACGGCCTGTTCATCGTTGGCATGTTCGGGACCCTGCGCTACCTGGCCTACCTGTCCTGGATCACCTTCGCGGTGGCGGGCATGGCCCTGATCTTCGCGCTGGTCAACATCAAGGACTACTTCTGGTTCCAGAAGGGCGTGTCGTTCACCATCAGCGACAAGCACAAGCCCAAGCTGTTCGAACGGACGCGCAACCTCATGCACCCGGGTCGCTCGCTGCCGGCGCTGCTGATCGGGACCGTGGTCCTGGCGCTGGGCATCACGCTGGTGGAGCTGCCCTGCACCGCCGGATTCCCCATGGTGTGGACAGGGATCATCACCACCCACGGGATCCCACTATCGTACTTCGCCGCGCTGCTGGCCCTCTACATCGGGATCTACCTGCTCATCGAGCTGGTGATCTTCGGCTCGGTGGTGGTCACCATGAAGAGGAGCACGTTCGAAGAGAAGCATGGTCGGATCCTGAAGCTGTTCGGCGGGATGATCATGCTGGCCCTGGCGCTGACGCTGATCTTCGCCCCGGACACCATGCATAGCCTGGGCGGGACGCTGATGGTGTTCGGCGGCGCTTTGGCCGCTTCCGTGGTCATCCTGTGGCTCCACCGGCGGGTGCTGCCCCGGTTCGGCATCGTGATCGGATCGGAGGAGCTCCAGGTGGCGGACTGAGGAGTCGTCCTGCTGGAGCAGGGCACGAAACCGGCGCGCCAGGATTCTGGCCGCTGAAGCTGTGGAAAGGAGATTCGTGATGAAGAAGCGGATATTCGTAACTGCCCTCTCGCTGTCACTCGCCACCATTCCGTTTGGCTCGGCCGATCTCCGTGCGGAGAACACTTCATCGCTAGCCGGGAACACTGACGTTGCCGTGGCCCATGGCCTTGCATCCCAGGCGGCGGCGACGCCGCTGGCAGTGCGCGGAGCCGTACGGGCGCAGCCGCTTTCGGCCCGGGTCGACCCGCGCATGGAACTGTTCGCCATCGTATTCCGGCTTGCGGGCAACCCGGAATACAACATGGTGCGCGTGCCGGCCTACGATGCGGCCCTCGACGCCCATTTCGGACCGCACGCAGATCACCCGGCCGTCGAGATGGCGCGGTCGCTGCGCGCGGTGCGCGGAGTGGGCTACGATGCGGTCATGAGCTTGGCCATCCACGTGACCGACGTGGAGTCGCTGGAGCTCAGTGCGCCGCTGGAATCGCCGGGTCTGACGCTGGACGCGCGCTGGCCGCGCGCCCGGATACCCGAGTTTCTCAAGCGAGTGCGCGAGTTCAGACGCGACGCGGATGTGGCCGGATTCCTGGCGGCGCAGGCACCGTTCTACGCGGAGCTGGAGCGCCAGATGCAGGAGGTGCTCGATCAGCACGCGGATGTAGGCTGGTTCGAGCGCTTCTTCGGCGAGGCCCCAGCCGGCGGCTTCGAGGTAGTGCTCTCGCCGGCGGCGGGCGGGGGCAACTACGGGCCCCGCTTCATCGCGCCGGACGGACACAAAACGGTGTATGCGATCATGGGCGTCTGGCAGACCGATGAGGCCGGCCTGCCGCGAATCGGTCGCCATGTCATACCGACACTGGTCCACGAGTTCAGCCACTCGTTCGTCAACCACAACGTCGACGCGCACCGCACCGAGCTGGCGGACGCTGGCAAGGCGATCTACCCGCTCGTCGAGCCCTTGATGAAGCAGCAGGCTTACGGCACCTGGATGACCATGCTGTATGAGGCGCTGGTGCGCGCTGCGACGGCGCGCTACGTGCTCGCGGACCAGGGCGAGGAGGCGGCTCGGCGGGTGGTGCTGACCGAACAGGTGCGGGGCTTCATCGCCATGGACGAGCTGTACGAGCTGCTCGGCGAGTACGAGGCCGACCGTGCCCGCTATCCCACACTGGCCTCGTTCATGCCCCGCTTCGTCGATTGGCTGAACGAGCTCGCCCCGCGCGCCGAGTCGGTGCGCGACGCCTTCGATGCGAGCCGTCCGCAGGTCATATCCACACAGCCCGCTGACGGCGACGCCGGCATCGATGCCGAAGCGATCGACACCATCGTTCTGAAATGGGACCGGCCGATGGCCCCATCGCTGCAGATCAATCCGATCCCGGGATCACACGGCCACGCCGACCCAGACATCCATGACGAGGAATGGAGCGACGACGGCCTGACCCTGGTGCTGCACGTACGGCTGCGACCAGGCAGTAACTACGGCTTGCTGTTCAACATGCCCTTCGGTGGCGCGTTCCGGTGCACGGCAGGCATCCCCGCCTTCATGCACACGCTCCGGTTCTCGACCCGGTAGCAAAGCCATGCCGGCCCGTCGGCGGCGAGCCTGACCTTGGCCCGGCCACCGTGCACCGACTGACGGCCCAGCAGGGTAGCACCGAGACCGTGGCAGCGGGCGACGGCGCACGAGGCTGACTCCCGGCCGGAGCGGGATGCGCGGGAACGGTGCTACCCGTTTCTTCACCGCTCCGTGTAATCCCCTACCCACTCCGACAGAAGCCACTCCAGCGGTACCGCGACCGAAGTTGTGATCGCCCAACGACTTCCGAGAACAGACACGGTCGCCTGGAGGCCGGCACGTCTCTGGCCTTCCGTCAGCTCGTGGACAACTGGCACCACACACGAGAGGCGGGCCATGCTCGAGGCTAGGGATCTGACGAAACGGTATGAAGACGGGCTGCTGGCTCTTGACCACCTGAACCTGACGGTGGACGACGGCGAGCTGTTCTGTCTGCTGGGCGCCAACGGCGCGGGCAAGACGACTACGATCAACCTGTTCCTGGACTTCATCCGCCCGACGGACGGGAAGGCCCTTGTGGACGGGATCAACGTGGAAGCGGACCCACTGGGGGCCAAGGGTCGGCTGGCGTACGTGTCGGAGAACGTGATGCTGTACGGCAGCTTCACGGCCAGGCAGAACCTGGAATTCTTCGCGCGGCTGGCGGGACAGGCCGGCCGGAGCCGGGCGGACTACCACATGATCCTGCGGCGGGTCGGTCTACCGGAGAAGGCGTTCGAGCAGCAGGTGAAGCGGTTCTCGAAGGGGATGCGGCAGAAGGTGGGTATCGCCATCGCTATCGTGAAGGGCGCGCCCAACGTGCTATTGGACGAGCCCACGTCCGGTCTGGACCCCAAGTCGGCGGCGGAGCTGATGGCTCTTCTCCGAGAGCTCCGGGACGAGGGCAGGGCCATCTTCATGAGCACGCACGACATCTTCCGGGCGAAGGAGCACGCTGACCGGGTGGGCATCATGATGGAGGGTCGCCTGGTGATGGTGCGTACCAGGGCCGAATTGGAGGAGGAGGACCTGGAGCGTCTGTACCTGGAGTACATGGAAGTGGAGGCGCTGGCGCTATGATCTGGACGATAGCGAAGCGCGAGATAGCCGAGGCCATGGTCACCGGTCGCGTCCCGCTGCTCTTCGTGCTGGTGGTCATCGTCCTGGGCACGGGCATGCTGGTCATGCGGAACGACTACCAGGCCCGGCTGGACGCCTACGCCCTGGTCCGGCCGGACGGCACGGAGCCGGTGGTTGCGGTGCCGCCCAGCCCGCTGTCCGTCTTTGCCCGTGAGCTGGACGACGCCATGGGTAGGCGGTTCCAGATCAGCGCGGTAGGTATCCAGGTGGGCGAAACCCAGACGTCTGCCAACCCTCTGTTCGGGGCCTTCCCCACTCCCGATTGGCTGTTCCTGTTCCGGGTGGTGCTGGGCCTGCTGGCATTCCTGGCGGGTTACGACCTGATCTGCCGGGAGAAGGCGCAGGGTACCCTGAAGCTGTTACTGGCGGGCGGTGCTTCCCGGGGCCAGATCGCGGCGGGCAAACTGCTGGGCGGGTGGCTGGCGCTCCTGGTGCCGGTGGCTCTGGCCGCGCTGCTCTGGCTGGTCCTTGCCGGGCCGCTCCTGTCCCTGTACTTCCGTCCCGGCGACGGTCCTGCCATCGCCACCTTCCTGGGGCTGGGCGCCGTCTATCTGACGGTGTGCTTCAGCATCGCCGCCGCCCTGTCGGCTCTGTTCCACGACCAGACCACGGCCCTGGTCTCGGCGGTACTGGCCTGGGCCGTCCTGGTGTTCGTCGTACCGGGGAGCGGGGCTCTGCTGGCGCGGCAACTGGTACCGGTGAGACCCGCGGCCGTGGTGGAATCCGAGAACAAGCAGGCGTTCGGTCGGCACATGGTGGGGGTTTTCGACGAGATTCGGAGCGCTGGCAGCATTCCTGGCCATGTGGAGATGGAGATCTTCCACGCCGGTTGGGACCGTATCCATGCCGAGCAGGACCGGATCGGTGAGCAGGCCGCCGCAGAGGCGGCCAGGCTGACACGGGTGGCGGAGACGATGGGCCGGCTGTCACCGGCGGGCGCGTTCCAGAACGCGGCGGCGCGGGTCACGGGCACGTCGATCCACGACGAACTGGCTCTCAGGCGCCGGCTCGTGGAGCACAAGAACTCGATGCTGCCGGCGGCCTTCGCGCACGCGACCGCTAGTGGCGGCTCGTTCGGCGAATTCCTCCCGCCGGCTCGATCTCTGGGTGGGGTCATGGCGGACCGGAGGGCCGACCTCGCCGCCCTGGCGCTGGCCGCCGCCCTGTCACTGCTGGCCTTCTTCACCGCTGTCCGGGGATACGACGTCCGATGAGAAACCATGCACTGATCGTAGCCACCAAGGAGCTGCGGGAGCTTCTGGTCACCGGCCGGTTCCAGGCCGCAGCCGCGCTGGTCTTCGGCCTGGTAGCCGCCACGCTGGCCGTCATGACCCGCTCCCATGCCCGGTCGCTGGAGGAGTACGGGATCGCGGAGGCGGCCCGCCTCGAATCGCTGCGCCAGGACGGTCACCTCAACAGGGCCATGGCGTGGGCGGCGCCGGAGCCGCCGAGCGCCCTGTCGATCCTGGGTGGCGGGCCCGCAGACGCTGGCATGGGGTGGTTCCACATCGACGCTCTTTCCCTGGCATATCCCCCCGCTACGCTGATCATGGTGATCGGCGTGGTGCTGAGCCTGGTGGCCGTCCTCTTCGCCCACGACGCCATCAC
>SLCC01000061.1 GCA_007126035.1 Gemmatimonadota bacterium
TCGGCCCGCTGCTGGGGTGGGAGACCGAGCGCTTCAGCAAGGATTTCACCTGTCGTCCGCGACATTCGCCGATCCTCCGGTGGCCGAATCTCGTCAATCCTACCACAACGATACGACAGGACCGCCGTTCATTCCACGGCCGGAATGAGCTCCGCCTCGCCCCGCTCGATCTGTTCGACCCGTCGCCTGAGCTCCTGGCGCAGTTCATCCCGCTCGGCGGGCGGTCCGTAGGTGGCCAGTTCGAAGAAGATCGCTTTCAGGAACTCGATCAACGAGATGTCGACCTCCGTGCGGAAGGGGTCGACGTCGCGCGGCCCGTCCTCGCGGAGGACGAATTCGAGGAGGTCCGCGTCGTCGCGATCCGGTCAATGCGCCATAGAGGTCGCGAGCATCTCGTCCGAATCAGTCCGGGTCACGGCTCCTACGCCGCGGCGCTCCGCGGGATCAGATCCTGAAGCTCGATTTCGGGCGCGTCAGGGGTCTCAAAGAGGCGGCTGGCACCCAGGACCTCTATCCCCACGAGCGCCTCATCTTCCGAGAAGTCCAGGGCTACGTCGTCCGTGAGCCGTACCACGCGGCACTCGTGCGCGCCTTCCAGGAGCCGGATGTAGAGCGCGTCCGCTTCCCTGTCATACGTGATCTTCATGGCTTTTCGCCCTCCTGGAAGTAGAAGGTATACACCGTTACCACTACTCGGCGATCCTCCTCTTCGGCCACGATAGGTGCGACCTGCTGCACCGCGTAGAACCGGCCGCGCCACAGCCGCCGGTACTCGAGGTTCAGCCGGTACTGCACCAGCCCCCGCTGCGCAGGCTCCGCGACACCCCGCCGGATCGCGGCCAGCACGTCCTCCTCGCTCGTACCCCGCTCCGGGATCCGTGTGCGAGCCCCCAGCTCCTCCTGGAACCAGGCCGGGAAGGCGAACGCGAAGTCGAGGCCCACGACCAGCTCCGGGTCCCGGTCGGCCTCGGCGATAAGGTGCTCGGCGACCTGGTCGCGGCCGCGGCCGGACTCGAGGCGGAGGAGGCGGCCGTCCTGAACTTCGGCTAGCCAGATCTTGCCGGCGGCGCCGGTGCGGGCGCCGGACCAGTCGATGGCGATTACGCGCATGAGGTTTCGTCCCGAATGGCGACGAAGGCGTTCACGGCCTCTTCTCGTACATCTCTTCGGCCCATCCGGCGAAGCTCTCCAGCTTCCGGAGGAGGCGCCGCGCATCAGCGGTCGTGTAGAACACGCCCTGGTACGACGCGGGGTCCTTCTCCTTCACGATCGAGAGGAGCCTTCTCCCCTGCCCGGTGTCCATCCTGCTGCCGAGCGCCTGCTTCAACGCTTGAACCGCGCTCTCGTGCTCGCCTTCCGTCGACTTGAACCCGCCCTACGCGATACAGAGGGCGTCCGCGTACGCTATGGCCGCATGGATGGCGACGATGGCGAGCGCGTTGCCGTGGCGGTCTTCTGCAATGACGCCGATGTCCGTGGCGCTCTTCCGAAGACTCCGGGCGACGGTCATGTACCTGGTCGCGTTAGCGCGGTCGAGCTCCTTCCGCCTGCCGCGCTTAACCACTCAGAACCTCTTCCAGAGGACCGCCATGAACGCGCCGGGCCTCGCGGAGAACGTCCCGGAGCAGCGGCGACCCCTCCCGGACCTGACGCTGGGCCTCGGCCAGGGCGACGACGACCGGGGTCGGGCGGACTCCGTGGTCTTCCTGTAGTTCCTCGAGCGCGAGAATCATCGCATCCCTGGAGCGCTCTTTCGCGTCTTCATGGCCCACGACCATGAAGACATCCAGATCGCTCCCGGGTCGGTCCTCCTTCCGCGCGGCGCTACCGAATACGCCCGCGTACAGGGCTCCGGCCTCCTCGGCGACGGACCGGATGCGCTCGAGGATCAGGCTGCTGCGCCGCTCCTCTTCCGCGAACACATGCTGGATTGCGTCCGCCAGCGCGTGCTCCCGATTGAAGCGGTAGAGGTGCTGGCCCGCGGCCTCGCGCCGGATGACCACGCCGAGCGCGGCCAACTCGTCCAGGGCGGTGATGGCTCGGTGAGATAACCCGGCGAGCCGAGCGGCTTCGCGGCCGGATACCGGGCGGTCCAGCGGCCCCAGCGCGCGAAGCAGGCGAACCGTGCTCCGTCGTCCGAGGATATGGTCGAGCGGCTCGAATAGCATTCTGACACATTTCGGTGACGAGTGACACTATATTGTTACATATGACACCGATGGGTGTCAAGGCCTTCACGACGTGCCCGGTCGCTAATGCGGACCCGTCTACCAGGTCACCTTGATCCCCTGCCGGAGCTGCCTGCTGCGCTTGCTGATGGACGCGACGGACACGCCCCACAGCTCCGCCAGCTCCTGGAGCGTCAGCGGCTTCAGCGGATACAGAAGCAGGTACGGGTGCAGCATGAACGCCGCATGGACGCCGGCGGCCAGCCAGAGCTCGGGCCTGCGCACGCCCAGGAACTCGTCCGGCTGGTCGAGGCAGAAGCGTTGGATGAGGTCGGCGGCTAGCCCCGCGACGCTGTCCGGAAGCCAGGGCACCCGGCGGCGAAGTGGGTCCATGAGCGCCAGCACCTCGTTCGCCCGGGCCGTGTGGGCCGGCGTCATGTCGCGCCCGGGCTGCCTGCCCGGGGTCGCCGTGGGCCGGGGCGATCGGCGCGCCCGGGTCGGCGGGCGCAGCAGGCGCTGGTGGTATGCGACGTCGTAGGCGGCTGGATCCCAGGGGCCTCCCAGCCACTCCTGGGCTGAGGCGTGGTCCTCGTGCTCCGAGTCGGCCAGCGCCTCCAGCAACTCGTGGTACCCGTGGACGCCGCCGCAGTCCTCCGGCGGACAGGCCCGCTCGCCGCCCAGCAGCCGGGGCACGTCGGCGGGGGGGACATCGCGGCGCTCGGCCTCGACGGTGACCACGTGCTCCCAGTCGTCGCCGAAGTCGTAGGTGTAACGGAAGCGGTCGCCCTGCCGGAGCCCCAGGTCGCTCAGCAGCACCGCCGAGTCATCCTGCTCGTCCTCGTCGAACTCGTTGTCGCCGAAGCCGTAGCGGGCAGCGCCGATCTCGAAGAGGTGCATGTGGCTGTCCTCCCAGCCCATGACCCGCTGGATGACGTGGTGAACGTCCTCCAGGGTGAACGAGCCCGGTACCTCGACGCGGCGCCAGATGGGCGGCTCGATGTCCAGCAGCTCGAGGCGCAGCGTGTAGACGGGAGGATGCAGGACCATTGAGCGATTACGACTCATAGCGACGCCGGAGTATCCGGCCCGGCCGGATACCGCTCTTCGTTCAGCGCGAGCTTCGTACCCGCCGCCTGGACCAGGTCCACACCCGCAACGTCCGCGAAGCGCAGCACCGCCAGGAACACATCCGCCAGCTCGTCCTCCACGTCCGCACGACGGCCCGCCACAGCGTCCTCGCCCCATCGGAACAGCGCGAGCAGCTCGCCGGCCTCGCTCGCGATCAACGCGGACAGGTTGCGAGGACTGTGGTACCGCTCCCAGTTCCGGGTGGCCGCGAACTCGCGCAGCTCGTGCTGTAGCCTCGCGATCTCGTCGCTCATCCTCGAAAACACTCCTCGTTACGCCAGGCGATCGATGGTCTTACCCTGGTGAGCGCCTCAGGCGGACACAGCGGTTTCAGTCAGTCCTCCGTCGGACGCCGCTCGCGAACCGACCGCGCCGATCCCTTGCCTTCCTCCGCCCACGCGGGCTCATAGGATCCGTAGAGCACGGCCGTATCGATATCCGCCCCGTTCGGCCATACGACTACACCGAGGTCGGGGTCAACCGCCACCGCCTCGAACACGGCGCGATCCCGCCGCACGGGGTCGAAGATGGGTCCCAGCAGGTACCGCTCCACGTCGATTTCCCGCTCCACACCGTCGGTGAAGCGTACGCGAAGCCAGTAGCCTTCGAGGGGCTCAACATGAGTGACACGGATCATGGGTCACCTCTCATTCCAGGCCGGGGATCCGGGCAAGGGGCCGGCCCTCCCGGGCAGCCTCCCAGTTGATTCGCAGCTCGTCACGATGCACGGCCGCCCACTCCAGCACCAACGCCATTGCGCGAAGCGGGAGCGAACCGTTCAGCAGCTCGAGGCTGGAGATCTCAACCTCCGCTTCATGCTCCGCATACTTCGCATGGAAGTGCGGCGGCGCATGATCATTGTAATACATCGCGATCACGATGCCGAAGAATTCGCTGATACGCGGCATGTGGCCCTGCCCCCGTCACGGAAGAGCTGTCGGCGCTGTTCGCCGACGCCGCGTATGGAATGGCAAGCTCTTTGGGGCAACGCCATGGCCGGTTGGGCCGGCCGGATCAACATGCTCCCTGCAGGCGGGCACCCACATGGAGATCTCGGTAACGTCGGGCGGTGATCGCGCGGCCTGACCGTCAACAGGCATCTCCTCGCGTTGGCCCCACTTCCAACCGCACTCCGCACCCGAGCACCGCCAGCAGCTCCACGAGGCGATCGATGGTCTTGCCCTGGTGAGCGGGGTCCAGGAGGCGATAGAGCTGACTGGGCGAGGTGCCGAGCCGACGGATGATCTCCCGGCGACTCAACCGGGTGGTCTCCATCCGGCGACGCGCCTCGAGTGTCAGCTGATAGGCCAGCATGTCACGCACGTACCCGGGGTCCCGGTTGTAGTCCAGGACCGCGTCCACGGGCACGCTCTCCTCCGTCCCGTCGGTCAGGACATACGTGAACCCCTCGTGGCCCAGCTCCGGATCGCTGTACACCTCCGCTACCCGGTTCGCGGCCGTGGGAGGGCGCTCGAGGCGGGCGTACGGCAGGGGCAGCGTGCGACCATCGGACAGCTCCACCTCGAAGGCACGGCGTCGATTGTTCGCCGTCACCGTCGTCGCCTTCACAGCTTTCCCTCCGACCGTAGCTCCGCGATGAGCCGCAGAATCCGCCGGGTAGGCTGACCCGCCATGGCGCAATCGTTCTCCAGATCCCATTTCAGCACCAGCCTCCCCTGCCGGTATACATGCACGTGATACGGTGCATGGTCGCCGATCCAGGTGACGAAGGTATAGTTTCCGCGCCGGACCTTCCCCACTTGCGTTACCTCTCAAGGTAACAGTTTATGCCTCACTACTCCAGGGGGATGATTGAGGGTGGGATCGGGCGGTGCCATAGCGGGATGGGACGCGCGACAGGCCGATCGTTGACCGCCGGTGGTGCCCAAGCCCCGTCCCTTGAACCGGGCCGGGCATAGCGTCCAGAGTTAGTGGGTCATCCAGCGAGGCGGCCCACGTGGCGGTGGGAGTGGTGCGGGGGCCGGGCTCGCCGTGGACCGCGCCGCCCTTCAGCTACTCAGAACGTCCTCCCACCCAGGCGTCAGCGGCTCCAGCTCCTTCCCCCGCACCCACACCTGCCCGCCCGACCGGGCCACCTGGTCGTAGGCCCAGCGGGTGATGCGGAGCGACGCGCGCCAGTCGTGGGCGACGCCGGCCTCGGCGAACCGCCGCGGCAGCTCGTACAGCTCGCTCCGGTTGCGCTCATCCCAGCGGCGGAGGTGGGCGACGGCGGCCAGGCGGTCGCTCTTGCGGCCGTTGCAGCCGTCGTGGGCCAGGACAAAGTTGTGGCCCAGGTCGAAGGGGTAGCGTCGCCAGGGTACGAAGTGGTCCACGGCCACCGACCCGGCGGCCATCCGGCGCTCGCAGTAGAAGCACCGGCCCCTCTGCACGTCGTCCAGCAGGTCCCGGCACGCCGGCAGGTCCTGGCGGTCGCTGCCGAACAGGAAGTACCGGAGCTCGGCGTCGGGGCCCAGGAGGTGGACGTTGGCGCGGCGGATGTAGTTGGTCCAGGCGCCCTGCACCATCTCGATGATCATGGAGTAGAACTGCCGGAAGCAGTAGGCGACGCCCGGCTTGAGCGTGATCTCCCGCGGGTTCTCCTCCTCCCGGTGCTCGTAGAGGAACTCGACCCGCTCGTCGCCCATGGTCTGGAGCCGCCAGAGCGGCATCTTCCGGACGACGTCCTCCACGTCCCGCAGCAGCCGCGGCCACTCCGGGCTCCCCTCCACGCGGGCGAGGCGGGTGTCGTAGCGGGCGCGGGCCTCCCTGACCATCCGCAGCACCGCCGCCTGGCGGCCGGTGTTCTGCTTCAGCGGCTCGGTGGCCTCGGCGCCGGGGAAGGGCGCCACCTGGCGCCAGTAGAGGCGGACGAACTGGTCGGCCAGCTCGTTCGTGGCGACGGTGAGGGGCGCGCCCGAGTCGTCGCCCCGGAGCACGCACAGGTCGGCGATGGCGTGGAGGAGCGCGTACTTGTAGCTGGCAACGAAGCTGCCCTCGTCAAGGAGGCGCTGGAGCTGGCGGAGAAAAGCGAGCTGCTCGTCGGCCGAGGGGACGGCGTGGATCACCGGTCCGGCTCCCAGTACGGCGCCCGGTCCGGGATCACCCACCGCACCCCGCCCCGGGGGTCCGCCACGTCGCCGCGACGGCGGGGGATGATGTGCACGTGCGCGTGCCCCACCGTCTGCCCCGCGGCCTCGCCGTCGTTCACGCCGATAGAGAAGCCGTCCACTTCATGCGACCCCGCCAGCGCCGCCCTCACCTCGCCGACCAGCCGCCAGACGTCCGCCAGCTCGTCGACGGGGAGGTCGAACAGACTGGCGACGTGCCGGACGGGGACGACGAGGGTGTGGCCATCGGCGACGGGGTAGGCGTCAGCGATCGCGCGGGCGTGGGTGGACGACCGGAGGACGCGGCCGGGCGGGAGATGGCAGAAGGGGCAGGCGTCGTCGCGAGACACGAGCTCGGCAGCGGCGTCAGGCGGCGGACAGCGGGCTCAGCTCGGAGGCCGAGGGACGCTCCAGGCCAAGCTGGTCGAACACCTGCCACACCTGCTGGACCGTTACGGTCGCGGGTGACAGGATCTCGACCCCGATCGCGGCGCCGTCCGCCGCGTAGTCCACGAGAAGGTCGGGAGCCACCTCCTCGGTCCTGGCCGCGGCGCGCTTCCCGTTGGACCCGAGGGAGAGGTATGCCGCCAAGGGCTTTCCCCCCTTGTACGTGACCTGAAGCGATAGGCTGCGTGTCATATCAGGTCCTGAATACAGTGATCACCAGGACGACCATAGCCGACGGGTCCGGCTCGAGCACCACGTTCCAGCTTGCTCCGCCCTCCCGCCCCGTCGATCGCCAGCGTGCGCGGTGGGACTCGCGCTGGATGGTGACGGGCCGATCCAGAAGCGACCGAAGCCCGATCTCGTCCAGCCCACGCTCCTCCATCCGAAGCTCCGCGTGGGGAGTCAGTACAAACGGCCAAGCCCACCAGTCCGGCAATCGTCGCAAGGCCTCACCTTCAACTTAGTCGTCGATGGGAGCGCCTCACAATACAGGGCATCGCGGGTTACTAGAATGGCGGGATGGGTCATCCCCGAAGGACAGCAGAACCACCTACTTGTACCTTCCGGTAAACCGGCATTCCATCAGGATACCAGATGGCGCCTTCCAGCCGTTCCACGGCGTCGCGCGCCGCGGGCAGCCGGAGGAGCTCCGGGGCGTGGCGCGCCATCTCCAGGGCGGACACGGCGGCGTCCAGGGCGTCGTCGGAGGCGGCGGCGAGACGACGGTGCTCGGGGTCGAGCTCAGGATACGAGGTCGCCAGCAGCGTCTCCCGCTGCGCCGGGTCGGTCTTGACCAGCGGGCCGGTGAAGAGACGCGGGTAGATCTCGACGACGAGGGGGAGCGCCGGGTCGTCGAACGGCCAGATGGAGAACCCGGCGGTGGCCAGCCGGTGGAGGATGGGCATGCCGCGGATCGAGCCCGTCCCCACGGCGCCCGCGCCGGCGATCTGGAACACGCTCTTGGGCCGGGCGCCGGTGGCGTCCCGCACGTCCAGCTCGGTGCGCCGGAACAGCTGCCCATCGGGGCGACGGCTCCCGGTCGGTCCCCAGAACGGCGGCGGGCACTCCTGGAGCCAGCGCTCCCCCTGGTGGGCGACCCGTGCCCAGAGCTCGCGCGCGTCCGACACCCCCAGCCCCTCCTGGAACCAGGCCGGGAAGGCGAAGGCGAAGTCGAGGCCCACGACCAGCTCCGGGTCCCGGTCGGCCTCCGCGATCAGCTGCTGGGCGAGCTGGTCGCGGCCGCGGCCGGACTCGAGGCGGAGGAGGCGGCCGTCCTTGACCTCGGCCAGCCAGATCTTGCCTGCGGCGCCGGTGCGGGCGCCGGACCAGTCGACGGCGATCAGGCGCATGGGGCTTCGTCCAGAATGGCGACAAAGGCGTTCATGTCCCGATCCGCCATTGATCTCGATGGACGGGCGAGGGTATCCTTGGAAGGAAGTCCCTTCGATCCAACGGAGGCACCATGTCGGTCGAGGAACTGAAACGGGAAGCGCTCAAGCTGCCTGCCGATGAGCGGGAGCTGTTGGCGATGGAGCTTCTGTCCAGCCTCCGGAGCGCACTGAAGTACGAGGAGGAGTGGGCCGCAGAGGCAGACCGCCGGGCCATGGAGATCCGGGAGGGACGCGTCGAGACCATCCCCGCCGACGAGGTCTTTCGGAAGGCCCTCGACCGGCTGAAGTGACCTGGCCCCGCTTCCACCCCGAAGCGGAGCGGGAATTCGACGAAGCCTTCGACCTCCTCGCCCGCGACTCCGCCCGTACGGCCGGCAGGCTCGTGGAACGCACGGGGGCCACGCTCCGGATGCTGCGGGAATTCCCCCGGGCTGGCCGGCCGATCGGACGGCTCAACCGACGCTTCCCTGTTCGGCCTTTCCCGTATGGCGCGCCTCTGCCGTTTGGGGCGATGTCAGCAAGACAGGCCGCCGGGCTTCGCGGCGGGAGGCCGCGGCCCGTTCTCGTCACAGCGACGCCGGCGTATCCGGCCCCGCCGGATAGCGCCCTTCGTTCACCGCGAGCTTCGCCCGCGCCGCCTGTACCAGGTCCACCCCCGCAACGTCCGCGAAGCGCAGCACCGCCAGGAACACATCCGCCAGCTCATCCTCCACGTCCGCACGACGGCCCGCCACAGCGTCCTCGCCCCATCGGAACAGCGCGAGCAGCTCGCCGGCCTCGCTTGCGATCAATGCGGACAGGTTCTGGGGACTGTGGTACCGCTCCCAGTTCCGGGCGGCCGCGAACTCGCGCAGCTCGCGCTGTAGCCTGGCGATCTCGTCGCTCATCCTCGAAAACACTCCTCGTTGTGCCAGCGCAGGAACTCGGGGGACGGCCGCTCGTCGCTCCGTTCCGGCAGGGCGATGACCCGGCCGTGGAGGGCAAGATAGTTGTCCCCGTCGTTGAAGTCCTCCTTCATGCGGTTCGAGGCCTCAACCCGATGCTCCGGGGTGACCGTGATGTAGCCGCGATCGAACAGGCGATGGACATCGGACCGCAGCAGCAGGCCGTTGCGGACGGTGTGCGTCTCCAGCTCGGAGAAGGGCCGGATGTGCGCGGCGTCGAGGGCGGGAAGAGCCTTCTCCCCGGTAATCGCGCACGAGCGACGATAGGCCTCGGTGACCAGGACCTGGAAAGTCCCCTGCCCCAGGCGGCGTCGGATGGTGGTGGGCTCAGCGTAGCCGCCGAACAGCGACGGTTGCTCGAGGGGCGTTTCGGCCGCGAGCGACGGCGCGCACGCAGTCGCCATCGCGGTTACCACCTGATCCCAAAGAGCACGGCCTTCCGACTGGGCCAGGTCGTAACCCTTGCCACGTACGATGTTCGGGCTGAACGAACTCGGCGCGGAGACCCACTGGTCCGGCGGGAAGAAGCACGGCTCCACGAGCATCAGGCAGCCGATGGTGAAGTCCGCCCACCAGGCGGGGCGGTCGTTCCGCAGGCGCGCGATCCGTTCCCACATGGCCTGCTTGTCAGCCGCGCCGTTCTTGTGCCCGAAGGCGTCCCAGGCGAGGGAGAACGGCAGGGTGACGTATCGCTCGAAGAAGCCGACGCCCGCGATGGCGTTGTGGGGTGCCTTGAGCTTGAACAGCAGCGGCTCACCGCGCCGCAGGACCCCGAACCTCCCGGTCCAGGGATTTGGCTGCCAGAAGTTGACCTCGTCGAGGTTTTCCTGGCTTGAAAGGTAGGAGTACCAGTCGGCGTCGGTTACGGCGACATAGGCGTTCATGGGCGCGCCCCGATGTCCCGATCCGCTATGGACTTGCCCGTCTGAAGGCCTGATCGTTGGCCGCCGGTAGTGCCCACACCCCCTTCCTTGAACCGGGGGCCGGGCATAACGTTCACCATGACTGATCGCGAGGAACGCATGTCCGTCGAGGAGCTGGAAGCGGAAGCGCTGAAGCTGCCGCCCATGGCGCGGGAGCGGTTGGCTGCCAGGCTGCTCTCCAGCGTTGGGTCCAGACTGGAGTTCGAGGCGGAGTGGATCGCGGAGGTGGAGCGGCGCGCTCGGGAGATCGATGAGGGCACCGTCGAAACCATTCCGGCCGACCAGGTCATCCATGAAGCCCTGGACCGCCTGAAGTGAGTCCGCCGCGCTTCCATCCGGAAGCTCGGCAAGACTTCGATGAGGGAGCCGCTCGAAAGTTTGCCTATCGCGTCACTGAGATCATTGACCTCGTGACTGGCTTTCCCGAGGCGGGAAACTCCCTCGCCGAGTCCATCCGGGCCTTTCCGATTCATCCGTTCTCCCACGACCTCGTGTATCGGATCGGCTGAACGGGACAGAGCATGAGTAGCCCGGCCGCGCGCTCTGGGGCGTGCCCGACACCTGGGTTGCGAACTGGGTTTCCGCTGGTCAGCGAACCGCCTCCAACTCCATCGCGCGCACGACTTCGTCCAACTCCTCCACATACGGACCGAGTCCGCGTGTACGATACGCCTCGACCAGCGACCGGTAGTACCACAGCGTCCCTTCTCTCCCGCCGTTGAACCGCTCCCAGAGGGCCTCGCCGTGGGCCCGGTAGTCCCGGAGGATGGCCCGGGCGTTGTGCAGCTTGTCCGCTACGGAGACGAGGAGCACGTCGTCGTCCGCCACTTCCCGCAGATGGCGCCACCTCCGACTTCGACGAGGCCCTCCGCCTCGCCCAGAGAGGGATCATTGTCATGGTGTCATTGTAGCTGCAGCCTATGACAGCAGCGCCGGCAGCCGTGTTGGATGAAGTCATCCGGATGCGTTCATGGCCGCTCCCAGGGGTGCTCAGGCCTGGAGGAACTCGGGGACGGTCAGGCCAATGTCCTTGCAGATCTGGCGAAGCAGGATAGGAGAGATGTCACGCCCGCTGTGAACCGGGACCGTTGTGACCCGCCCGTCCGAGTGACGAAACTGCTTATGTGAGCCGCGTTGGCGCACTTCGACGAAACCCAGTGCTTCGAGCCGAGCGACCACCTCCCTCGGCTTGAGCACGGGAGCTCTTCCCATCTAGGCGACCTGGATGTTCTGGGTGCCGACGAAATTGCCTTCCAGGGGCGGCTCCCCGTCCTCCAGGAGCATGGTGACCACTTCGGCGAGGTTCTGATTCAACTCGTCCAGGGTCTCGGCCTGGGAGTGTGCCCCCGGGAATCCGGGGATGTAGCCGACATACAGTCCCGTTTCGGGATCCCGCTCGATGACCGCTGTATAGCTACGCATTTCCCTCCTCCGATCGACCTGGTCTACGACGGACGCTAACCGGGTGGGCGTGCGGAAACAAGATCCTTGGCGGTCGTGAGCGTCAGCCCCTCTCCCGTCCCCGCCACAACCCCTCGAACAGAAACTCCAGCAACGCCTTGCCGAACGCCCGGTCATCCGTCACCCGTTTGTACAGCCCGAAGTTCGACGCGGCCATGTCCTGGAAGTGGTCCTTGACCTTGTGCTCGAAGGTGAGCTTCACGTTCTCCCGGGTGTTGGACCGGGCGGCGGCCTGGAGGGCGGGGTCCTCGCTGAGCTGGGTCTCGAGGTGCTCCAGGGAGACCCGGTCCTTCTCGGTGAGGCCGGCCCCGAACCGGTCGTTGAGCTCCTGGATGATGGCGGCTGCCTATTCCGGCCATGCCGGCCACCCAGTCCGGAGGAAAGCGGCCACCTGATAGCTCTTTCCATTCCCCGTAGCGCCGGAGATCAGGACGTTCTCGTGGTCTCGAATCCACTGGCAGCTGGCCAGACGGAGTATGAGACCGCGGTCGAGGCCACGTGGACTCCGGAAGTCGATGTCCTCGGCGGCGGCCGGGAGTCGGAGCTTCGCCATCTGGAGGAGGCGCGTAAGGCGCCGATCCTCACGTACGGTGATCTCCCGTTCGAGGAGCAGGGCGAGCCGGTCCTCGAAGCCGAGGCCATCGAGGTCGGACATCCGCATCTGCTCCTCCAGCGCCTGGGCCATGCCGGTGAGGCGGAGTTCATGGAGCCGTTCGAGGGTCTGGTGGATCAGCATTGCGCGCCTCCGTTGAGCGTAGCGGCGTAGTAGGCACCGCCACGGACATGTTCATGGTCCTGGGGCAGGTCGAGTTGGGCCTGCTCGCCCAGTGGAATCCGGTCCAGGCCGTTCTGGAGGATCGATTTGACCGAGCGATAGGAGAGGCTCCGGATATGCAGCGCGCGGTCACAGGCTGCCTCAAGGCGCGCAGGCGAGTAGCTGTTGCCGAGGCGCATGAGCCCGAGGCAGGCGCGATACCCTTGCTCCGGGTGAGGCTTGCTCTCGAGGATGGCCCGAGCGAGCTCGCCGGTGCGGGGGCCGGTCTTCGCGGCCCAGGCGATGATGCGGGACGGGGTCCACTCGAGATGCTTCTGGTGGGACTTGGGCCGGTGGCCCGGGTCGGTGGTGAAGCCGCCCTTGCGGTGGCTCCGCTGGTGAGCGGCCACACGGCGGCCGGAGTGGAGGACCTCCACCGCTCCGGTGGTGATGCGGGCATCGAGCCGCTCCCCCGTGAGGGTGTGGGGCACGCTGTAGTAGTGCCCCTCCACCTCGATGTGGTAGTCCACGTTGGCGCGGACCTTCTTCCAGGTAGCGAATTCGTAGCGCTGGGCGGGCAGCGGCTGGAGAGCCGGCCGCTCGATGGACTCGAAGAGGGAGCGCCGCGAGCCCTCCAGCTTCTGGAACGGACGGTCGTTGAGCCAGTCCAGGAGCCGGCGGATCTCTCGGTTGAGATCGCTGAGGCTGAAGAAGGTGTGCTTTCGGAGCCGAGCCAGGATCCAGCGCTCCACCAGGAGCACTCCCGCTTCCGCCTTCGCTTTGTCGCGAGGCTTCGCCGTACGGGTGGGCAGCACGGCCGTGGCGTAGTGGACCGCCAGCTCATGATAGGTAGGGTTGAGGTCGGGCTCGTAGTAGCACGGGTGGCGGACGCCTGCCTTCA
>SLCC01000069.1 GCA_007126035.1 Gemmatimonadota bacterium
GAGGCGCGAAATGAGACACCCACGGTCGAGGACGCTGCTGACAGGCGCGGCAGCGGTCCTGCTCATCGCCGGCTGCAGCGACAGCACGGCACCCCGGGACCAGGCCGACCTCGAGGCGCGGCCGCCGGACGCGAGCCTCGGCCAGATCATCCCGGGCGAATACATCGTGGTATTCCGGCCCGGGGTGATGGACGTCCCTGGCCTGGCCCGGCAGCTCGCCGCCCGTCATGACGGCGAGATCAGCTTCGTGTACGAGCATGCCATCCAGGGCTTCGCCGCGAAGCTGCTCCCACAGGCCGTGGAAGCGCTGAGCAGTCACCCCCTCATCGACTGGATCGAGCCCGACCAGATGTACTGGCCGGTCGGATCGCAGGCGAGCCCGCAGACGAACGCCACCTGGGGGCTGGACCGGATCGACCAGCGCGAGCTCCCCCTGGACGAGACGTATCACTTCAACCAGACCGGCAAGGGCGTCACGGTCTACATCCTGGACACGGGCATCCACTACACCCACGAGGAGTTCGGCGGCCGCGCCGTGTTCGGCTGGGATGTGAGAAGAACCGGCGATGGCAGCGACGAAGGCGGTCACGGAACGCACGTGGCCGGGACCGTGGGCGGGAGCACGTACGGTGTGGCAAAGGACGTCACCCTGGTTTCGGTACGCGTGCTCGCTCCCGGGCCCGCGAGCAGTATCATCGCCGGCGTGGACTGGGTCACGGCCAACCACGAGAAGCCGGCCGTCGCGAACATGAGCCTCGGCGGCGGCGCATCCGACGCCATGGACAGCGCTGTCCGCAACTCCATAGCCGCCGGCGTGACCTACGTCGTCGCGGGGGTGAACCAGGGAGACGACGCGTGCAAGTACTCACCGGCCCGGGTACGGGAGGCGCTCACCGTCGGGGCGACGAACAGCAGCGATGAGAAGGCGTCGTTTTCGAACCATGGCGAGTGCATCGACCTCTTCGCGCCGGGTGTGGACATCACCTCAGCGTCCCATACCAGCGACACGGCGATCACGGTCAAGAACGGTACCTCCATGTCGGCGCCCCATACCGCAGGCGTCGCGGCGCTGTACCTCGAGGCGAACCCGGACGCGACTCCGGCCAGGTCTTCGCCGCCATACGGGAGGCCACCACTAAAGGGGTTGTCACCAACTCGTTGACCGCCAAGAACGACCTGCTCTACAGCCTGGCGTGGAACGGGAACGGCGGCGACGATCCGCCGCCTCCACCGCCCCCCGGCACCGAGGCACCCGTGGCGTCGTTCACGCACGACTGCACCGGACTGGCCTGCACCTTCACCGACACGAGCACCGACGTCGATCGCGACGTCGTGGCGTGGAGCTGGACTTTCGGGGACGAAGGCACGTCCGACGTCCAGAACCCCGACCACACCTACGCGGCGGCCGGGACCTACACCGTGACGCTGACGGTGACGGACAACGACGGCGCCACGGGCACCACCTCCCAGGACGTGACGGTGAGCGACGTCGACGAGCCCGGGGATATCGCCTTGGAGGTGTTTGCCTACAAGCTTCGAGGTCTCAAGCACGCGGACCTGACCTGGTCGGGTGCTACCAACGTGAACATCTACCGCGACGGCGCGTTCCTGATAACAATGAGCGACGCCTCCTCGTACACGCACAGCACCAATGAGAGGGGCGGCGGGTCCCACGTCTACCAGGTATGCGAGGTCGACACGGGCACCTGCTCCAACGAAGCCGTGGCCAACTACTGATCACCGGACACGGCGTGGCGAGCCCCGCGGCGAAGTCTCCGCTGCGGGGCTCGGCGCGCTCCACGGCATGAGCTGGAGGCCGGTGGCCGTCACCTGGAGCGCTCGCTGCGGGCGAGTGGAGCGCGTTCCCCATCGGCTGGTACGCCGTGGATGAGGCCACGGCCCGGGCGAACTGGGAGTCCATGAGGTTCGAGCTCGCCGACGGCCGGACGCTGGACGCGCCGGTACCGGAGGAGTGGGCGGTGAACGTGCTCCACGTGCAGTGCCCCGACCGGACCATCACCGGCGTCGCCTTCTCGCCCATCGTCTACCTGCCGCCGCTCACGGCGCAGCAGCGCTTCGATGTCACCTATGTCTACGACGACGACGTCGACGATGGCTGGAACACGTTCGCCAGGGGCACCCGGTCTACCTGGACGGTGAGGCTGCGGCCGGAAGGTTGAGATCGATCCCGGCTGCCGATCGGAATCTCGATCCCGGCCGGCAAGGAGGGCCGATTACGAGATTCGTCTCCCGCGCAGTCGCCGGCCCCGGGCCGGACCGGCAACCTGCCCGGGCCCGGCCCGCCAATCGACACGCCGGGACACCACATCTGGCGTCCGGTTGAGACACCGACTCGTCCGAGCCCGCCGTGTCACGCTGTTGTGGATGTGTTACTCGCCCGGAGGTCAGCCGGATCCGAGGCTTCAGGAGTGCACGACCTCCGGACCAGGAGCGGAGGCGCCCTGACAACCTGCCCAGGCCCGGCCCCGGCCCGCGACCCGCTTGGCACCGTGCACCGGGCTGCGGGCATCGGCCCGCCGGGAGCCGGGCGTGAGCGGAATCTCGAAACCGTCGCCCGTCGTCGGGACGAAATCGAGATCGCTCTCGGTTTCCGATCGGAATCTCGATGGCGACCTCCGGCCGGCTCATCGCGTGCGAGATTGCTCTCGGTTTCCGATCGGAATCTCGATCCGGGCCCGCAGGAGGGCGTCGATTACGAAGCCTGTTCTGAACCACGGCCCCGGCCCGCGGCTCTATTCGTCGCCGGGTCGATCCCGATCTTGACGGGGGCTCGTGGAGGAGGTATGTTTACATCGTTTACGACGTACACATCCGCAGGGAGGTGCGAACGTGCCAACGATGAGCGCCCGCCTGGAGCCGTGGCTGAAGGATAGCATTGAGGACTTCTGGCGATCGCACGGCGAGGGGCCATCGACGGGACTTCGCCGGGTCGCCGAGGAGTGGTGGGCCATGCAGAATCTCCCGGAGATCACCTTTGTGGACGGTGTGGCCGGCCGGCGAGCACGGCTCCGCAGTGGCCCGGACGTATGGGAGGTTGTTTCGGTCCGGAGCGATTACGGCGACGACGAAGAGGGTTTTCGCGAGCACTTCGCGTTCGTGTCTCCGGATGCACTGCGGCAAGCGCTTGAATACGCGAAGGTGTTTCCGCACGAGATCCGGTCCATGATTGAGAACAACCGTCGGGTGGAGCGGCTGATCGACGGCACGCGGTAATGGCCCACCGCTTCGTGTTCGATCAGCACGTCAACGCGCGGGCGCTGAAGCGGCTTCAAGCTCGCGGTGTCGATGTCGTCCATGTTGCCGAGGTGGGCCTGAGCGAGGCAGATGACCCGGAGCTCTTAGCGTGGTCCATCGACCAGGGCCGCATCATCGTCACCAGGAATTACCAGGATTTTGCGCCCCTGGCGAGCACCTACGCTGAGAGGGGCCTCGCCTTTCCCGGAATCTTGTTCATCGCGACGTCAGTACCGCAGGCAGACGCTGGGCACCACGTTCGTTCGCTTCTGGCGTGGATTGAGGCCGCGGATCAGGCTGGACACAACCCGGTTGCGAGCACCTACGGGTGGTTGCGCTGAGCTTTCTATCCGCCTTCCTCCTTCCGCCTTCCTACGCGTCGCCCGTCCGCCC
>SLCC01000104.1 GCA_007126035.1 Gemmatimonadota bacterium
CAATTAGCTTCTCGAGTCGCGTGATGATGCGCTGGTCTGCGCTCATAGGCTTGTTCCAGTAGTGACCGTAAACCGAAAGCCTGCGCTGGCTAACGCTCTGGCGTTCACCTGATCTTATGAAGCGAGAGGGGGTGGCCTCCAAGGGTGAGGTGTCGCACCATCGGGTTGAAGGATCCGCGGCACGGCAACTACCCAAACAGGCCACCCGATGAACGTCGCAGGCATTGACGCTCACGCAACGTACCTCGTGGTCGCGATCGTGAGCAAGACGGGAGAACTCTTGCAGGAGCCCACGCGCATCGCCAACGGCAACAGCACCAAGCTGCTCGCGCTGCTCATGCGCTTCAGCCCGCTCGAGGCCATCGTCGAGACCAGCCCCGCCTGGCCCTGGCTCTACGATCTGCTGACGGGCCACGGTCACGGCTTCGTGCTCGCGCACGCGAAGAAGCTGCGCGTGATCGCCGAATCCAACTACAAGCGCGACGAGATCGACGCCGAGCTGATCGCGCGCATGCGCTTGGCTGGCCTGATCCCGGCCGTGTACGCCAAGGACATCGAGACGCGTGAGCAGGCGACGCTCCTGCGCCACCGCGCGCGCCTCGTCCGCCTGAGGACCGGCGCCGCAAGCCGGATCCACGCCGAGCTCCACAGCGTCGGCCTCTACCTGGGTCGCGGACGCCTGCTCACGAGGGCCGGTCGGAGGTGGGTGCGCGAGCACGCCTGGACGATCTTCGGCCCCGAGCAGCAGCGCCTGGTGCGCACCCACTGGGTGCTGATCCGCGGTCTCAGCGCGATGATCCGGCGCCTGGATGGGCAGATCAAGGACATGGGCAGAAGCATCCCCGCCGTCGCTCTGCTCGAGACGATCCCGGGCATCGGTCCCTACCGGGGCCTGCTCATTGCCACCGAGGCGCTGCCCATCGAGCGCTTCCCTACGCCCGAGAAGCTGGTGAGCTACGCCGGCCTCGCGCCGCGCTCGGCTCGCTCCGGGCTCCGGCCCACTCGCTACGGCAACATCCCCGCGGGTGCCAACCGCTGGCTGCGTGGCGCCTTCGTTTAAGGTGTGGTCAGCCACGTGCGCCTGGCCCCCGAGAGTTGGCTTAGTCGCTACTACGACGAGCATAAGAGGCGCGTCGGCTGGCAGACCGCGCGCATCGCCACCGCCCGCAAGCTGGCCCGCGCCACCCACGCCATGCTCCGCACCGGCGAGGTGTGGAGAGGTGAGAGCCAGGACGTTCCTGGTGAGAGGAGAGAGCTCCACGCGCCGCATCGACGACCCCGGTCACCTGATTGAGCCCTCCGCTCGCATAGGAGATCATGGGAGGTCCTCACGAGAAGAGGATGAGCCCGAAGAAAGCCCGAATAGGTGCTTGAGTCCAGAGAGGCTCGCCTACGTTCGGACGCGACGCCGGAAACGAAAGAGAAGAACCAAGTGCCGCGGATCTTCGACCTCAAACTCGGCAGGCCCCAAGCCCACCTCCCGGCGGGCCGGGGAGGGCTACGCCCTCTTGACAATCCTCGCTTCATAGGTGCGGCCGGCGCCAACAACACCTTTCCGGAGCAGCCCTCCAGTGCGCCGGCTGACAGGTGCATGCCCTCGTTAGGATGCCGGTCCATACGCATAGGAAGAGAACCGCAGATCCTCAGACCTGCTCCCACTCATCTCGGGTGATTCCGGCCTGTCGGAGAATTCTAGTGAGTAGCGCGACACCTACGTCGCCTCGGTGCGGGTTGGGAATGCGAACCGTTACATCTTCGCGAACCATAAACTCGTGCTTCCCGCCCGAGTATGGCCCATCGAAACCTAGCTTGCGGAACGTACTGACCAGGTTTCGACGGCTTATCGGTCCAAACGACGGCACTCAGCTTACCTTGCGTACCTGGAGTTCAATCCCGTCCACGGTAGGGAGGGGCAGATTTCGAGAGACTCGAAATAAGACCCATTCCTCGAGGACCTCTTCAAGCTCCTCCCGGCACTTTTCCAGTGACTCGGCGTTCGCGTAGACACCCTCAAAATCCGGGATCTCCCCGTAGAAACTACCGTCGTCCTCGAGGATCTCGTAGTGTGCGCGGCCGAGTGCGCCCCTGATGTACGCTTGTAGCATCCGTTAACCTCTGGGAGAAGCGATCTTCCCTATAGAATACCAGCCTGCCTCCTACGAGAGCCAGGCCCATCGCTTGGTGCCCTTCTCGTCGATCCACAGGTCCCGACGATCCTGGTTGAACGCCAGCGGAGAAACCGATTCCGAAACCGTACCGATATCTGCCCCTCCTGTCCGTTGCGGCTCCTCAGTCAACGGATCCAACACGCCCCAACGTCGACTCACACAACCCGCTATTACGGCATCCTAACGCACCTGGGATTCACCTGCGCCGCGCGAAGCGCGGTGACAGGTGCAAACGCTCGTTAGGCACACCTTGCAAAACCCATCGCTCGGTTTTAGCTTCCGTCATGGTCAAGGCCTACGACAAGGGCGGCTTTCAGGTCTACGTTTACTCGCCGCCTCGAGAACACCAACCGCCTCATGTGCACGTCGAGTCCAATAGCGGCGGAGAGGTCCTCGTCCTTCTGGGCGACGCCGAGACACCGCCTTCCCTTTGGCAGAACCATCACATGAGCGCTTCCGACGCCCGAGAGGCGCTCCGGATCGTAGCTGAACACCAGCAACAATTCCTCGCGGAATGGAAGAAGCTCCATGGCTAAGACGACCGGTCCTGATACGAGCGAGTTCGATCGGCAGAACGAGCAAGCAATTCGAGCTGCCCGTGAAGCCAACCTGGTCGAGCCACGAGCCGCAGCCGTCCGCTACGATCCCGGCCAGGCACTCCTTCTCGTTCAACTCCGCAGCGGGTTCGCCTTCGGATTCCCACCGGAGCGAATTCCCGGTCTCGATGGTGCGACCCCTAAGCAACTCTCGAACGGCCGCATTTCTCCAAGTGGAGATGGGCTTCATTGGGACGACATGGACGTTCACGCATCTCTGACAGGACTCGTCTCAGAAGCTCTGAACCTCCAAGAGTGGGCCCCAAGGATCATGGGCCAGATCAGGAGCGAAGCGAAAGCGAAGGCCGCACGAAAGAACGGACTCAAGGGCGGCCGTCCTCGCAGTTCATCCAAGCGCTCGACCAGCTCCAGGAGATCTGGCACCGAGTAGCTGTTCGTCAACTATTCTCACACATCCTCTGGTGGGGTGCCTAACGCGCTGCGGTTCACCTGCCCGCCCGCGCAGCGGGCGTGACAGGTGCAACCGCTCGTTATGAATCGGACCCATGCCATTTCAGCGGTCCAGCCACGTTCCACTTGAACTGCTCACCGCTCTGTGGGTATCATCCTCGACAAGGAGGATCCATGACCGAGCTACTCAAGAAGGCCTTTGACGAGGCAGCCCAGCTGCCCGCCGACCAGCAGGACGCTATTGCTTCACTCCTCCTCGAGGAACTGAAGTCTGATCGGGCTTGGAGCCAGGCATTCGACCGTTCTCAGGATGCCCTGCAGAAGCTGGCCGACGAGGCCATTCGCGATCACAAGGCTGGCAAGACGGACAAGATGGACCCTTCCTCCCTGTGACTTCCCACACTACCGCTGCATTCCGGAAAGCCTTCGCTGCACTTCCCGCTGACATCCAGGACCGAGCTAG
>SLCC01000184.1 GCA_007126035.1 Gemmatimonadota bacterium
GCGGCAGGGGGGCGCGGCTGGGGCCGCGCAGGAGAGGCTCGGCTTCGCCGAGCCCGAGCTACGGCGAGGAGCGATAGGGGATAGGCATGGCGCAACCGAAGAAGGCCCGTACGAAGCGGACGAAGAAGCAGGTGGAGTCCGAGGGTGTCGCCCACATCAAGGCGACGTTCAACAACACGCTGGTCACCATCACGAACCTGAACGGTGACGTGGTGACGTGGGGCAGTGCGGGCAAGGCGGGCTTCAAGGGCTCGAAGAAGTCCACGCCGTTCGCGGCGACGGTCTCGGCGGAGCAGGTGGGCCGGGAGGCGTACAACCTGGGCGTGCGCCGGGTGCACGTGCGGCTGCAGGGCCCGGGCAGTGGTCGGGAGTCGGCGATCCAGGCGTTGAGCGCCGCGGGTCTCCAGATCAGGTCGATCCGTGACATCACGCCGATCCCCCACAACGGCTGCCGCCCCCCGAAGAAGCGCCGCGTCTGATGTTCGGAATGGTTCGGACGTAAACCGCCAGACCGTCAGGGCGGGAGGAAGTCCGGTGTTATCAACCAGGCAGGAGGAGATAGACGGTGGGACGTTATACGGGTCCGGTGTGCAAGCTGTGCCGTCGGGAGGGGCAGAAGCTCTTTTTGAAGGGCACCAAGTGTTATACCGAGAAGTGTCCGGTGGAGCGGCGTTCGTATCCGCCGGGCCAGCATGGCGTTGCGCAGACGCGGCGTCGCAAGATGAGCGACTATGCGCTCCAGCTCCGTGAGAAGCAGAAGGTCAAGCGGATGTACGGGGTCGGGGAGCAGTATTTCCGCAACCTGTTCCGTGCGGCGTCGCAGCACGGTGGTATGACGGGCGAGAACCTGCTGGTGAGCCTGGAGTCCCGGCTGGACAACATCGTCTACCGTCTGGGTTTCGCGGGCAGTCGTGCGCAGGCGCGTCAGCTGGTGCGTCATCGTCATGTGGAGGTGAACGGCCGGCCGGTGGACATCCCGAGCTATCAGGTCCAGCCGGGCGACGAGGTGCGGTTGAAGGAGAAGTCGCGGGACCTGCTGCCTGTGCAGGTGTCGCTGGAGTCGAAGACGCGGCCGGACACGGTGAGTTGGCTGGCACTGGACGAGGGGACGCGAGCGGGTCGTATGCTGGAGCGTCCGTCGCGGGACGAGATCCCGCTGCCGGTGCAGGAGCAGCTCATTGTGGAGCTCTACTCGAAGTAAACCAGGGAGGCGAGTGTGGATCTAGATCTGAGGGGACTGGTCCTCCCGCAGCGGGTGGAGGTGGCAGACCGGTCCGAGGACGGCCGGTCCGCGCAGTTCGTGGTGACCCCGCTGGAGCGGGGATACGGTCAGACGCTGGGCAACAGCGTGCGGCGTATCCTGCTGTCATCGCTGCCGGGCGCCGCGGTCTGGGCGTTCCGGATGGACGGCGTGGTGCACGAGCATCAGACGGTGGCGGGTGTGAGCGAGGACGTGCACCAGATCATCCAGAACCTGAAGTCGCTGGTGCTGCGGTTGGATCCGGAGCAGGACGAGGCGCGTCTGGAGCTTCGGGCCAAGGAGGCTGGCCCGGTGACGGCGGGCATGATCGAGAAGCCGGGCGGCGTGGAGCTTCTGGACCCGGAGCATCACCTGTTCACGTTGCAGGAGGACCGGGAGGTCCACCTGGAGCTGCACGTGAACAAGGGTCGTGGCTTCGTGTCTGCGGATGATCACGAGCTGCCGAAGGGCAGCCCGGTGGACCTGGTGCGTGTGGACGCCATCTACAACCCGGTCCTGCGGGCGAACTTCACGGTGGAGGAGACGCGGGTCGGCCAGCGTACGGACTTCGATCGACTGACGTTGCAGATCGAGACGGACGGGAGCGTGGCGCCGGAGGAAGCGGTGGCCTACGCCTCGGAGCTGGCGCGCAAGCACCTGGAGTACATGCTCCGGTTCAGCGCAACGGGTGAGGTGGAACCCCCTGTGCCCGGTGCGGTACCGGTACCGAAGAGCCTGCGCGATCTGTTGGAGCGGCCCATCGAGGACCTTGCGGAGCTGAGCGTGAGGAGCGTGAACTCCTTGAAGAAGGAGAACATCATCACGCTGGGTGACCTGGTCCAGCGGACCGAAGAGCAGATGCTGGACATTGAGAACTTCGGCGTGAAGTCCCTGGAGGAGATCCGTCAGTTCCTGGCGGAGCACAACCTCCATTTCGGGATGCGCCTGGAGACGGGTGAGGACGGGGAGCTGTACCTGGTGGACGAGACGGAGGCGTCTGAGGGTGCCGGGTCCGCCGTCGCCGAGGAGGAGGCGAAGTAGGGCGATGAGACACCGCAAGAAGGGGCGCCGGCTCAACCGCACGACGGAGCATCGCAACATGATGCTCCGGAACATGGCGAGCTCGCTGTTCAAGCACGACCGGATCGAGACGACTGTGGCCAAGGCGAAGGAGCTGCGGCAGTATGCAGAGCCGTTGATCACCAAGGCCACGCGGGGCGACCTGCATTCCCGGCGACTGGTGGCCCGCAAGATCACGGATCCGGAGGCACTGGCGCGGCTGTTCGACGAGATCGGCCCGCGCTACGCCGAGCGGCCCGGTGGTTACACCCGGGTCGTCAAGCTGGGGCACCGCGCCGGCGATGCCGCCGACGTGGCGATCATCGAACTCGTGGAGTAAGAGCATGGCAGAGCGAAAAAAGGCGCCGGCCGGCCGGCCGCTGACGCTGCTCTGGATGGTAATGGCGCTGGTCGTGGTGGGCGGATTCCTGACGTGGCTGAATGTCACCAGCGAGCCGACCACCGTGGTGGTCGTCGAGGACGTTGAGGAGGACGACGACGTGGACCTCCCCGAGGGCGTCATGGCCGTCGAGCGGGATCAGCTGCGGGACGATGTGGGCGGCCACCTGGGCCAGATGGTCCGGGTCCCCGATGTCCCCTCCACGGGTCGGCTGGGCCCTGGCATATTCTGGGGCGAGCTCGGTGATCCCGAACGACAGGTGCCGATCCTGGTGCGGATGGATCCGGCATTGGCTGAGGCCGTCGAGATCCAGCCGGGCGTGTCCTACACCATCACCGGTCAGATCCACCGGGTGAGCGAGGAAGAGCTGGACGAGTGGCTGGAGCAGGGCGAGTTCGCCGGCGCCGGCGAGCACCTCCAGGCCACGTTCGCAGACTACTACATTCAGGCCAGCGCCGTGCGCCCCACCAGGGGCGGGCGCGGCGAGCAGCCCACGGGCTGAGGAGCGGGGAGCATGGCGAGGGAATGCTACGTCTGCGGCAAGAAGCCGACTTACGGGAACAACGTCAGCCACGCCAACAACAAGACGCGGCGACGCTGGCTGCCGAACCTGCAGCGGGTCCGGATCCAGACCGACGAGGGCGAGAACCAGCGCGTGCGCGTCTGCACCCGCTGCATCTCCGCCGGCAAGATCCGTAAGGCCAGCTGACGGTAGACAGCACGTGACCAGTCCCCGGTGCCCGCGCGGGTGCCGGGGACTTTCGCGCTCTGGCCCGGCCGCTTCTGGCCCGGCCGCTCGAGGCGGTTGGCCCCGGGCCGGCTGGCCCCGGGCCGGTTGGCCCCGGGCCGGTTGGCCCCGGGCCGGTTGGCTCAGGGCCGGTTGGCTCAGGGCCGGTTGGCTCAGGGCCGGTTGGCTCAGGGCCGGTTGGCTCAGGGCTTGCGAAACGCCTGTTCATTGCCGAACGTGGGGCGGCCGAGCGGGTGCCTGCCTCCCGAGTCCGACTCACCACAGTGTAGCGAGGATCCGTTGTCCATCGAACACTCTGCCACGCCTGGAGCATCGTACGAAATGGAGCTAACGCCTGACGGTCTGGAGCTGATGCGGCGGCTCGACACCCGGAGCGCCACATTCGGCGTGATGGGTCTGGGATATGTGGGTCTGCCACTGGCCGTTGCCATCGTGGAGGCGGGGTATCGGGTGGTTGGTCTGGACGTGTCGCAGGAGGTGGTTGCCGGGCTGAACGCCGGGTCGTCGCACGTGGAGGACGTGGAGTCCGGGGTGGTGGCGGCGATGCGGGAAGCTGGGAGGTTCGAGGCAACGACCGACGCGGCCCGCCTCGCCGAGTGTGATGTCATCTCCATCTGCGTGCCCACGCCGCTGTCCAAGACCCGTGACCCTGACGTGAGCTACGTGGTAGCGGCGTCCGAGTCGGTGGCCGGGGCGTTGCGGCCTGGCCAGCTGGTGGTCCTGGAGTCCACCACCTATCCGGGCACCACGCGGGAGGTGTTGCTGCCGCTGTTCGAGGCCACTGGTCTGCAGGTGGGGCGAGACTTCTTCCTCTGCTTCAGCCCGGAGCGGGTCGATCCCGGCAACCCGACGTGGCTCGTGCACAACACGCCCAAGGTCCTGGGCGGCATCACGCCGGCGTGCAGCCATGCTGGCGTGGTCGCGTACGGCGAGGTCCTGGACCGGGTGGTTCCGGTAACGAGCACGGAGGCCGCTGAGCTGACCAAGCTGCTGGAGAACACCTTCAGGGCCATCAACATTGCGCTGGTCAACGAGATGGCCCAGGTGGCGGACCGGCTGGACGTGGACATCTGGGAGGTGATCACCGCCGCCGACACCAAGCCATTCGGGTTCATGAAGTTCACTCCCGGCCCCGGCATCGGCGGACACTGCATCCCCCTGGACCCACACTACCTGTCGTGGAAGATGCGGACCCTGAACTACCGCACCCGTCTCATCGAGGTGGCCAGTGAGATCAACGCCGAGATGCCGGAGTACGTGGTGGACAAGGTGCGGGAGGCGCTCAACGAGCACCGCAAGCCGGTGCTCGACACCAGGATCCTGATCCTGGGCGTCTCGTACAAGAAGGACGTGGGCGACGTGCGGGAGAGCCCGGCCATCGACATCATGGACCGCCTCGAAGCCCAGGGCGCCGTGATCCGCTACCACGATCCGTTCGTCCCGGAGATCCGCGAGAACGGGGTGGTCCGTACGGGAACGGAGCTCAGCGACGAGGAGATCGAAGCAGCCGATTGTGTGGTCATCGTCACGGACCACTCGGAGATAGACTACGCCAGGGTCGTCGAGAAGGCGCAACTGGTGGTCGACACCCGCAATGCCACCGCCGGCATGACGGGGCTGAACATAGTGAGACTGAGTGGCCCCCACCCCTTTCCGAGGCGGAACGGCGCGCTGATGGGCCGTGTTCCCAGCCCGGTGTGACCCGCGCGGTGCCTGGTGCCGTAGGCTTACCTGCACCTTGCGGGAAGGTAGGCGAACCCATATCCATACATTTTGCTGGCCGCAGGCATAACGGCATGGCATTTCTTCCAGCATGGCGCTTCTCCCCGACCCCCAGCGGCTCCTCTCCCCGGACCGGACGGGCCAGTCCCGGCCATTGCTGGGCGAGGTGCGATGCCCGTCTGCCGCGGGCCGCGCTGCCGGCAGGGCTGGACGCCGTGCTGGACGCCGTGCTGGACGAGGCCGAGCGGTGACGTCATGCGGTTGCGACGGTGGCGGGGTGGGGTGAGTTTGCGGGCCTCGGCTAGGTGGTGCGAGGAAGAAGGAAGGGGGCTGGGTCAGATACGCCCTGGGACTGACGGGCCCGGAGTGCGCCCGTCATCCAGCCCGGCTCGGAGCGTGGTGGTGCGGAGCGTGTTGGTGCGAGGCATGGAGGAAAGGTGGTTGGTCGTATCATGACCCTGTCTTTTGGTGAGTCGTTACCGGAGGGTGAGCAGGAGGCGCTTCAGTCCAGTCCCCGCTGGTATGCCTGCTACACGCGGGCGCGCCACGAGAAGCGGGTCGACGAGCAGTTGGTCGGCCGCGGCATGGAGACGTACCTTCCGGCGCTGGCTCGTGAGCGGCAGTGGTCCGACCGGCGCAAGGTGGTTGAGTTCCCTCTGTTTCCCGGCTACGTTTTCGCTCGTTTCTCCCTGTCGGCACTGCACGAGGTGCTGTCGGTCCCCGGCGTGGCGACGGTGATCCGTCACAACGGCGTTCCGTCGCCGATCATGGACGAGGAGTTGGAGAACGTGCGTCGTTTCGTGGCGGCGCTCCGGGAGACGGGTCAGTTCCCGGAGCCTCGCCCACTTCAGCCGGGTCAGCCGGTACGAGTTCTCCACGGCCCCTTCCAGGGAGTGGAGGGTGTGGTAGTGGAGCGGCGGGGCCGGCGCCGCGTCCTGATCGGTCTGAAGACGATCGGGCAGGGTATGGAAATCGACATAGACGGGCGCAACCTGGAGCCCAAGAGGCTCAGCGCCTGATGAGCGCAGGCAATCTCTTTCGGGAAGCTTCTATGGCCACACGAACCGTCCAGCCATCCTTGGATCCGTTGTTCCAGCCTCGCTCGCGGGTCGGCCGTGAGCTTGGGATCGGGATCTACGCCGACGGGGCGATGATCGAGGAGATGGTGGCGGCCTGCCGGGACGGTATGGCGGATGGTTTCACGACCAACCCCACGCTCATGGCGCGCGCCAACGTCTCGGACTACCGTGAGTTCGCCCGGGAGGCGCTGAGTCACATAGTGGACATGCCGGTGTCGTTCGAGGTCTTCGCCGACGACCTGGCGGGGATGGCGGGCCAGGCGCGGGAGATTGCGAGCTGGGGCTCGAACGTGTTCGTGAAGGTTCCGGCGCTGAACACGCGGGGCATCTCCACCTCGCCGCTGGTGGCCGAGCTGGCGGCCGCGGGTCTCCGGCTGAACGTGACCGCCATCCTGGCCCTGGACCAGGTGGCGGAGGTCCTGGAGGCGTTGCCGCCGGAGGGCCCGGCAATCATATCCGTCTTCGCCGGTCGGGTGGCTGACACGGGTCGTGACCCCGTAGTCCACATGGAGAAGGTGGTTCGGCTGGCCGCGTCCCACCCTGGCGTCCGGGTCCTGTGGGCCAGTCCGCGGGAGGTGTTGAACCTGTACCAGGCCCGTGACTGCGGTTGTGACCTCATCGCCATCACGCCTGACCTGCTGGCCAAGATCTCGCTCAGGGACAGGGACCTGCGAGAGTTCTCCCGTGAGACGGTCCGCATGTTCTTCGACGACGCGACGCGGGCCGGCTATCGGCTCTGAGGCCATGTCGCAGCCCCCGGTCCTGATCACGGGCGTGGCCGGTTTCATCGGGAGCAACCTGGCGGACCGGCTCCTGTCGGACGGTTACCGCGTCATCGGCGTGGACGACCTTTCCGCCGGTGTGATCGAGCAGGTCCCCGAGGGAGTGGAGTTCCACCGGTGCGATGTGCGTTCTCCTGCCATTGAAGCCCTGGTGCCGGCGGGCGGGGTGGTCTTCCATCTGGCGGCCAAGAACTGCATCGCCGACTGCCAGGCCGACCCGGTGGAGACTACGTCGGTGAACGTGCTGGGCACCGTCATGGTGCTGGAGGCGGCCCGTCGGGCGGGTGCGGCGAAGGTGGTGTACGCCGAGTCGTCCGCCATCTACGAGGGCAGTCCTCGCCTGCCGTCGCCGGAGACGGAGGCGGCGCCGGAGAGCTTCTACGCGGTGAGCAAGCACGCGGGCCACGAGTTCGCCCGTGCGTACGCCCGTCACCACGGCATGGCCGTCACGGGGCTGCGGTATTTTTGCGTGTACGGCCCCCGCCAGGACTACCGCCGCACGATCCCGCCGGTGATGAGCGCCTTCATCCTGAAGCTGCTGCGTGGTGAGCGGCCCACGATCTACGGGACCGGCGAGAAGCGCCGGGACTTTGTCTACGTGGACGACGTGAACCGGTTCCACCTCCAGTGCATGACGGACGAGCGGACGGACTGCCTGGTCTTCAACGTGGGCAGCGGCCGGAGCCATTCGGTCCGCGAGATCTTCGACGAGATCCAGGCCCGGCTCGGCAGCGACCTGGAGCCGGTCCACGAGCCCGACCTGCCCGCCGAGGCGCAGGAGACGCTCGCCGACATCTCCGCTGCCCGCTCCGTCGGTTGGGAGCCGCTGATCGAGCTGGGCGAGGGGCTGGACCGCTCGATCCGCTACATCCGGGACCAGGTGGTGGGGCGCTCGGCCCCGGCGGCGGCGCCCGGGCCCAGCGCGCCCGGGCCCAGCGCGCCCGGGCCCACGATTCCCGGGCGCACCGGGGCGGAGGCGAGCTGAAGGCGCTGGTCCTGGCGGCGGGCCGGAGCACGAGGATCGAGCCCCTGTCCCGCGGCCGGCCCAAGCCGCTGCTCCAGGTGGGCGGCCGTTCCCTCCTGGAGTGGAACCTGCGCTGGCTGCTGGACGCCGGCATGGCCCCGGTCTGGGTCAACCTCCATTACCGGGCCGCTGAGGTGCGCGGGGCCGTGGAGTCCATGGACCTGCCACCTGATTCCGTCCGGTTCTCCCCCGAAAACCCCATCCTGGGCACCGCCGGCGCCTGGCGCCGACTTGCCCGGGAATGGGACGGGACCAGTCTGGTGGTCTACGGCGACAACCTGACCCGCTTCGACCTGGCCGCCTTCGTGGCGGCGCACCGGGCGGTCCGGGAGCGGGACCGCTCCGGCGGCGGCCCCCACGACGGCGGCCCCCACGACGGCGGCCCGGGCCGGGCCCTGGCGACGGTGGCCCTCTTCGACCCGTCGCGCCACGTCAACACCGGCATCGCCGGCAGCAGGGTCCTGGTGACGGAGGACGGGATGGTGGCGGGATTCCAGGAGGTGCGGGGCGGTGAGGCCGGCTCGTCGCTGGTGAGCACCGGCGCCTGCCTCCTGGAGCCCGGGCTGGCGGACCTGGTGGGCCCCGTCTTCTCCGACTTCGGCGCCCAGGTCTTCCCGGAGCTGGTCCGGCAAGGTGCTCTGTCCGCGCACGTCATCGAGGCGGCGGGCTTCTGCCTGGGGCTGGACACGCCGGCGCACTTCGAGGCCGGCACGCGGCTGGTGGAGGACGGACGTGTCTGTCTGCGCTGAGACTGGCTGCGGGTCCGGCGTGCGGCGAGCGCGGCGAGCTGTCGTCCGTGCGCGTGTCTGTCTCTGTCAGCAGGAATTGTGGGTGGCCCGGGCCTGTGTGCTGGCGCCCACACTTCCCGTTACCAGAGACAGATGCGGATTTCGTGGCCGGGTTGCCGGCCGCCGGCCCGACCTCGTGCACCGGCGTCACCCGAAGGTGGGGCCTCGATACCTGAATAGATGATCGTCACACGCACACCACTACGGGTCACGTTGGGCGGTGGGGGCACAGACCTCCCGTCGTACTACCGTGAGCATGGCGGATTCATCTTCGCCATGGGCATCGACAAGTACATGTACCTGATGGTGAACCGTCCCGTGTCGGACGCTCTGGTGCGGGTTCGTTACAGCCGAAGCGAGGCGGTCACCCGGCCGGCTGAGCTGGAGCACGAGCTGGCGCGGGCGGCGTTGCTGGAGCACGGGGTGCGTGACCGGATCGAGGTCTCGTCCATGGCCGATCTCCCGGGCGGTACGGGTCTGGGCTCGTCGGGCGCGTACCTTGTGGGTCTGCTGTCGGCGTTGTGGCGCGGGTCGGGTCGCGATGCCACGCGACGTGAGCTGGCGGAGGAGGCCTGCCGCCTCGAGCTGGACGTGCTGGGCAAGCGGGTGGGCAAGCAGGACCAGTACATGGCGGCATTCGGTGGGTTGACGGTGCTGGAGATCGCCCGTGACGGGGAGGTCGCGGTCCGGCGGGTCGAGCTGGGTGCCGGCGCCGTGGACACCCTGGTCGCCAACACGCATCTCTACTACACGGGCGTCCGGCGCAGCGCCTCGGACGTGTTGCGGGACCAGGACGCGGCCCTGGCTCGGGGTCGCCGGTTGGCAGGCCGGCCGGAGCCGGACTCGGTGGTGGCGGAGTCGCTGCACGGGATCCGTGAGCTGGGCCACCGGATCCTGTCGGCCATCGAGGCGGAGGACATGGACGCCTGGGGTCGCCTGCTCCACGAGCACTGGGAGCACAAGAAGCGGCTGTCGCGGCGGGTCTCACTGAGCGGGGTGGACGAGCTGTACGAGCACGTGCGCTCGGAGTACGGCGTGCTGGGCGGCAAGATAGCGGGTGCCGGCGGCGGCGGGTTCCTGATGCTGTACGCGCCCGCTGGCCACGACCGGCTCGAGCGGTTCATGGAGTCCCGGGGCATGCCGCGGCTCCGCTACTCCCTGGCGCCCGCCGGTGTGGAGGTGGTGGCGGACCTGAGGGGCGGCAACGGCTGGTCCCTCACGGACGCGGCCGGCGCGGCCGGCGCGGCCGGCGCGGCTGACAAGGCCGGCGCGGCCGGGGCGGACGATACGGTCGGGGCGACGGTGGCGACGGTGGCGACCTCGCCGGCGGGTGGCGCACCGGCCCGCGGCGGAGCGGATCACTGATGCCGGAGCAGTCGCCGGTACAGCCGGGCCTGGCGGCGTTGACGCGGCCGCTGGACTCCCTGTCGGGGCGGCACGTCCTGGTCACGGGCGGCAGTCGGGGCATCGGCCGTGCGTGCGCCGAGGCGGCGCTGGCCGCGGGTGCCCGGGTCGTGATCGCCGGCAGGGACGCGGACCGTCTGGGCGGTGTGGAGGCGGAGCTGCGGGAGGAGTATGGCGATGCGGTGACGGCCAGCCCGGTGGACGTGGGCGACGCCGTGGCCGTGGCCGGCCTGGTCCGGCTGGCGGTCGGGGTCCTGGGCCGGCTGGACGGCGTGGTCCACGCCGCGGGTGTTGCGGGGCCGGTGGGCCCGTCGGTGGAGCAGTCGCCGGAGGCCTGGTGGGAGGCGGTGCGGGTCAACCTGCTGGGCACGTTCCTGGTCGTGCGGGAGGCGGCCCGGTCCATGGCCCCGGGCGGGCGCATGGTGGCCCTGTCCGGCGGCGGTGCCACGGGTCCGTTCCCCAACTTCAGCGCGTACGGCGCTAGCAAGGCGGCGGTGGTGCGGCTGGTGGAGACGCTGGCCTACGAGTGGGCGGGCGTCATCGAGATCAACGCGCTGGCACCGGGCTTCGTCGCCACGGACATGCACCAGGCCACGCTGGCGGCGGGCGACGCGGCGGGCCCCGAGTACCTGGCGCGTACGCGCCGCGAGCTGGCGTCCGGCGGAGTGCCGGCGGAGCTGGCGGGTCGGGCGTCGGTCTTCCTGCTGTCGGACCGGGCGGCGGGCATCACCGGTCGGCTGCTGGCCGCGCCGTGGGACGAGTGGTGGCTCTGGCCGGAGCGCCGGTTGGACATCGCCGCCAGCGACCTCTACACGCTGCGCAGGATCGTGCCCGCGGACCGGGGGGAGCGATGACGGTGGCGGGACGGACCCTGGGCGTGGCGATCGTGGGCTGCGGGCTGGTGGGCCGCCGCCGGGCGGCGGTGGCGGCGGCGGACGAGCGGACGGTGGTCCGGGCGGTGGTGGACACCGACGCGGCGGCGGCGTCCACGCTGTCGTCGGAGACGGGTGCCCCGGCGTCGGCGGAGTGGGAGGCGGCGGTGCTGGACCGGGGCGTGGACGTGGTGGTGGTCGCCACGCCCAACGCGTTCCTGGTCCCGGTGGCGGAGGCGGCCCTGGCCGCCGGCCGCCACGTGCTCCTGGAGAAGCCCATGGGCCGGAGCCTGGCCGAGGCGGAGCGGCTGGCCCGGTCGGCGGAAACGTCGGATCGGGTCCTGAAGGTCGGGTTCAACCATCGCTACCATCCCGGGCTGGCGGAGCTGCTGGAGGTGGTGGGCTCCGGCCGGCTGGGCCCGCTGGTCCATGTGCTGGCGCGCTACGGCCATGGCGGCCGGCCGGGACTGGAGCGGGAATGGCGTTCGGACCCGGAGCTGGCGGGCGGCGGCCACCTGCTGGACCAGGGCGTCCACCTCATGGACCTGGTCCACGGGGTGGCCGGCCTGCCCGCGGAGGCGGTGTCCTTCCTGCGGACGGCCGTCTGGCCCATCGCCCCGCTGGAGGACAACGCCTACGCCATGTACCGGTACGGCGACGGGCTGGTGGCCCAGATCCAGGTGAGCATGACCCAGTGGCAGAACCGGTTCAGCTTCGAGGTGGTGGGCCGGCGGGGTGCCGCGGCGGTGGAGGGTCTGGGCGGCAGCTACGGTGAGGAGCGGCTGGTCCTGACGTGGCGCCGCGTGGAGGGCGGGATCCCGGACGTGACCGAGCGCCCGTTCCCTGGCCCCGACGCCTCCTGGGCGGCTGAATGGGACGACTTCATGGGCGCCGTGGCCGGCGGCCGGCCCCTGCGTCACGGGTCGCCGGCTGACGGCGTGGCGGCCATGCGCATGCTGGACGCCGTCTACCGCTCCGCCCGCCAGGGCGAGGTGGTGCCGTTGTGACCGGCGCCGGGCCGGCCCGACTCGCCGCCGCCGTGTTCCTTGACCGGGACGGGGTGCTGAACCGGGTCGTGCCCAGGGATGGCGGGGCCGGGTCGCCCCGTACCGCGGCGGAGCTGGAGCTGGTGCCGGAGGCCGGCGCGGCGGTGCGTCGCCTGCGGGCGGCGGGCTACCTCACGCTGGTGGTGACGAACCAGCCGGACCTGGCCCGGGGGCTGCTCTGCCCGCAGGCCCACGCCACCATCATGGAGCGGGTGCGGGCGGCGGCTCAGCCGGATGACATGGCCGCCTGCCCCCATGATGACGGCCACGGTTGCCGCTGCCGCAAGCCACGTCCGGGCCTGCTGGAGGAGCTGGCCGGTCGCTGGGGCGTGGACCTGGAGCGGTCTTTCATGGTGGGCGATGGCTGGAAGGACATGGAGGCCGGCCGTGCCGCCGGCTGCCGGACCATCCTGGTCCGGACCGACTACAACACCGGGGTCACGGCCGACGCCGTGGCGGGGGACATCTCCGCCGCCGCGGACCTGATCCTGGGCCGAGCCTGGGAGCCGAGGAATTGAGCGACGACATCAACAGAGCCACCGGCGGGCCCCTGGCCCCGGGCGCCCTGACCGACGGCGACAGCTACGCCTGCCGCTACCTGGCCGAGGTGGGACGCGTGGCCGCGGCCCTTGACCCCGCGGAGATAGAGGCCCTGGCCCTGGCCCTGGCGGACCTGCGGGCACGGGGCGGGCGACTCTTCTGCATCGGCGTCGGCGGCGGCGCCGCCAACGCGTCTCACGCCACCACCGATTTCCGCAAGATCACCGGCATCGAGGCTTACTGCCCGCTGGACAACGTGGCCGAGCTGACCGCCCGGATCAACGACGACGGCTGGGACAGCGCCCTGGCCGCCTACCTCCGGGCCAGCCGGCTGGGTCCGGACGACGGGCTCTTCGTCTTCAGCGTGGGCGGCGGCGACGCGGAGCGGGGCATCAGCGCGAACCTGGTCTCCGCCATGACGCTGGCCGCGGAGGTGGGCGCCACCGTGTTCGGCGTGGTGGGCCGGGACGGCGGCCAC
>SLCC01000141.1 GCA_007126035.1 Gemmatimonadota bacterium
GACGCCCGGCGCCCTCACGTCCTCGGCCCTGGGCAGGGCCAGGGCGCTGGCGGGCAGCTCCGCCGTGTGGCACGCGGCGCAGTCGTTCCGCGTGTGACAGGTGGCGCAGGCCTGGAAGCTGGCGATGGCGCCATGGTTCTCCAGGAAGTTGGGCACCTCGTGGGACGGCGGCGTGAAGTAGTGGGCCGCGAACCGGGGCAGCTCCAGGTCGGGGCTGGCCGGCGGGATGGCTGCGATCTGGGGCACGTGGGCCGCGTCCACGTGGCAGCTGGTGCACCGCTCCTGGGTGTGGCAGGTAGCGCAACGGGCCGGCTCGGTGCCGGAGAGCTGGCCGTGGGTCTCCCGCAGGAAGTTGCCGGTGACGTGGTCCGCCGGGTAGGGCAGGGTCGCCAACCAGCGCCCGCCCATGGGCGTCTCGGCGGCGGGCATGTGGCACACAGCGCAGTCCGCGTCCACGTAATGGTCTTCGGCTAAGTGGGCGTGGCAGTTGAAGCACTGCTGCACCACCACCTGCTCCCGGATCGCCATCCTGGGCTCGCCCGGCGCAGTATGACACCGCTCGCAGTCCAGTGACACCAGCGCCTCGTGGCGGGTGTGTGAGAACTCGATGGGTTCCGGCTCCCGCGCCGAGGGCGGGGTCCAGACCACCGTGGGCAGGTCCACGCCGTCGTGGCACTGGGCGCACAGGGCCGGGTCGGGGTAGAACGCGTCCCGGTCCTCGTAAGGCACGCCCTCGTGGCAGCCCGTGCAGAAGACGAAGAGCCCGGCGTGGGCCTCGTGAGGGAACGGGTCATCCTGCCGACCGGTGGCCGACCGGCTCATCATGCTTATCCCGACAGCGGCGAAGGCGACGGCGATCACGCCCAACGTGGCGGCGCGCCTCACGGTGGCACTGCTAATGGTCTCGCGTCTCATGGCCGCAGCCTCGCGCCCGGGTCCCGGCCGTACGGCACCGTCAGGATCGTGTACGCCCGGACCTGGTTCCAGTCGGCCTGGCTCGGACGGTTCTCGTACCGCTGGCGGTAGACGTCGGCGCCGGAGCGGAGCCTGAGTCCGCCAGGGAGCGCCACGTCGGCGGCCAGCCCGCCGCCAAGCACTATGTTGTCACCGACCCGGAACTGCTCGATCTGCTGGAAAGCCGAGCCCCGGGCCGACAGCGCCAGCCCGGGCATGGCCTGCCAGCGGACCTCCAGGTCGCCAGAGTTGAGGACCGCGCCGAAGCCCAGCTCCAGGCGGTACTCGCCGAAGGCGGAGAAGTCGCCGTCGATCCAGCGGGCACCGACGCCGAGCCGCGTGGACTCGTCGGTGATGGGAGGCCCGATGATGGCTATCTCCGGGTCGCCGTACTTGCGCCAGCCGGCGGACGCCCAGGCCGTCACCGGCTGGACGGCCCGGATCGTGGTCCGGACCTCCGCCTCGTGGTACGGCGTGGGGGAGAAGAAGCCCCAGATGGTGGACATCTCGAAATAGGGCAGGTAGCGCCGGCCAGTCAGCTCGACCCAGCCCCAGCCGTCGGGTAGCGTGGAGCGCAGGGTCAGGTGGCTCTTGCCGATCCGGTTGAACCCACCGTCGTAGTCCACCGTGGCGTCCAGGCGCAGCGGCCCGGGCAGATCGGAGCGTACGTCCAGGGAGGCGCGCTCGGAGATCAGACCGATACGGTTCGCCCAGATCTCGCGCTGGTAGCGCAGCCCCACGGACGTGCCCGTTACGGGGGTGAACTGGACAGAGGCGCCGCCCAGGTACGCGTTCTGGTCGAAGATGAACGGCTCGATCCCGCGCAGCGCCTCGTGCCGCGGCTCGTGGAGGCCCCGGGCCAGGCTCCGGCCGCCATAGGCCTCGGCCCGTACCCACGGCGCCGGCGCCACCATCAGCTCGAGACCGTCGAAGCCGGAGAAGCCCAGGCCCGACATGATCCGTTGCCGGCCCGCCCGCACCCGGTAGATCGAGCGCTGGTACTGGGCATAAGCGAGTATGGCGTCGAAGGCGTTGTCGCTCTGGGGCCACACGAAGTCGCCGCCCAGGTTCGTACGGGCGCGGATCATGTACGTGGCGCTCAGGCCCTGGACGCCCAGGCCCCAGGCCGTGCCCGAGATGTCCTGCATGGCGACCACGCCGTCGATGACGTCCGCCGGTCGGAAGAAGAAGCATTGCGGGACCCCGGGGATGCACTGGACCGGGAACCCGTTGAAGAAGAACTCGCCGTCCACCTCCTGGACGGCCGCCCGCGGGACGCTGTCCCGCTCGATTGGTCGCATCGATACGTACCGGACCGTTGTCGTGGCGTTGCCACGTGCCCCCTGGGCGGGGAGCGGGTCGGCCGGTACGGCCAGCACCAGCGTCAGTGCGAGCAAAGGGGCCGCCCGGCCGAACCGGACGGCCCTCTGCTCAGGAGCTCTATTGGTCAAGGTCACCCATCACGTCATCGGGTTGGTATCCCCTCGAGCAGCGCTTCGGCGTTGAAACCGGGATCCGGCGACACGCCGTACTCCGCCTGGACCGCGTCGATGCTCCAGACCAGGAGCGAGCGGATCAGGAACGGGTTGTGGACTGTCGAGGGCATGAGTGCCCGCAGCGAGTCGGCCCGGGAAACGTTGAAGTTGTCCTGGTGCAGCGGCGTACCATGGTGCGCCAGCTGGAGGTTGAAGTACGCGCCCTCGGCCACCGTGAACACCGGGTTCGTCGGGTCGATGGGTCCGCCCGGGCCCGCCAGGTTCGGGTCGATCTGGCGGAGCATGCTGTAGAGCTGACGGACCAGGCTCAGGTTCAGCGTGAGCGCCGAGTTGGTCACGGACGCCGCCGCCGCCTCTGTGCCGTGACAGCCGTTGGTGCAGCCACGCCAGTCACGGGCGGCGGTGCTGATGGGGCAGTCGAGCTCACCTGTGGGGACGCCGTCCTCGTCCACGCATTGGGCCGCCCGGAAGCTGTGGCCCACGCCGCGGAACACCAGCCCCGCCTCGGGATCGGTCACCTCGTGGGCCACCATGTGGCAGGTCGAGCAGAGACGAGGGTTGGCTTCACCGGCATGCGAGCCGCGGATCAGATCCACGTCGTGCTCCATGCCCGGCGGGGCCCAGCCCACCGTGTGGAGCACGCCGTCCAGCAGCGGGGCCTCCGGCGCGTGCACGCTCAGGCCCCGTGGACCAACGCCCGGAACCGTGCCCCGGTTGTGGCACTGGGCGCAGATATGCGTCTCGATGTTGCCCGTGGCCGACGGGAAGCGGAGCTGGCCCTCGAACTCGTTGGAGTGCGGGTCGTGGCAGACCGCGCAGGTGATCTGGGCAAAGCCCTCCCGGCGCTCGAGGAGCGCCTCTCGCTCCAGGTAGTCCGCCCGGACACCGAACGCCTCGAGAGCGCCCTCGCCCGAATGGCAAGACCAGCAGCCGCCAGCATCGTCGCGACGGACCGCGGCAAACGGCGTCACGTTAGCGTGCGGAGACTCGGCCCACTCCTCTACGAACGGGTGGTGGAAGCCGCTGTGGCACTGGGCGCAGCCGAAGGTCATGTCGGGACCGCCCACCGTGATAGGCGCACGGGGCTGGACCTCGCGGATCGACGGGTTGCGCACGTGCGGGAGGCCGGGACCGTGGCAGCTCTCACACTGGACGTCGTGGTACCGAACGTCGTTCACCGCCACCCAACCGCCCGCCGCCTCCCCAGGCTCCCCAGGCGGGTTGCCCAGCGTGTTCACCGTGTGGCAGGCCTCACAGAAATCCCGCACGTTGGGCGCGGCCTGGAGTCCCTCCCACGCGAAGGCATGGCCCGTCCGCTCCCACTGGGTCTGCTGGCCCACGTGGCACTGGCCGCAGACGGTGAGCTTACCCGGAGCTTCAGGATTCGCGTAGCCCACGAAATCCAGGGCGGTAGGATCAGGCTCGAGGAAGATGGGGCGGTCACGGAACACCACTCGCTCGTCCACACAACCGGTCAGAGATACTATTACGGCAACCGCAAGAACATACAACGAAAGGCGGCTGTGCACCGCTTTCATAACGACCCCCCCGGTTCGTTGTTGCATCCTATACTATGCGCCCATTCACCACTGCGCACCCTCTCCTAAAAGGGTCTGATGATCGAGCGACGTCAAGTCAGGCTCCTCTCATCTGGTGCGTCCGGCTTTTCCCCACTGGCCCCCCATTCGGGGCCGCCAAAGCCGTCACCAAATCGACCGAGATTCCGCCCCTCGTCGCCGCGGCGACCCGGTCAGCACCGAGCTGCCACAACCAATCCCGACGAACCGCATCGAAATCCGGCCGACGGTGATGAGGGAATCACCGGAAAACCCGTGCCGCCGCCCGCGCGGAAGCTCGTCTGCCGCGGACGCTGGAGTCGGGGGTCGAAACCTGGGAAGGCCGTGCAGCCGGGACCGACGAGACCGGCGGCGGGTAGGATCGCCCATGGGCGAGATCGAAGTGGGCCGCGGTATCAGCCAGGCGATCCGAAGAGAGGCACAGGGCCTTGGCTTCGAGGCCGTGGGCCTGGCGCCGCTCCGTGCCAGCGACCATGGGGCTTTCCTCAGGTCCTGGCTCGAGGCGGGCCGGCATGGCTCCATGGCGTACCTGGCCCGTCCGGACGCGGTGGAGGCAAGGTCCGACCCCAGCAGGAGGTGGCCGGAGCTGCGGAGCGCGGTGGTGGTGGCGCACCATTATGCGACACCTCCCGGCACTACTGCCAGCGCGGATGACGCCGGCTCCCACCGCTTGGAAGACGACGATCCCGGCAAAGGCATCATAGCCAGGTACGCCCGGGGCCGGGACTATCACCGGGTGGTGAAGAAGAACTTGCTGGCGCTCCTCCGGTTCACTGAAGCCGAGGTCGGCCAGGAGTTGCCGGTGGCTCGAGCGTACGTGGACACGGGGCCCGTCCTGGAGCGGGAGCTGGCGCGCCGGGCCGGTATCGGCTGGTTCGGTCGCAACACCATGCTCATCGACCCCCGCCGGGGCTCATATTTCTTCCTCGGCTCGCTGCTGCTCCCGTTCGACTTGGACTACGACGAGCCCTTCGAAGCGGATCGTTGCGGCACGTGCACCGCCTGCCTGGACGCTTGCCCCACGGGCGCGCTTCTGGGCCGCGACGAAGACGGCGCGCCGATCATGGACGCGACCCGCTGCATATCCTACCTCACCATCGAGAACCAGGACCCCATTCCTCGGGAGTTGCGGAGTGCGATGACGAACCGGGTGTACGGGTGCGACATCTGCCAGGAGGCGTGTCCCTGGAATAGCCCGAAGATCGTGGAACTGTCGAGCGAGGAGGATTACCGGGCGCGGCCGGGATCGACTTCGACTTCGACTTCGGGTCGCCGGGCGGAGTCGCATTCTTCAGCGGTCGCTTCCATTCCGGGCACCGAGGCGCCGTCGCTGACTGAGTTGCTGGAGGTGGCGCTGAATGAGGACGCCTGGGATTCGTTCTCCAGAGGGTCGGCGATTCGCCGAGCGGGGCGGGCCGGGTTCGGGCGCAACGTCTGCGTGGGGCTTGGGAACTGGGGGTCGCCGGACGCGGTGCCGGTGCTGACCTCGGCGCTCTCGGATCCGGAGCCGTTGGTGCGGGCGCACGCCGCCTGGGCGCTCGGCCGGGTGGGGTCGGCCGAGGCGCGAGCGGCGTTGGTGTCGAGGGCGGCGGCGGAGTCGGACGATGCGGTGAGGACAGAGCTCGCCGCGGCCCTCGGAGGCTGAGTGTCAGCGCACGGCCGGGAGCGGTGGGATGGGTGGTCGGGCGGCGGCTGACCCGGCGGCGGGGGAATGAGGGGAATGAAGTGAACACACGTGGGTCACGTGGCGCTCGTGTGAAGGGTTTCGGACGCCCATGGTGCAGAACCCTTCACACGATCAGGCACCGCGGCCGGGGTGTGTGCACTTCCGAACCTGGTGCGTCCGAAATCGCACACAGGACCGTGCGGTGCGCGAGCGGTGTGCGATGGGTCACCGCGACCGGGGCGGCCTGCCGCCCTCGTCGACGACGGACAACCCGACCCACTCGATCCGGTCATCGGTCATCTCCCGCACCCGTAGGCACACCATGCCGACGCGCACGATGTCGCCCGGCTCGGGCTCTCCCAGCAGCCGGTCGCGCAAGATCTGGTCGAGGGTGCAGGCGCCGGGAGCCTCGAGCTTGATCCCGTAGAAATCGCTGAGGTCCTGGACGGTGGCCGTGCCCTGGAGCGGGAACTCGGCGGGGAGAGGCACCGGGATGTCCGTGCCCACGCGGCTGCCGACCACGGTTGACGAGGGACCGGGTCTCGGGCCGGAGCACGACGAACACGTGGTCGCCGCTCTGGACCTGGGTGGACCCGCGGGGCGGGATGATCTCGTCGCCGCGGGTGATGAGGCCCGGACCAGGGCGTCACGGCTGTACGCGTGTCCCACCCGGCACCGGTAGCGGGGAACGCCCCCGGCCGGCAGCTCCCACAGCGGGCCCCGGCACTCGGGACAGGTGAGGTCCGTCGACTCCCCGGGCACGGTCGTATCGTCCAGCGCCGTCATGGCCCCCTCCGTCAGTCGCGCCTCGGTCCATAGCATGTCCGGCACGGGTGGCGGCTCGGGCGCGACCTCCGCCGCGCGGCGGGCGAGGTGGGCTGCCATGTCGGCCAGGGCGATCGGCTCCGCGTCCGGTACCGCCTCCAGCGCGCGGCTCGGCATCTCGGCGTGCTCCGTGTCCGATGGCGCCTGCACCACCGCGAGGCCACCGCACTGCCGCACGGCGAGCAGACCCGCCGCGCCGTCATCCAGCACGCCGCTCAGGATCACCCCGATGACGCGGCTCCGGTAGTGGACCGCCGCGGAGCGGAACAGCACGTCGATGGCCGGGCGGCTGCGATTCTCACGGGGGCCGAACACCACACGCACGCCGCGTTCGCCCAGCACGAGGTGCCGGTCCGGCGGCGCCAGGTAGATCCTGCCTCGCTCGAGCGGCTCGCCATCCCGGGCCAGCTCGGCGATAAGGGGGCCCGACCGGCTGAGGACCCGGCCAAGGGCGCCGGGCGATTCCGCCGCCTGGTGCTGCACCACCAGGACCGCGGCCGGGAGGTCCGGGGACAGATCACGGGCCAGCGCCCATGGCCTTCGCGTGGAGCATGGGCTCCTGGAGCTCGTGGATCCGGATTCCCGCATCGAGGAGCGGCTGGTACCGGTGCTGGCCGGCCCACCGCACGGGGGGGAAGTCCGTCGCGCCAGTGGTGCGCAGGTCGATCTCAATTCCTCGCCGCGCCGCAGCCAGCAGCGGCTCCAGCAGCGGCCCGTCCGGTACGAAGTACGCCATGAGCAGGAGCGCGCGCTCCCGAGCCTCGTCCAGCAGACGCGCGTACTCCTGCATCACGCCACGGTCGCCGCGAAGGGCGTCCAGCCCGGCGACCCGGACCGGCACGCCACCCTCCAGGGGATCCGGCCCTCCGAAGAGCGGACGGGTCTCGCCCGTCGCCTGTTCGAAGCTGTCCAGGAACAGCCGGGCCAGCTCGCGGACCGCCGGCCCCTCCAGCCGCGCCGTCATGTCGTAGTACTTCTGCGGAGGCGGCCCGAGATAGGACTGACTGAAGTTGTGCCCGCCGCAGTAGCCCACTTCGTCGATGACCACGATCTTGCGGTGGTTCCTGTTCCGGAACCAGGACCCGAACCGGCGGCCGAAGCGCCGCCAGGGCGGCAGGGGGTTGAAGATGGCCACTCGCCCTCCGGCATCCTCCAGCCCACGGTACGCTCCGAGGTTCGTGACATGGCTCCCCAGCTGGTCGAACTGGAGTATGACGTCGCAGCCGCGGCGAGCGGCGTCGGACATGGCCTCGAGGATGCTACGACCGGTTTCGTCCGGGGTGAAAAGGAAGGTCTCGACCCATACGCGCCGCTGCGCCGACCGGATCCGGGTCAGCGTCTCCCGGTACAGTTCATCCCCATCGTCGAACAGCGTGGCCCGGTTGCCGAGGGTCTCCATTCGTCAGGCCTGCGGTCGAGGCCGGGCTGGACGGACCTCCGCCCGGCCGTCTGGTGCCCGGGCCAGGAACCACCCGGCGCCGATCAGGAGCGGACCGCTGAGGAGGAACCCGAAGTCCCATGCCGGGTCCGGTCCCCATCCCCGGACGTGGTGGATGCCGAGAACGTGGTGATTGATCAGGCCTTCCATCAGGTTGAAGAGTCCCCACCCCATGAGCATCAGGCCGATCACCCACCCCGTGGACGGAAGGGCGATGGCGCGCCGGGCCCCGCTCCAGACCAGCAGAACCCCCACCAGCGTGGCCGCCCACACCAATGCGTGGAAGAGGCCGTCCCAGAGCATGTTGGTCTGCATGGCCTCCATGGTCGTCGGCGGCAGGACAGACGAGAGCATGTGGTGCCACTGGAGGATCTGGTGCAGCAGGATGCCGTCCAGGAACCCGCCCAGTCCCACACCGAGGAGAATCCCGCCGATCCAGATCCGTTTGCCCGTGGTCCAGGACATTGCGTAGCCCCCGTTCAAGTCGGTGGCTGATCGTCAAGCAAGGGGAGTGCCCGGTGGTGTGCCGGGGCGTAGCGGAGCAGCGGTCCCTGCTGTCCGCGCATCCGTTCACTTCCGTGTCCCCTCTCGGGTTCCAGGAAGAGCGATGATTGTGAATGTCCTGGCAATCCGGGGCCACTGGGAGTGGAATGTTGCGCCAATTTCCTACTTCATCTGTCGTCTGAGTTGCCCTGGAGTGGAACAAGGGCTGATATTCTACTCGAATGGCGGCGGGGTAACCGTACAGGTGGGAAAAGTGTGGGGAATTCCATGTCACACGCGAAAGCAAGCGGAGTTGCCACGGCCAGCGCCGCAGACGCTGATGGCGAAGCAGGCGGCGGAGGACGTTCTGACGCCGGATCGCCGCCTGCTGTCCCGTCGAAGGCGCGATCCCCAGCCAGGGTGAAGCGCATCGCATGGACGCCCGACCGGCTCTGGTCCGCTCTCCTGTCCGACGACAAGGCGCGGGTCGCCGCCACGCTCGGCTGTGGCCCCTCCAACGTGTATGCACGGCTGCAGAGATTCCGCGCGACGTCGCCGGGTGGATCCGGTTTCCGCCACGTCGTCGACCGGGATGTCCACCGCCTGATGGCGGGAATGCTCGACGGGGCGCGCTTCGAGGCGCTCGCGGCCGTGGCCTTCGTCTCGTCGCCGCCGCCGCCGGTGTTCGATCACCTGCTGGCCGCGGCGGGCAGAGGCGTGCAGGTGCGGCTGCTGTTTCGGGCCGACAACCTGGCCGGCGGCCTGGTGCGGACGCTGCAGCGAGGGGGTGTCGACTTCCGCACCCTTGCCGACCTGCACGCGAAGTTCCTGATCACCGACACGACCGCGATGAACGGCAGCGCCAACTTCACCCAGGCCTCCGCCGAGCGCGCCTCGGAAGTGGCCACCTTCTTCAGCAACCCGCTCCTCGTCCACGATCTGCGCGCAGTGTTCTACGACTACTGGCGACGCGCCCGGCCCTACTGACTCGGGGATGATGCATCTACCCGCAGCGCGATGGGCGGCGTGTGGACGGACACGGACGGCCCCTTCTCCACCCAGCCGGTGAGCACCGATGGCCTCGAGTGGCTTTACGAAGAGTGCGATAAGGTCAGCGTCGGTCACCGCCGACCCGCTCCCAGCCCCGGGCCTGACGTATCAGGGCGTGCATGACCGCCAACTTCTGGGGCTCATGCGGCGGAGGCCGTGGGTTTCGTGCTGGAGGGCTTCCACGATCGGAGGCCCTCACCCCACGCAATTCAAGCATCGCGACAGGCCGGTGAGAGCCGGCGGGCTTGCTGCAGTTCAGCTCACACTTCCGGCACCGGCGCGAGCGACAGTGTGAACGTGCACCCTTCGCCCGCGGGGCTGATCACCGTCAGGTCGCCGTCCATGTCGCGGGCGAGATGACGGCTGATGGAAAGCCCTAGCCCCATCCCCTCCGCCGGGCGGGTCAGCGTGCCGTCGACCTGCACGAAGGGCTCGAACACTGCTTCCAGCTTTTCCTCTGGAATACCGCACCCGCTATCGCCGACGCGGATCACCGGCCGATCCCCATCCAACGCGCACTCCACGGTCACCGTGCCGCCCGTCTCGGTGAGCTTGCGGGAGTTGGAGAGAAGGTTCATCAGGATGTGCCAGACCTTGGCCGGATCCGTACGCGCCCGCACGTCGGGGTCGCAGCGGATGTCGACAGCAAGACCCTTGTCTTCGAGTCCCGGCCGATAGGCTTCCGCCACCTCGGCGACAACCGTGCTTAGCGCCACGTCCGTCACCGTGTATTCGATGTCCTGGGCAGACAGGCGTGCGAAGTTGAGCATGTCTTCCACGATGCGGAGAAGCTGCGCCTGGCCTGCCTGCGCGCGCCCGACGTACTGGTGCTGGAGCCCCGTCAGCGGCCCCGCGACCTCCATGGCCAGCAGCTCGAGGTAGCCGGCCATGATGTTCAGAGGCGTGCGGAGCTCGTGGCTGACGGTGCGCAGGAAATCCGTCTTGATCTGATTCTCGGCCTCCGCGCTGAGGCGCGCCCGTTCGGACTGGACCAGGTCCTGCGCGGCCCGGTGAAGGCGAGCGTTGTCGATGGCGAGACCACACCGCTCGGCCAGCTCCTCGGCCAGCGAGAGGTCCGCACCGGTGAACGGGCGGCCCTCGGCCGAGGCGACGAAGGTGATCGCGCCGAGGATACGACCGCGCGCGGTGATGGGAACGGTCATCACCGAAACCATGCCGAGCGCGCGGAGCCGGCGCAGGTTCTCGTCGGTGCGGGCGACGCTCACCAGGAACTCGTCCGTGATCTCGGGGATGAACTCCGACTTTCCCGTCCGCGCCACCACCGACGCGCCCAACGGGTCGTCCCGGCGCGGCGGCCAGCCGTCCTTCAGCTCACGGGCAATGGCCCGGAGCTCCGGATCGGGGTGCACGATGGTGACACGCCGCACCGAGCCCTCGGGTTCAGTGAGATCGACGATGGACCAGGAGCCGAGCAGGGAGCGCCAGCTCCGCCACGGTCTCGAGGGTGGTCTCGAATTCGAGCGAATCGGCCAGGCAGCGACTGGCCTCAGCCAGGAATTCCCAGCGGACACGGGTCGTTTCCGAATCGTCGCGTTCACCGGAGGCTTCGAGGCGCCGGGCAGCGGCCCCTTCAGCAAGAGAGTGTCGGGGTGTGGCCTTTCGTTCCATTACGTTGCGCGCAGCTGTCGGGGTATATGCCGAATCCCCGGTTGAGTTGATCATGTGGTCTCTCAGCCTGGGGGAGAAAACGTGCCCTCGGGTGCTGGTGCCTTGGTCCGCCCGCTCTGCGAGATTGCGTCGTTCAACGGCCTCGATGGGATTGACCTCATCCACGCCATCAAGCTCGAGGCCGCTTGCCGGTGCCTGGCCTGTGCGCAGCATTCGGACAAGGAACGGGGCCAAAGGGTGCCGCCCTTCTCCTGGTGCTCGGGGTCACGAGGCGGGGTCTATCTGTTTGCATTGCGGCCAGTTGTGAGCTTGAGTCGAAAACGGGTGAATCGGTAGAACACCCAGGAGGTGTGCCCGTGGAACGGGGCGAAGCTGGTCCAGGCGACTTCGGAGCCGGACTACCTTCCTCGTGCGCCCGGCCTCTCCGGCGGCGCATCGGGCACGGGAACGCACGCGCACCCGCACGCGCACCCGGGTCCAGCCACTGAGGGGGCGCCCTTGATTAGACTACTGGAGATGGCGCTGGACGAGGCCGCCTGGGACTCCTTCTCCCGTGGGTCGGCCATCCGCCGGGCCGGCCGCGCCGGCTTCGCGCGTAACATCTGCGTGGGGCTTGGCAACTGGAGCGCAGCGGAAGTCGCCGCAGGCAACTGGGGATCGCCGGAGGCCGTGCCGGTGCTGACCCAGGCGCTCACGGATCCCGAGCCGCTGGTACGGGCGCACGCGGCTTGGGCCCTCGGCAGGGTGGGCTCGGCCCAGGCGCGTGCGGCGCTGGCGTCGAGGGCGGCGGTGGAGTCCGACGAAATGGTGAAATCCGAGCTCGCCGCAGCCATCGAGTCCTGACCAGTGTCAGTGACGGAACGTGTCGCCCGCGGGCCCCGCGCCGACGGGGTAAGTGGTCAGGACCCGCTGCGTGGCGACTGTCTGTGTTAGAGCCGGCCGACTCTAAGGTGCGCCCGCTGCCAGCAGGTCCAGATACCACTCGGGCACCGGCTCGAAGTCGATGAGGCGAAGGGTCATGGGACATAGCTGGTGAAACTGCGAGTGACCGAGGTCATACATCAGCTCGGCCTCGTCGGCGGTCGGGCGAACGCAGTAGTCTATGGTGGCGTACGGCGGGTGGAACTGCGTAAATGCCGCGTCCAGATGAAAAACATACGCCGTGTCGAGTCCCGGCCCCGGCCGCGCGGTGCCCGAGATCCACCGCTCTTCCCCGGCATGGAACGCTTCGAGCGCCGGGTCCAGGTACAGACGATTGCTCGCATGCACGCGGAAGGTGTCCGACGGCAGGGTTTCCCGTCGTTCCTCAGAGACCCTGTCCCACACCCCGACCGCTACCATGCCCGGCGTTGCCGTGACCGTGCGGCGGATCCATGCACCGCCCGGAACCATAATACTCGCCTGGATCTCCTGCTCGCCGACGTTCGGCCCCAGTCTCCATTGCGTCCCTGCTTCACCCGTGCTGTCGGTATGCAGGACGACGTGCTGGCTCCAGTCCGCCTCGGAGCCCGGAACGGCCCATCGTCCGACGTGTCCACCCCCGCGGACGGGGCGAAACTCGATCTCGAGATCCGGGACCGGCTCGCCATCCGCCGTTGTCGCCTGTATGATCACCCCGACCACCGAGAGAATACCCTGTTCTTCCGGCGCCATGAACACCCACGTCAGCCCCGGCGGCTCACCAGGCTCCACTGGCGTCTCCGAACACGCCCACGTGACCGCGACCGCCATCACCGCGACCGGCACACGCCAGGTCATATGCCACCTCCGCTCTCCTGAACCCAATGCTCGGTGTACTGGATGCACGGTCCAGTGCAAAGCACTGTGACATGCTTGTATCGCGCCGTCTCCAATTGACCCTCGGACCAGACCCGCAGGCGCAGCTCGAAGTCCAGTGCAAAGCACTGAGGGATAGGAATTTCAACCGCCCTTTCGGCTGCTTTCGGTACGATGGGTCGGGTGGGACCGCTGGGTCAAGCGTGGTGATTAGCGACGTGTCAGAGGGTTCTGCGCGAAGGAAGCGGTCGA
>SLCC01000014.1 GCA_007126035.1 Gemmatimonadota bacterium
TGCGTGGAGCAGCCTGAGGATAACTGTGCGGGCACGCTCGGCAGCGGCTTGGACGACGGGTGAGAGTCCTTCACCGCAGTCCAGGTCCGCGACGCCGACGGTGACCAGCCATGCCGCGGCGGGGGCGGTGTTGTAGACTTCCTGGGCCAGCCGCAGGAGCATTCCCGGCGGATACTGGTGGCCGAATCCAGGTGGTGGGCCCGTGGCGCACGCGACGGGTCGCGCGACGACGGACCCGGGGGCGGTGTCGCACGATGCGTCGACGAATATGACGCGCCTGGCGGCGGCCACGGCGTCCGCCAGCTCTGGGGTGAGTTGGTGGACGGTCATGACCTGGAGTCCGCCGTCGTGCACGGCGGCCCTGACGGCGTCGGCTATGTGCCAACCGACGCCGTCATCGCCGCGGAGCGGGTTACCGTACCCGATCAGCAGCATGGCCGGCCCGCTCTGCTCAGTCCCTGCGGACCTCATGCAGAACCGCTCCCTCGGGGCCTATGAGTTGCAGGTGCAGTGGCATCTGGCCCACTGCGTGGGTCGAGCAGCTGAGGCAGGGGTCGAAGGCACGGACAACGGCCTCGACCCGGTTCAGCGCGCCCTCCTCGATCTGGTCGCCGCGCACGAACTTCTGCGCAACCTGGAGCATGCCCCGGTTGATGGCCAGGTGGTTGTGGCCGGTGGCGATGATCAGGTTTGCCCAGGTGATGAGGCCGTTGGGGTCGACGCGGTAGTGGTGGATCAACGTGCCGCGGGGCGCCTCGGCGATGCCCACGCCCTCGAGCTCGTTGACCCCGGCGGTGGCCCTGACCCGGGTGTCCAGTGCGTCCTCGTGACGCAGCAGCTGCTCCATGGCCTCCAGGGCGTAGAGCGCCTCGATGAGGCGGGCCTGGTGGAAGTGGAACGAGCTGAGCGCCACCTTGCCGCCGTCGATGGTACGGAACGCCTCTAGCGCCTCGTCGGCCATGGGCGTGCCGCAACGATCGGCCACGTTCAGGCGGGCCAGAGGCCCGACCCGGTACATCCCCTCCGGATAGCCCCGGGGCTTGAAGTAGGGGAACTTCAGGTACGACCAGGGCTCGACCGCCTCGCCGATCCACTGGCGGTAGTCAGGGGCGGCGATACCGTCGGCCACCACCTCGCCCTCCTCGTCCACGAAGCGCAGGTCGCCATCGTAGAGCTCGAGCTCGCCGCCACGAGCCACCGTCCCCATGAAGAGGGACGGGAAGTTGGCGAAGGTCTCGATCTCGTCCGTGAACCGGTCACCGATCCCCTTGCAGAGATCGAGGGACCGCCGCACGAAGTCGAGGGACTCCGGGATCCCCATCAGGATGGCGTCTCGCTGCTCGGCGGTCATGGGCTCCTGCATGCCGCCGGGAACGATGCCGTGGGGATGGACCCGGTCGCCGGCGAGCTCCTCGATCACCTGCTGCCCGAACTTGCGCAGCGCGATGCCGCCCGCCGCCAGGTCCGGGTGCTCGCCGAGGACGCCGAAGATGTTACGCTTCGCCGGGTCCTCGTCCATGCCCAGGAGCAGGTCGGGCGATGACAGGTGGAAGAAGCTGAGAGCGTGTGACTGGACGGTCTGGGCCAGGTGCACGATCCGCCGCAGCCGGTCACCGGCGGCCGGGATGCGCACGGCCATGATGTCATCGCAGGCCTTCGAAGAGGCCACCAGGTGACTTACGGGGCAGATGCCGCACACGCGGGCCGTGATCGCCGGCATCTCGGTGTACGGCCGCCCCTCGCAGAACTTCTCGAATCCGCGCACCTGGGTGACGTGGAGCCTGGCATCGTTGACCTGGCCATCCGAATCCAGGTGCAGCGTGATCTTGCCGTGGCCTTCCACGCGGGTGACGGGATTTATCGTGATCGTCGCCATGTTCAGAATGCCTCTGTGTAAGCGCCCATGGTTGGACGGGTCATCCGAATCGGAAGCGGCCAGCCAGGTCAACGGCCTTGCCGTTCAGGAGCTCGGTCAGCGCGTCGTAGATCAGGTTCGCGGACGGCGGGCAGCCGGGCAGATGGAGGTCCACCGGCACCACGTCCTGGATGGGGCGTACCCGGTCCAGGAGGGCCGGTACCACTTCCCCCGGCACCTGTTGCTGCACATCGGCGTTCTCGATGTAGACGCGACGAAGGATGGGAGACGGCCCGTGCGGGTTGCGCATGGCGGGCACGTTCCCGCTGACGCCGCAGTCGCCGAAGGCTATCAGGACGCGAGTCTTGCTCCGGACCTCGATGATCTTCTCCAGGTCCTCGTCGCTGCTGATGGCGCCCTCGACCAGGGTGACGTCCACGTTCTCGGGGAACTCCTTGGTATCGACGATGGGGCTGTATACGATATCGGCCTTCGCGACCAGGTCCAGGAGCCTCTCGTCGGTATCCAGGAGGGACATGTGGCATCCGGAGCAGCCGTCCAGCCATATGGTTGCCAGGCGAGTCTTGCTCATGTCCGTGCTCCTCTCATCCGATTCAGATCCGTCACGTTCCAGGCCCTCTTGGTCATCTCGCCTGTGGCGCGGCCCTTGACCGCCAGGGCGCCGGTCGGGCAGATCTGGACGCACTTACCGCAGCTGGTGCAGCTCAGGGACCCGCCCCACGGCTCGGCCAGATCGGCGATGATGTTGGAGTTGATGCCGCGGCCGCCCACCTCCCAGGTGTTGGCGCCTTCGACCTCGCGGCAGATCCGCACGCAGCGGGTGCAGAGGATGCAGCGGTTCGGGTCCTCGATGAAGCGCTCGTGGCTGGCGTCCACGGGCAGGTTGGGGTTGCGGAACTCGAAGGGGGCGTGGGTGACGCCCAGCTGCGTGGCCAGGTCCTGCAGCTCGCAGGCGCCGCTGCTGACGCACACGGCGCACACGTGGTTCCGCTCCGTGAACAGCAGCTCGAGGATCATGCGGCGATACTTGTCCAGCCGCTCCGAGCGGGTGGAGACCACCATCCCGCCCTCGACCTTCACGGTGCAGGCGGGCAGCAGGCGCTGGTTACCCTTGACCTCTATCAGGCACAGTCGGCAGGCGCCGACGCTGGTCAGGCCGGGCACGGCGCAGAGGGTGGGGATATCGATCCCCGTCTCCCGCGCCACCTCGAGAATGGTCTTGCCCGGATCGGTCGTTATGTATTCTCCGTCTATACGGAGCATTATGCGCTGTTCCAAGGCGCTCCTCCTCTCAGTCTTCTGCGCGGGCGCCGCGCTAACTCTCGGCATGGACGAGCTCCGCCTCTTCGGTCTTCTCGGTATTGTTGGCCTTTGTCACCTTGACGTCGCAGCGCAGGCACCTGATCGCCTCTCTGAGGACGGCTTCGCTGCTCAGGCCGTGGCTGACCTCATCGAAGCTGGTGATGCGCTGCTCGGTCGGGAGCACCGTCAGCTCGTTGCGCGGTCCGCCTTCCGGCTCGGCGGGTATCGTCTGGTCGTATTCGTACGTGGGCATCAGGCTCGCCATCCGCGAGTCGCCCATGAGCTGAGCGTCGATACGGCTCGCTGCCTGCTTGGCCCAGGCCATGGAGTTGGACACGTACGACGGGCCCGTTACCACGTCGCCGCCGGCGTAGACCCTCTCGTTGCTGGTCTGGCCGGTGAA
>SLCC01000033.1 GCA_007126035.1 Gemmatimonadota bacterium
CCTGCGCGGCCCCAGCCGCGCCCCCCTGCGCGGCCCCAGCCGCGCCCTCCTGCGCGGCCCCAGCCGCGCCCTCCTGCGCGGCCCCAGCCGCGCCCTCCCACCCTACTTCCGCGGCGCCTTCTTCTTGCCCGCGATGGCGCGACGCTGACCCTTGTGCGTCCGCGCGTTCGTGTGCGTACGCTGACCCCGGACCGGGAGCCCGCGACGATGCCGCAGACCACGGTAACAGCCGATGTCCATCAACCGCTTGATGTTCATCGACGTCTCGGTACGCAGTGAGCCCTCCACCTTGTGCTCGTTCTCGATGAGCCGTCGCAGACGATTGACCTCGTCCTCGGTCAGGTCCTGCACCCGACGCGCCCGGTCAACGCCCGCCCGCTCGACCAGGGCCCGGGCCGCCGACGGACCGATCCCGTAGATGTACCTCAGCCCCACCTCGGTCCGCTTGTTGCGCGGAAGGTCTACTCCTGCAATTCGTGCCATGGTCCCTATCCCTGCCGTTGCTTGTGCCGCGGGTTCTTCTTGCAGATCACGCGCAGCACGCCCTTGCGCCGGATGATCCGGCAGTGCTCGCACATCGGTTTGACACTCGTACGCACCTTCATGCGCCTACCCCTTCATTTATCGGACAGCATGTAAAGATATGGCTCAGGCTCGCCTTGATCAAGGCCGGGGGCCGGTTGGTCGCTGTTTTGGCGTGGGCGGACGGGGCCGGCCTGGCTGGGGGTCGCCTTCGCAGGTGGGCTCGGCTGCGCCTCGCAGGCGGGGCCGCGGGGCGGCCAGGTGGGCTCGGCTGCGCCTCGCAGGGGGGCTCGCTTTGCTCGCAGTGGCTCGGCTGCGCCTCGCGGGGGGGCTCGCTTTGCTCGCAATGGCTCGGCTGCGCCTCGCGGGGGGGCTCGCTTTGCTCGCAGTGGCTCGGCTGCGCCGCGCGGGGGTGGCGGCTGCCTCGCGGGGGCGCCGTCATCCTTCGTCGTCCCTGGTGAGGATGCGGGGGCCGTTGGCTGTGATGGCGACGGTGTGCTCGAAGTGGGCGCTGCGGCGGCGGTCGGCGGTGACCACTGTCCAGCGGTCGGCCAGGGTGCGCACGTCGCTGACGCCGGCGTTGAGCATGGGCTCAATGGCGATGACCAGGCCTTCTTCCAGGCGAGGCCCCTGGCCGGCGGCTCCGAAGTTGGGGACCTGGGGCTCTTCGTGGGGCTCGCGGCCGATGCCGTGGCCCACGAGCTCCCGGACCACGGAGAAGCCTGCGTCCTCGGCGCGGCGCTGGACGACGCTGCCTATGTCGCCCACGCGGTGGCCGGCTCGAGCCTGCTCGATGCCCAGGCGCAGGGCGTCACGGGTCACCTCGAGGAGCAGGCTGGTTTCGGGATCGACTTCGCCCACGGGGATGGTGCGGGCGCAGTCGGCGAACCAGCCGTCCAGCTCCACGCCCACGTCCACGCTGACGATGTCGCCCTCGACGAGCTGTCGGAAGTGGGTGGGGATGCCGTGGACGACCTCGTGGTTGACGGAGGCGCAGATGGTGGCGGGGAAGCCGTAGAGCCCTTTGAATGCGGGGATGGCGCCGTCGTGGTCCCGGATGAAGCTTTCGGCGAACTGGTCGAGCTCGCCTGTGCTGACGCCGGGGGCTACCCGTTCCTCGAGCTGGCGGAAGAGCCTGGCGATGATCCTGCCAGGGCGGGCCATGGCCTCGATCTCGGCGGGCGTCTTCAGCTTGCTCATGCGGGGGCGAGGGCGCTGCGGATGGTGGCCTGGACCTGGTCCACGGGCCTGTCCCCGTCCACCACCTCGACGGGCAGGTCCGAGTCGTGGTAGTACTGGATCAGTGGCTCGGTCTCTCGCCGGAAGACCCTGAGCCGGTTCCTGACCACTTCCTCCCGGTCGTCCTCGCGGTGGACGAGGGCGGCGCCACAGCGGTCGCAGACGCCGGCCACGGTGGGCGGGTCGAAATGGGCGTTGTAGATGGCGCCGCAGCGGGCACAGGAGCGACGTCCGCTGATCCGCTTGACCAACACGTCGTCGGGGGCCTCGAGGACCACGACGCATTCGAGGTCCAGGCCCAGGTCGTCCAGGATCCCGTCCAGCCCCTTGGCCTGCTGGATGTTGCGGGGGAAGCCGTCCAGGACGAAGCCGTCGGCCTCTTCCGCCAGCTCCGCGGCGATGAGCTCCAGGATCAGCTCGTCGGGGACCAGCTCGCCTTCGTCCATGTATGCCCGTGCCTCGCGGCCGAGCTCTGTCTCCTGGCGCACCGCCTCGCGGAGGATGTCTCCGGTGGCGACGCGCGCCAGTCCGTGGCTTTCAGCCAGCAGGGCTCCCTGGGTGCCCTTACCAACACCGGGAGCCCCGATAAGGATGAGTCGCATGTCCCGTCTCACCCCGTATAGCGCTGTCTGCCGCGGAACCTGACCCGCCCCTTCTTCATGAAGCCTTCGTAGTGGCGCAGGAGGAGATGCTGCTGCATCTGCTGGACGGTGTCCAGGCCCACACCCACCACGATCAGCAGCGAGGTGCCGCCGAAGAAGAAGAGCTGGATGTCGAACAGGTCGAAGATCCAGAACGGGACCAGGGCGATGAACGCCAGGTAGATCGACCCGGGCAGCGTGATCCTGCTCAGCACGTGGTCGATGTACTCCGCCGTGCGGGCGCCCGGCTTCACGCCGGGGATGAACGCGCCCTGCTTCTTCAGGTTCTCCGCCAGGTCCACCGGGTTGAAGATGATGGACGTGTAGAAGTAGGTGAAGAACATTACCAGCAGCCCGTAGCTGCCGTAGTAGATCCAGTTACCGGGCTGGAAGGTGTCGGCCAGCCGCTGGAAGACGCCGGCGGTGAAGAAGGCCGCGAACGTGCCGGGCACGATTATGATGGCCTGGGCGAAGATGATGGGCATCACGCCCGCCGAGTTGATCCTGAGCGGGATGAAGCTCTTCTGCCCCTCACGCACCCGGCCCCGGCCCATGACCTTCCGGGGGATCTGGACCGGCAGCTTGCGGGCGGCCATGGTCATGGCCACCACGCCGGCGGTGATGGCTACCATCACGACCAGCAGCACTATCAACATGGTGGGGCTGAGCACGCCCGTGACCGTGGCCTCCCACGTCCGGACGATGGCGGTGGGGAAGCCCTCGATGATGGAGAAGAAGATCAGCAGGGACATGCCGTTGCCGATGCCCCGGTCCGTGATCTGCTCGCCCAGCCACATGATGAAGATCCCGCCCACCGTCAGGATCATGGTGGTGGTGACGAGGAACATGGCCCCCGGGTAGAGCACCGCGCCCTGGATGCTCTGCACGAAGATGGAATAGCCGTAGGCCTGGGCTATGCAGAGCACCACCGTGGCGTAACGGGTCCACTGGGTCAGCTTCTTCCGACCCTCCTCGCCCTCCTTCTGCATCTTCTGGACGGTGGGGAAGACGGCCGCCAGCAGCTGGAACATGATGCTGGCGGAGATGTAGGGCATGATCCCCAGCGAGAAGACGGTGGCCCGGGACAGGGCGCCGCCCACGAACATGTCGTAGACGCCGAACAGCGTGCCCTGGAGCTGGGCGAACTGCTCCTCCAGCGCACGGACGTTGATCCCGGGCGCCGTTACGTGGGCGCCGAATCGATAGATGAGAAGGATTCCGAGCGTGAAGATGATCTTCTTCTTCAACTCGGGGATCCGGAACAGGTTCGGGATCGGATTTACCATCCCGTCATTCCTCCAGGAGCTCGACGGCTCCTCCTGCCGCTTCCACTTTCTGGCGCGCTCCAGCCGTCACGGCGTCGACCTGGATGGTGACCTTCCGCTCCAGCTCGCCCTTGCCCAGCAGCTTGATGGGCAGGCCCCGACCCAGGTCCACCAGGCCGTGCTCGTGGAGGAGGGCGGGGGTGATGGTCTCGTCTTCGATGCGCGCCAGGTCCTGCACGTTCACCGTCTCGAACTCGTTCTTCTTCCGGCTCTTGAAGCCTCGCTTCGGGAGCCGCCGGATGAGGGGCATCTGGCCACCCTCGAACCAGGCGGGGATGCTCCCACCGGAACGGGCCTTCTGGCCCTTGTGGCCCCGGCCCGCCGTCTTGCCGGTACCGGAGCCTGGGCCCCGGCCTACCCGCTTCCTCGCGTGATGCGCCCCCGCGGGACGCCGCAGGTTGTTCAGATCCGTCATAGCTCGCTACTCCTCGCCCCCCAGCTCCTCCACCTCTACCAGGTGACGGACCTGGAATAACATACCCCGGATCGCCGGATTGTCGTTCTGCACCACCGAATGCTGGTGCCGCTTCAGCCCCAGCGCCTCGAGCGTGGCCCGGTGCTTCCGGGGCCGGCCGTTGCCGCTGCGGACCTGCGTGATGCGCAGCCTCCTGGTCGCCTCAGCCATGGCGCACCTCCAGGTCCTCCACCGTGATTCCTCGCTCCTCCGCCACCTGCTCCGCCGTCACCATGGCCAGGAGACCCTGCATAGTGGCACGGGCGATGTTGAGCTGGTTGTTCGAGCCCAGGCTCTTGGTCAGCACGTCTCTGTAGCCGGCCGCCTCCAGGACGCTGCGCACCGCGCCGCCGGCGATCACGCCCGTACCAGGGCCCGCCGGCTTCAGCATCACCCGGGCGGCGCCGACCCGGCCCACGATACCGTGGGGGACGGTACCCTCCACCATGGGCACCGCCACCATGGCCCGACGCGCCTGCTCCATGCCCTTGCGGATCGCCTCGGCGACCTCGTTGGCCTTGCCCAGCGCGATCCCCACCTTGCCCGCCTTGTCGCCCACCGCCACCAGGGCGGTGAAGGAGAAGCGACGGCCACCCTTTACCACCTTGGCGACCCGGTTGATATGGATCACCGTCTCGGTGAACTCGCTCTCCTGGCGGCCGCGGCGCCCGCCTCCTCGACTCTCTCTCGCCATCATCTAGCTCCTAGAACTTCAGGCCGCCTTCGCGGGCGCCCTCGGCAAAGGCCGCCACGCGGCCGTGATAGAGGTACCCGCCTCGATCGAAGACCACGGCCTCTATGCCAGCCGCCCGGGCCTTCTCGGCCATCATCTTGCCGGCTTCCCGGCTCAGCGCCTTCTTGTCCGTCCCGTCCTCGCCACGCAGCTTGACCAGCTCCGGGCCCGTGGTCGAGATACCCATGAGCACCCGGCCGTTGGTGTCGTCCACCAGCTGCGCCTGCAAGTGCTTCAGGGATCGATGGACCGCCAGACGCGGCCGCTCGGACGTGCCCGTGACCTTCTGCCGCACCCGCAGGTGACGACGCTTCAGCTGTGTCTCGCGCCGGCTCGTTCTCTTGCTCTTCGTTGCCATCGCTGCCCCTACGCGCCCGTCTTGCCCGCCTTGCGGCGGACCTGTTCATCCTTGTAGCGGATGCCCTTGCCCTTGTAGGGCTCGGGCGGCCGGACCGACCGGAGCTCCGCCGCGACCTGTCCCACCTTCTGCTTGTCGATACCTTCCACCGTGATCTGCGTGGGGGCCGGCGTGCTGATCGTGATACCCTCAGGCTCCGGGTACGTCACCTCGTGGGAGTAGCCCACGTTCAGGACCAGCGCGTCACCGCGCTTCTCCGCGCGGTAACCCACCCCCACTATCTCCAGCCCCTTGCTGAAGCCCCTGGTCACGCCCTCCACCATGTTGGCCAGGAGCGCCCGGGTCAGGCCATGGTAGGCGCGATGCCGCTTGCTGTCCCCCACCCGGGTCACCACTACCTGGCCGTCCTCGACACTGACCCCGGTTTCCGGACGGATCTGCTGCTCCAGCTCGCCCTTCGGGCCCGTCACCCGGACCAGACCGCCCTCGACCTTCACCTCCACTCCCTGAGGAAGCTCGATCGGCGCCTTCCCGATTCGCGACATGCTCGCCTCCCCTACCAGATAGCGGCGACGATCTCGCCGCCCACATTGTTTGTCCGCGCCTCACGGTCGCTCATCATGCCCTTCGACGTGGACACGATGGCCACGCCCAGCCCGCTGCGGACCCGCGGCAGCTCGGACACGCCGGCGTACTTGCGGCGACCCGGCTTCGAGACCCGCTCCAGCTGCCGGATCACAGGCGCACCTTCGTGATACTTCAGGTAGAGACGGAGCACCCCGTGCCGCCCGTCATCCAGGATCTTGTAATCGTGGATGAAGGCGCTCTCCTTCAGGATCCGCGCGATCTCCGCCTTCATCTTCGATACCGGCATGTCCACGCGCTTGTGGTTCGCTCGCGATGCGTTGCGGACCCGCGCCAGCATGTCGGCAATGGGATCGGTCATCATGTTCTGTTTCCCGCTCCTATAGTATCCGGATCCTTCGCCCGGACTTGTAGAAGTTGTTCCGGCCCGAGGCTCGACGTTCGAGGCCCGAGTTCTTGCCCTACCAACTCGCCTTGCGGACGCCAGGGATCTCGCCGTTCAACGCCATCTCCCGGAAGCAGATCCGACAGATGCCGAACTTGCGCAGGTAGGCCCGGCCTCGCCCGCACCGGCCGCACCGGTTGAGCCGGCGCACTCCGAACCTGAGACGGTCCGGGTTCTTCTGTTTCTCGATCTGTGCCTTGCGTGCCATGGGTACCCCTACTCCTCGGCGGGACCGGCGACCTCTTCGCCGCTCACCACGACGGGCGTCCCGCCCCGGAACGGGAGGCCCATCTCCCGCAGCAGCGCCAGCGCCTCGTCATCCTTGTCCGTGCTCGTGACCAGAACGATGTCCATGCCGTGGACGGACTCGACCTGGTCGTAATCGATCTCCGGGAATATCAACTGTTCCCGGACGCCGATGGTGTAGTTGCCCCGGCCGTCGAAGGCCCGCGTGGGCAGGCCCCGGAAGTCGCGGATCCGGGGGATCGCCACGTTCACCAGCCGGTCCAGGAACTCGTACATCCGGTTCCGCCGCAGCGTCACCTTGGCGCCCACGGGCATGTTCTCACGGAGCCCGAAGTTCGATATGGACTTGCGGGCACGGGTGACGACGGCCTTCTGGCCCGTGATCCCGCCCAGCTCGTCCACCACCTTGTCCAGCACCTTCGGGTTCCGGGCACCCTCGCCCATCCCCACGTTCACCACGATCTTCTCGATGCGCGGGACCCGGAACCGGTTGTCCAGACCCAGCTCCTCCATGAGGCGGGGGGTTACCCGCTCTTCGAAATGCTTCTGCAATCTCGGCTTCATCGGTATCGCCCGCCTATTCCTGCGCCTTCGGGATCGGGTTGCCGTCCCGCACCGATATCCGCTCCTTCGTCCCGTCCGCCTCCATATGGGTCCGGTAGCGCGACGGCTCACCGGTGGACGGATCGATGAGCATCACTTTCGACGCGTGGATCGGCTCCTCGTACTCCATGATCCCGCCCTCCGGGTTCGCCTCGGTGGGCCGGGCGTGGTGCTTGCGCATGTTCACGCCCTCCACCACCACCCGGTTCTCCTTGGGTAGCACCCGCAGGATCGTCCCCTCCATGCCGGCGTAGTTGCCCCGGATCACCTTGACCCGGTCGCCACGGCGCACATGCACCTTGCCGGCCAGTTTCTGGTTCCGCTTCCCGCCCTTCATACCGGGCATGAATCGAGGCATCAGACCACCTCCGGTGCGAGCGACGCGATCTTCATGAACCGCTTCTCGCGCAGCTCCCGGCCCACGGGGCCGAAGATGCGCGTGGCCCGCGGATCGCCCGCGTCGTTGATTATCACGGCGGCGTTGTCGTCGAAGCGGATGTAGCTGCCATCCTTCCGGCGCATCTCCTTCGCCACCCGGACCACCACGGCCCTGACCACCTCGCCCTTCTTGACCGTGCCATCGGGGAGCGCGTCCTTGACGGCGACCACGATGACATCACCGACCCGGGCATAGCGGCGCCTCGAGCCGCCCAGGACCCGGATGCACTGGGCCCGCTTGGCCCCCGAGTTGTCCGCTATGCGGACCATCGATTCCTGCTGGATCATGCTCGCCTCACTCCGCCCGTCCCAGGACCTCGACGAGACGCCAGCGCTTGGTCTTCGACAGGGGACGGGTCTCCATGATCCGCACCGTGTCGCCGAGCCGAGCCTGACTCTCTTCGTCGTGGGCGTGGAACTTCTTCGTCTGCCGGACCTGCTTGGCATAGACCCGGTGCGCCGTGCGCCGCTCGACCGCCACTACCACCGTCTTGTCCATGCGGTCGCTCACCACTGTGCCCACCCGCGTCTTGCGCTGGTTCCGCGCGTTCTCCGTCATCTCAACCCTCCGCCTGCTCGAGCTCACGCTCGCGCAGGATCGTCTTCATGCGCGCGATGTCGCGCTTCAGCGAACGGACCAGCATCGGGTTCTCCAGGAGCTGCGTCGCGCTGCGGAACCGCAGCCGGAACAGCTCCTCCTGGGCATCCTCGATGGCCTGCTGGACGTCCACATCGTCCATGTCACGGATCTCGTCGGCCCTCACTACTCACCTCCGTCCTGCGCCCGGGAGACGAACCGGGTCTTGACCGGCAGCTTGGCCGACGCCAGCTCGAACGCGCGCCGGGCAATGCTCTCGGGCACGCCCTCCAGCTCGAACATCATCCGGCCAGGCCTGACCACCGCGACCCAGCCCTCCGGGTTGCCTTTGCCCTTGCCCATCCGCGTCTCGGCCGGCTTCTTCGTCACAGGCTTGTCCGGGAAGATCCGGATCCAGACCTTGCCGCCACGCTTGATGTGACGCGTCATGGCCACACGGGCCGCCTCGATCTGGCGGTTCGTGATCCAGCCGGGCTCCGTGGTCTGGAGACCGTAGTCCCCGAAGCTCACACGGTTGCCACGCTGGGCCATGCCACGCGTGCGGCCCGTCATCTGCTTTCTGAACTTCACTCGCTTCGGCGCCAGCATCTGAAATCCTTCGCTCCCTCAGCCCGTCGAATAGGTACGGCCGCGCGGCGTCTCCACCACCTCGCCCTTGAAGATCCAGACCTTCACTCCGATCGTGCCGTACGTGGTCTTGGCCGTCGACTGCGCGTAATCGATGTCCGCCCGCAGCGTGTGCAGCGGGACACGGCCCTCGTGATAACCCTCGACACGGGCGATCTCGGCGCCGCCCAGGCGGCCGCCACACTGGATCTTGATCCCGTCAGCGCCGCTGCGCATGGCCGACTGGACCGCCCGCTTCATGGCCCGGCGGAAGCTGATCCGCTGGGTCAGCTGATGGGCCACACTGTCGGCCACCAGCTGGGCGTCGATCTCCGGTCGCTTGATCTCCTCCACGTTGATGGAGACCTCGCTCTTGGTCAGGTGGGCCAGCTCGTCGCGCAGCTTGTCCACCTCGCTGCCCTGCTTGCCGATCACGACGCCCGGCCGCGCCGTGTGCACCGTGACCACGATCTTCTGGGGCTTCCGCTCGATCTCCACCTCCGCCACGGCCGCATGCGACAGCCGCCGATGGAGGTACTTGCGGATCGTCTCGTCTTCCTTCAGAAGCTCGGCGAAGTTGCGCTCGGCGAACCAGCGGCTCCTCCATGGCTTGACCACGCCGAGACGGAATCCCCGGGGGTGTACCTTCTGTCCCATGTTACTCCTTCCGATCCACGACGATGGTGACGTGGGCGGTGGGCCGCTGGATCCGCGCCGGCCGACCCATGGCCGCGGCGCGCCACCGCTTGTAATACGGGCCCATGTCCACGTAGGCTTCCTTCACGTAGAGCTCGTCCACATCCACCAGCTCGCCCTGCTGATCCGCCTTGTCACGAGCATTGGCCACCGCCGAGCGCAACGTCTTCGTCACCGTCTCGGCGGCCTTCTTCTTGGTATACTGGAGCACCGCGTAGGCGTCGTTCACGCTGCGGCCGCGGATCAGGTCCACGACCAGACGCATCTTCTGCGGGCTGTGACGGTTGTAGCGGGAAACCGCGCGCGCTTGCATCAGAACCTCGATCGCTTGTCGGCCAGCTTGCCACCGTGGCCGCGGAACAGCCGCGTCGGGGCAAACTCGCCCAGCTTGTGGCCGACCATGTTCTCGGTGATGTAGACCGGGATGAACTTGTTCCCGTTGTGGACTGCCAGCGTATGGCCCACGAACTCGGGAGAGATCGTGGACGCCCGCGCCCACGTCTTCACCACCCGCTTCTCGTTCTTCGAGTTCATCACCTCGATCTTGAGAAGCAGCTTGTCATCGATGTAGGGGCCCTTCTTGATGGAACGTGACATGGCTACTTCGTCGCCTTCCCGCGCTTACGGCCGCGCACTATGTACTTGTTCGACTCCTTGTTGCGCTTGCGCGTCTTCTTGCCCTCCGCCTTGCCCCACGGTGACGTGGGCGGCCGGCCGCCGGAGCTGCGACCCTCGCCGCCGCCCAGGGGATGGTCCACCGGGTTCATGACCACGCCGCGGACCTTGGGACGACGACCACGCCAGCGCGCCGCGCCCGCCTTGCCTATCACCTGGAGCTCATGGTCCACGTTGCCCACCTGGCCCAGCGTGGCGATGCACTCGCGACGCACCGTGCGCACTTCCGTGGACGGGAGCCGGAGCGTCACGTAGTCGCCCTCCTTGGCCAGGACCTGGGCACCCACGCCCGCCGACCGCACGATCTGTGCGCCCTTGCCTGGCTTCAGCTCCACCGCGTGGACCGTGCTGCCCAACGGCATCTCGCCCAGCGGCAGCGCGTTGCCCACCCGCGGGTCCGACCCGGGGCCGGCCACGATCCGGTCACCCTGCCTCAAACCAACAGGGTGCAGGATGTAGCGCTTGTCGCCGTCCTCGTAATGGATCAGGGCGATGTGGGCGCTCCGGTTCGGGTCGTACTCGATCTCCGCTATCCGGCCGAAGACGCCGTGCTTGTCCCGCTTGAAGTCAATCTTCCGGTAGCGCCGCTTGTGGCCGCCGCCACGACGACGGAGCGTCATGTGACCGTGATGGTTACGACCACCCTTCTTCGTCAGCGACTCCGTCAGCGACTTCTCCGGCTCGTCCCGGGTGAGCACGTCCTTCGACGTGACCGACCGGAAACGGGTGCCGGGCGTGATCGGCTTGAACTTCTTGATCGGCATCAGATCCCCTCGTACACGTCGATGCGCTCGCCCTCGACCAGCTTCACTATGGCCTTCTTGTAGCCGGGCCGACGGCCGGTGCTGCGACCCACTCGACGCAGCTTGCCACGATAGCGCATGGTGTTCACCGACTTGACCTTCACATCGAAGAGCTCCTGGACGGCCCGCTTGATCTCGATCTTGTTGGCGTCCTCCGCCACCAGGAACGTGAACGCGCCCTGCTCCTCGCCCAACGTGGTGGACCGCTCCGTGACAACGGGCTGGATGATGATCTCCCGGGGACTACGCATGGGCCACCTCCCCGGCGCGCTCCAGCGCCGTCGCCTCTATGATCACCGTGTCCGCCCAGAGCACGTCGTACGCCGACTCCTCGCCGAACGGCAGCACCTGGACGCCCGGCAGGTTGCTGGCGGACCTCCACACCACGGGGCGGTACCCGTCGGTGAGGACCAGGACGTTGCCCGTGACGCCGGCGCCATCCAGCATGCCCACGATGGTCTTCGTCTTCGGAGCGTCCATCGCCAGGGACTCCACGAGCAGGAGCCGCTCGTCCTGGGCCCGGGCGTTGTAGGCCGAGCGACGGGCGAGCCAGCGGACCTTCTTCGGCACATCCTGCTTGTAGTTCCGCGCCGGCGTGGGCCCGAAGACGACGCCGCCGCCCCGCCACTGCGGCGCCCGGATGGTGCCCTGACGGGCCCGGCCGGTCCCCTTCTGGCGCCACGGCTTGCGGGACCCGCCCCGGACCGCCGCCCGGTTCTTCGTGGAGGCGTTGGCCTGGCGCTGGTTCGCCAGGTACGCCTTCACCGTCTGCCACATCGCCGGCTCGTGGACGACGCCGTCGAACAGCGTCGCGGGAAGGTCCTGCTCCCCGCTCCGCGCGCCCTCGATGCTGATGATCGGTGCCTTCATCCTCGTATGCTCCCGTCCCGCCTCACTGCGTACGGATGAGGACCGTGGCGTTACGCGCCCCCGGTACCGACCCGCGCAGGAAGATCAGGTTACGTTCCGCGTCCACCCGCTCGACCCGAAGGTTCCGCGTGGTGTGTCTCTTGTTGCCCATCTGGCCCGCCATCTTCCGGCCCTTGATGACCCGCGACGGGTTCGTGCCGGGGCCCAGCGAGCCGGGCGTGCGGGACGCGGGATGACCATGGCTGGCCGGACGGCCCTTGAAGCCGTGACGCTTCACCACGCCCTGGAAGCCACGGCCCTTCGTCGTGCCCGTGACCTTCACCCGCTGGCCCACCTCGAACTGCTCCACGGTCACCTGCTGACCGGGAGCGTACCCGGAGGCGTCCGCCACCCGGAACTCCCGCAGCACCGCAGGCGCAGCCACCAGCTCGGCACGGGCCGCATGACCGACCTCGGCTCGCGTCGAGTGCTTCTCCTTCACCTCTCCATAACCCAGCTGCACGGCACTGTAGCCGTCGGTCTCGTCCGTCTTCACCTGCACCACCGGACAGGGACCGGCCTGGATCAACGTGACGGGGACGAGCATGCCATCCTCGTTGAAGAGCTGCGTCATCCCCAGCTTGCGACCTATCAGTCCAGCCATGACCTCAGTCCACCTTGATCTCGACGTCCACGCCCGCCGGCAGATCCAGCTTCGTCAGCGCGTCGATCGTCTGGGGCCGGGACTCCACGATGTCGATCACACGCTTGTGCGTGCGCTGCTCGAACTGCTCCCGGCTCTTCTTGTCGATGTGCGGCGAGCGGAGAACCGTCCACCGCTGGATCCGCGTGGGCAGCGGGATCGGACCGCTCACCCGCGCACCAGTCTTCTCGGCGGTGCGGACTATGTCCGCCGCCGTCTGATCGATCACCGCGTGATCGAACGACTTCAACTTGATCCGGATCTTATCCTGCGCCATGTCGTCTGTTATCCTCGTCGCGCCCGGAATTTCGAACCTCGATCCTCGAACTCGAACCCTCGATCCTCGAACTCGAAACTCGAACCTCGAACTCGAAGCTCGTTAATCGATGATCTCCGTGACCACGCCGGCGCCCACCGTACGGCCGCCCTCGCGGATCGCGAAACGGAGCTCCTTCTCCATGGCGATGGGGCTGATCAGCTCCA
>SLCC01000010.1 GCA_007126035.1 Gemmatimonadota bacterium
CTAAGTTGAAGTTATGCGACTCGTCCTGGCCAGCATCGCACTCGTGGTGGCGATTGGCTGGAGCGTCGGGATCTCCGCCAGGGATCCGGTCACCACCACCGCCACCTCCGTCACCCCGGTCGCGGACCTGATCCACCAAGAGGCGTCCCGGCTCGTGGACGACGGGGTCGTGCGAGGCATCTCCGTGGGATTCCTGGACCTGGAGGCCGGCGACCGGGTGGTGGGCCATTTCGGTGAGCCCGAGGGCGGCGCGGCGTACGGGATCGCGTCGGTGTCGAAGATCTTCTTGGCCATGGTCGCGTCTCAGCTCGTGGCCGAGGGTAAGCTGGACCTGGAGACGCCGCTGGCGGACGTGCTGCCCGATTTCTCGCTGCGACGGCCTCACCCCGCTTCGCCGCCCATCACGGTCCGCCACCTGCTGACCCACACGTCGGGGCTGTCCCGGGACCGGATCGCCGGGATGCAGAGCCACTGCGTGCTGGATGACCGCTACCTGCTGAGCCATTTCGCCGAGCACCACCAGTCGCTGCCGGCGGGCTATCGGCACGCCTACTCGAACCCCGGAATCGAGCTGTTGGGTTACGCTCTGGAGGAGGTGAGCGGGCAGGCGTTCACTGACCTGGTGGCCGACCGGATCCTTCGGCCCATGGCGCTCGGGTCCACCTCGTATTCCGATGACGAGCCGCTGGGTCTGCCCCGGGCGCCGAGTTACATGCCGGGGTCGGGAGAACCGGTGCCCGAGCCGCCCATCCGCTACACGGCCGCCGGTGGTCTCACCAGCACCGCCGACGACCTGTTGGATGTGGTGGAGATGCTCCTGTCGGACGGGCTGTCACGGGGAACCCGGGTCCTGGACCGTGACGCGGTGGAAGCCATGTTCCGCCACCAGAACCGGGACGTGGCGCTGGACACCGACGTGATGATGGGGCTGGCGTGGTTCCTGGAGGACCTGCCCGAGCCGTACCGGGGGCGGCTGGTCCACCACGGCGGCGGCTCCATCATGCTCAACGCCATGACCATGTTGGCGCCCGAATACGGTATGGCCGCGGTCGTGCTGGCCGCCACCGCCGGCAGCTATCCCGCCGTGGACGGCCTGGCCCGGCAGATCCTGTTCGCCGCCCTGGAGGCCAGAACGGGAGAGCCGCCCCGGGACCAACTGGCACAGGACCCGGCCCCGGAGGCGTGGAGCGCCGACCGGCGCGCCGAGGCCCGCGGCCGCTTCGCCACCGCCAGCGAGATCCTCGAGATCGGCGACCGGGATGGGCGCCTGGTCGTCCGCACGGGCGACGCCGTCCACCTCGCCCGCACGTTCGACGACGCGTCGTTCTCCTATTCCGACGCCTTCCGCCTCCACGTCCGCCAGGTCGGCGAGGAGCGGATCCTCTTCCTGACCGGCCCAGCGGGGACGCAGCCCATCGGCCGGGAGACTTCCGAGCCCCTCGCCGTGCCTGGCGCCTGGCTGAGGGCGCAGGGCGAATACCGGCTGACCGGCACCTGCCCCGAAGGCGAGGTGGTGTTCTACGAGCGGATCCGATTGCACGTGCGCGACAACGTCCTTCGGGCCAGCCTCCACCTCGGTCCGATGCCGGCGTCCATCTTCGGCGTCACGGCCATGCACAACGTGCTCATCCCCCGCGGCGACGACGTTGCCGTCATGGCTGGCTTCGGCCGCTATCCCGGCGAGGCGGTGTACCTGGAAACGGCCCCGGACGGAGCCACCGTGGTCAGCTTCGCGGGGCTCCGGTTCACCGCCAGCAGGTGAGCGTCAGCGCGGCGCCGGCTCCCGCCGCCTTCGGACAGTTCAGCCGTCCCGTGGCAAGAGGCGAGGCCGCCCTTCCAGCGTGATGGCGCCGAAGTGCCGAACGTCGAGCGTCGCGATAGCCTCGGCGCCGAGCCGCTCCGCCATCGCCATTACCACCCCGTCCACCAGCCCGAGCCCGAGGTCGGCGTGCCGGGCCAGGATCGACCGGGCCGCCACCACGTCCCCGTCGTCGCCCCACTCCACCGTCCACGCGCCCGCGGCCAGGTCATCGAGGAAGATGTCCGCGACGGCCGGGCCGCCGTGACGGGTGACCAGGTAGTCCACCTCCGGAAGGATCGCCCAGGGAAGGACCCAGCGACTGCCGGTGCGGTCGAACAGCTCCACCATGGCCGCGTGGTACCAGTCGTCGGCGTCCAGCAGGGCGAGGATCGCCCCGGTGTCCGCGACGATCACCGGCCGCCGAATCCGTCGAGCCGGTCCTCCGCCCGCTCCGCCAGGTCGCCCAGTCCACTCCGCACCGATCCTATGCTCCGCGGCCGCGGGCGGGGGCCGTGACGCTCGGCATACTCCCGCACCGCCTCCCGCACCAGCTCGGCCGCGGGGCGCCCCTGCTCCCGCGCCAGCAGCTGCACCTGTCGATAGGCTTCGGCGTCCAGATAGACGGTAGTTTTCCTCATATATGGTAACTATATATGGCACTAGCGCCAGGGTCAAGGCCCTACGCCTCGTACCAGCTCCATCTTCCTCCGACTTCTCCGAGCCCTCCGCGTCAAGCTGTTCGAAGGTCGAGCTCGCCCGGAGGCAGGAGAATACCCGGGCCGCCGCACCCGCCGGAGTCGCCGGCAAGGGTTTGGCCGATCCCGTCTTGCGCCGTCGGCGCCACCATGCCATCTCGTTGCAGCGGAAGCCTGACTTTGGATGGAACCGGGGATCGAGGAGACAGAATGAACACGATTGAGCGGGCACTGATGCACGGGCTGTTCGTCCACCTGCATCACAACATCGACAAGGTCATCGATTTCAAGGGCTTCCAGGAGCTGAACCGTCAGGTGGCGAAGGCGTGGCCCGGTGCGTTGCTCGTCGGCCCCGAGGCGAACGACGACGCGGCGGTCTTCCAGCTTCCCGGCATGGAAGGTTTCATCGTGGGCAAGATGGAGAGTCACTGCTCGCCTGCCGTGCCCCGTCCCTACGACGCCGCCGCCACAGGCGCGGGCGGCGCCATGCGCGATGTGGTGGCCATGGGCGGGCGGCCCGTGTTCCTCCTGGACTTCATCGGGACCAGGCCCCTGGATCAGGAAGTGATCGTGGGCCCCTGCGGCTTCGACGAGCGCTGCGACTGCGGCGAGTGCACCGTGATGACCAGCCAGGAGCGGGTCAACATCATGATCAAGGGCATCAAGGACATGTGCGCCCGGATGGACGTGTTCGTGGTGGGCGGCGGCTTCTCCACCTCCTTCTCCGACATCGTGCCGGCGGTGGTGGTGGCGGTCATCGGCAAGCTGACCACCGAGAAGCCCCTGACCAAGCCCGCAAAGAACGTAGGCGACAAGCTGGTCCTGATCGGCGTCACCGGCAACGACGGCAACGACACGCTGTTCCGCGCCGGCCTGGTCAACGAGCTGCGGCCCGCCCTGGCCCTGTTCGATGAGGAGAAGGAGGCCATGGAGGCCGCCCTGGCCGCCTTCGCCACCGGTAAGATCAACGCCTGCTCGGACCTGGGCGCCGCCGGCCTGGGCGCCGCCGTGTGCGAGAGCGCTCGCTACGGCTCCAAGGGCGCCAGAGTCGACCTCTCCAAAGTGCCCGTCTCCGTAGAAGGGATCACGCCACAGGAGATCCTGATCTGCGAGACCCAGGCCCGCTACATAATGCAGGTCTCACCCGAGTCGGTGGACGAGGTGGTGGCCGCCATCCGCTCGAAGACCGAGCACGTGGCCATCGTGGGCGAGGTCACCGACGCCGACAACCAGGTGTTCGAGTACGATGGCGAGATCATCGCCAGCATCCCCAACCAGCCGTCGGAGGAGACGCTCCAGGCCCTCCGGAGCGGCGACTGACACCCTCGCCGGGGGACGGCCGGCCCGGCCAGTCCCCCGGTCCGGTGCTGGACGGGATCTTCGGGCGCGGGGGTCTGCTGCACGGACTGCCCGCCAGGCTCCGGTAGGGGCCTGCCGCTATTGACGGGCGGCCGGAGCGCAGGAGCCGGCCGCCCCGACAGCCACACTCCTCCGCTGCTCTCCGTTCTCATTCTGGCGAGCAGCCCGGTGCTGCGTGGCCGGGCCTCACGTCCTATCTTGCCAGTCCATGGCCGCGGGCAACTGCCAGCAGACCGGGCACAACATCCAGCCACCGCAAACGAAGGACGAGCCGATGCAGGGTCGTGTCGCCGGAAGGGTAGCCATCGTGACCGGATCGGGGTCAGTGGGCCCTGGCATCGGCAACGGCCGGGCCTCGGCCATAACCTACGCCCGGGAGGGCGCGCGGGTGATGCTGGTCGACCTGGACCTGGCCGCCGCGCAGGCCACCGAGGCCATGATCCGGGACGAGGGCGGCGACTGCTTCTGCTTCGAAGCCGACGTGAGCGACGCCGGCGACTGCGGGCGGATCGCCCGGGAGTGCGTGGCCCGGTACGGCCGCATCGACATCCTGCACAACAACGTGGGCATCGAGATCCCCGGCGGGCTGACGGAGACGACGGCGGAGGACTGGGACCGGACCATGGCGGTGAACCTCAAGAGCATCTTCCTGCTCTGCAAGGAGGTGGTCCCGTATATGGAGGAGCAGGGCGGCGGCGCCATCGTGAACATCTCGTCCATCAACGCCATCCGCACACTGCCGGCGCTGTCGCTGGCCTACGCCGTGTCCAAGGCGGGCATCATCGCCTTCACCAGGGACGTGGCCGTGGAATACGCGGACCGAGGGATCCGGGTGAACGCAGTCCTGCCCGGGATGATGGCCACGCCGTTCGTGGTGGGCGCCCTCACCGAGGCCTACGGCGGTGACGTGGAGGCCATGATGGCGCGGCGGGACAAGCTCTGCCCCATGGGCCGGCAGGGCGACGGCTGGGACGTGGCAAGGCTGTCCCTGTTCCTCGCCTCCGACGAGGCCAGCTACATCACCGGCGCCGCCATGGTGGTGGACGGCGCCCAGACCGCCAGGATCTGACCCGGGACCTTGTCCCACCAGGTCGCCAACAGGAGCCGAATACAGATGGACGTGACGCTGTTCTTCAAGCGCTACCTGCTGCCCGGGCTGGTTTTCCAGTCCGTGATCATCGGCGGCGGTTACGGCACGGGACGGGAGCTGGTGGAGTTCTTCCTCAGCTACGGCCCCGCCGCGGGGCTGGCCGGCATGATCCTGGTCTCCACGGTGGTCTTCAGCGCCGTGGCGGGCGTGACCTTCGCCTTCGCCCACATGGCCCAGACGTACGACTACCGCCGCTTCATCAGGAGCCTCCTCGGCCGCGGCTGGGTCCTCTACGAGCTCTGCTACCTGACCTACATGCTCATCGTCCTGGCGGTCATCGCCGCCGCCGCCGGGCAGATCAGCATGGAACTCTTCGGCGTACCCTTCTACGTGGGCGTCATCGGGATCCTGGCCGCCGTCGGCTTCGTGGTCCTGGGCGGGTCCAGGTCCGTTGAGCGGGTCCTGGCCACCTGGTCACTGGTCCTCTACGGGTTCTACCTGGTCCTGGTCGTCCTGGCGTTCAGGCAGTTCGGCGGCGATATCATAGCCGCCATCGGGGAAAGCGAGTTCCGCGACGGCTGGGCCTTCGCCGGCGTCCGCTACGCCGGCTACAACCTGGCCATCATCCCCGCCATCCTCTTCGTCGTCCGCCACATCGACTCCCGCAAAACGGGCCTCATCGCCGGCTTCGTGGCGGGTCCCGTGGCCATGGTCCCCGCTGTTCTCCTGTTCCTGGCCATGGCCGGCCAGTACCCCGAGATCCTGGACAGGCCTGTGCCCGTCAACCACGTCCTGGAGGTGATCGGGTCACGGTTCTTCCAGCTGACCTTCCAGCTCATCCTCTTCGGCACGCTGGTGGAGACCGGCGCCGGGCTCATCCACGCCGTGAACGAGCGGATCGCCGGCGTCTTCACCGAGCGAGGGTCCGAGCTGCCCAGGGCATGGAGGTCCGTCAGCGCCGTGGTCCTGCTCCTCATTGGGACCGGACTGTCCACCTTCGGAATCGTCAACCTCATCGCCAGGGGCTACGGCATCGTCACCTACGGGTTCCTCGCCGTCTTCGTCCTGCCCATCCTGACCCTGGGCGTCTACCGCGTGGTCAGCGGCAGGATCGAGCCAGCCACGGCCAGGCCCGAGGCGGAGGCGGAGGAGGAGCTGGTGCCCCGATAGGGCCGCTGAGATGCCGTAACCTGCTCAGCCGCAACAGGTAGCGGACGCGCGGAAATCCGCGGCGGGTACATGCGTGCCATGATCGGCCGGGGCCTACGACTGGCAATCTCCAGGAGCCCGGACTCCTTTCTGCCGTCAGCGACCGGATGGTACGCGCTCTTCCACCCTCTCCGAAGCCTGCCGCACCCGGTCGTAGAGCTTCTTCCCCACGTAGAGGACCACGCCCCATTTCAGCGCCCGGATCGGGTGGAGCAACACGAACGTGGCCTTTGGCGCCTTGGCGTACGCCGCCAGCTTGAAGAGCTTACGCATATCCGTCACCCTCCCATCTAGTTGAGTCTCGTGCCCATCGGATCAGGGTGCAAGCCGCAGGCCGCGCACTTGGGGGCCTTCGGCTGAGGGCCGACGTCAGAACGTCAGCAGCGTGACACGGTGGGCGCGGGAGGTGTCGAAGGACTCGGAGGACATCCGTCCGGCTCAAGTTGTGCGAATAGCCGCTTGTGCTATGTTCATCAGTTCCCTGTAGCAACAGAATTCCGGGCAGCGATGGCCGAGTACGGAGAACCCACCACCGACTCCACACCTGCGACCGGCGGGCACGAGCCGTCGGGCTGGTTCAACCGTTTCCTCAAGTTCGTCGAGTGGCTGGGCAATCTTCTGCCCCACCCGGTGACGTTGTTCGCCATCTTCGCCCTCGGCGTCATCGTGGTGAGCGGGATAGCCGAGGCCTTCAACCTGTCGGTTTCTGACCCCCGGCCGGAGGGCGCGCGTGGCCGGTCGCCTGATGGCAGGATCTTCGCCATCAGCCTGATGAACGCGGAGGGGCTGCGGCTCATCGTCCAGAACTTCGTCACCAACTTCACCGGCTTCGCGCCGTTGGGCACGGTCCTGACCGCCCTGCTGGGTGTGGGCGTGGCGGAGAAGTCGGGACTGATCCGGGCGGGTATCCGGGGGATAGTGCTGGGCGCCGCATCGGTGCGTCCGGAGCGACCGGAGATCATCCCCGGTCTGCCTCTGGGCGAGCGTCTGGTCCGGCGGTGGAAGCGCCTGATCTCGTACGTGCTGGCGCCGAAGATCCTGGTCACCACGGCGGTGGTCTTTTCCGGGATCCTGTCGAACACGGCCTCGGAGCTGGGCTATGTTGTGCTGGTCCCGCTGGGCGCCATCATCTTCCTGTCCATGGGCCGTCACCCGCTGGCTGGCCTGGCCGCCGCCTTCGCCGGGGTGTCGGGCGGCTACAGCGCGAACCTGCTGATCGGCACCATCGACCCGCTACTGGCGGGGCTCACGGAGGAAGCGGCCCGCCTCATCGACCCGGACTACATGGTCCACGCGGCGGTCAACTACTACTTCATGTTCGTGAGCGTCTTCCTCATCACGAGCCTGGGCGTGATCGCCACCATCAAGTTCGTCGAGCCGCTCCTGGGTCCTTACGACCCCGAGCTGGCCATGGAGGACATATCGGACGAGGGCGAGCTCGACCCCCTCACCTCACGGGAGAAGAAGGGCCTGCTCTGGGCAGGCGTCAGCGTGGTCCTGTTCCTGGGCGTCCTCGCCCTCACCATCGTGCCCGAGTGGGGCGTGCTGAGGAACCCGGAGACAGGGGAGCAGCTCAACTCGCCCTTCTTCCGCGGCATCGTCACCTTCATCTTCATCGGATTCATCATCCCCGGCTTCGTATACGGCCGCGTCACGGGCAGCATGCGGAGCGACCGGGACATCGTTGACGGGATGGCGGAGGCCATGGCCACCCTGGGCCTCTACATAGTCATCGTCTTCTTCGCGGCCCAGTTCGTGGCCTTCTTCGGCTGGACCAACCTGGGTCAGATCGTGGCCGTGACGGGGGCCCAGTTCCTCCAGGAGATCGGGCTCACCGGACCGGCGGTCTTCATCGGCTTCATCTTCGTCTCCGGCTTCGTCAACCTCATGCTGGGCTCCGCCAGCGCACAGTGGGCCGTCACCGCGCCCATCTTCGTGCCCATGCTCATGCTCACCGGCTACAGCCCGGAGGTCATCCAGACCGCCTACAGGATCGGCGACTCGGTGACCAACATCATCACGCCCATGATGTCCTACTTCGGGCTCATCCTGGCCATGGCCAACCGCTACGACCGGAACCTGGGGATCGGCACCGTCATCAGCATGATGATCCCCTACAGCGTGCTGTTCCTGGCCGGTTGGACCGTCCTCTTCTACCTCTGGGTCTTCGGTCTCGGGCTGCCGGTGGGACCGGGCTCGCCGACCTACTACGTGCCCTGAGGCGGTAGCAGAGCCTCGCCGACTGCTCCTGATTAACCGCTGCTCGCGCTCTGGGAGCTGCAGTCGATCCCGTGGCTCGGTGCTGCTATCCGCTACTACGTCAGTTCATCTGGTGCGGATGGGAGCCGTGTCATGCGTCGGACGACCTGCATCGATCCTCGCCCTGACGCCGGGGCGCTGTCGGCGCTGGCACGATTCTATCATCTCCGACGTTCTTCGTATGTGACCACCTGGCAATGCCACTTTGAATCCGGAGGCTAAGAGCACCCTAAGACATTGTAAGAAACAACCTTATGAGTCGTAGTATCTTTCCCCGGGGTCTGCTCCCAGATCCCCATCGTCAGAACCCATGACCCGAGCCGACATCAACGGCAACACGGTCAGAGGAGAAGAAGAATGAGAAACTACCACTGGCTACTAGCAACGCTGGTCGCCGCGGCCCTGTTCCCGGGTGAAGCTGTTGCCCAGGAGCGAGGTACGGTGTCCGGTGTGGTAGTGGAGGCCGCGACTCTGCGGCCGATGCCTGGTGTGCAGGTGACGATAGCCGGCACGCAGCTGGGCACGATCACGAACCAGGAAGGCCGTTACATCATCATGAACGTGCCTGCGGGCACGCGAGAGGTGCGGGTAACCCGGATCGGGTACGCGCAGGGGCGGCAGGAAGTCACAGTGGTCCCCGGTGAGGTGGTGACCGCCGACTTTTCCATCGCCGAGTCGGCGGTGCCTCTCGAGGGCGTGGTCGTCACGGCCACCGGAGAGAGGCAGCGGGTCCGCGAGCGTGGCAACGTGATTGCCCAGATCCCGGTGGCGGAGATGGACCTGGCGCCCATCACCACCATGTCGGACGTGCTCCAGGGTCGCAGCGCGGGCGTGGTGGTGCAGACCTCGTCGGGCACCACGGGCACGGGCGCCCGGATCCGGATCCGGGGCTCGGCCAGCGCGTCGCTGGGGAACCAGCCGCTGCTGATCATCGACGGCGTCCGGATCAACGACTCGCCCCAGTCAATGTCCATCAGTGTGGGCGGGCAGAGCCCGTCGCGCCTGGAGGACCTGAACCCTGAGGACATCGAGAGCATCGAGGTCCTGAAGGGCCCCGCAGCCGCCGCCTTGTACGGCACGGCGGCGGCCACGGGCGTGATCCAGATCACGACCCGGCGCGGGCGTGCGGGCCCTGCGCGGTGGAACGCCTTCACTGAGGTGGGCCTGCTCCACGAGCGGAACGAGTGGCCGCCCATGTACCAGCGGGTGACCGCCGGCGGCTTCGCCTGCCCCCTCATGTTCGAGGCTGTGGGCTGGTGCGAGCCGGTGGAGACGCTGATCTGGAACCCCCTCATGGATCGGGCGGAGGGTCACGGCGTGAGCAACCCGGAGCTGGGTCCTGCCAGCCCGTTCCGTGATGGTGACCGTCAGAAGTACGGCCTGAGCGTGTCCGGCGGCACCGAGACCGTGACATACTACCTGTCGGCCGAGACCGAGGACGAACGCGGGATCTATCGGAACAACAACCTGGACCGGACGTCGTTGCGCGCCAACCTCCAGGCCGAGTTGCGGGACGACCTGAACGTGACGGTGACCAGCGGCTGGACCACCAGCGACCTGGCCCTGCCCTGGTCCGACAACGGGCCCGGCCCGATCCCGGACGCCCTTACCGGGACGCCGAGGGACGACCCGGTGCGACGGGGCTACTCACTGGTTGCTCCCAGTGAGATGGCCCTTATCGACACCCGTCAGGGACTGAGCCGGCTCATCGGCAGCTTGAACGTCAACTACCGACCCCTGGACTGGCTCAGCCTCGTGGGCATCGGCGGTCTCGACCTGGTGAACCGCCATGACAGCGAGACAATCCCGCCGAACACCATACCCCAGGGAGCGCTGCCCGAGGGTCTCCGTCAGTCGAACCGGATCGAGATCAGCAACTACACGGCCAACCTAACGGCCACGGCATCCCGGGAGCTGACGGACAGGATCCTCTCAACCTCATCAGTGGGAGCCCAGTATCACCGGGAGGTCTTCCGCGGCACCTATGCCCTGGGCTGGCAGTTGCTGGCGGGGACGGGCTCGCTGGGCGGCACCCACGCCCGGTTCTCCGTCAACGAGGTCAATCAGGACGTCATCATGGTGGGCGCGTACGCTCAGCAGCAGCTGGGCTTCGACGACCGCGTCTTCGTGACGGCCGCGCTCCGCGGCGATGACAATAGCGCCTTCGGCGCCGACTTCGGCCTGGTCTGGTACCCCTCCCTCAGCCTGTCGTGGGTCATGAGCGAGGAAGAGTGGTTCCCCCGGCTGGACTTCCTCAACTCCGTGCGGCTCCGTGGCGCCGCCGGCCGGTCAGGCCTCCGGCCCGGGTTCCGTCAGGCCATCACGTTCTTCAATCCCGTGGCCGCCACCTTCGAAGGTGCGCGAGACGCGCCCGGCTTCACTGTGGGCGGCGTGGGTGACCCGACGCTGAGCCCCGAGATCTCCACCGAGATCGAGACGGGCTTCGACCTGGGCATGTTCAACGACCGGCTCGGTCTCGAATTCACGTATTACGACAAGACGTCCCGCGATGCTCTCGTGGCCCGGCGCCTGGCACCGTCCCTGGGGATGGCGGCCACCCGCTTCGAGAACATCGGGACGGTGGTGAACCGTGGCGTCGAGGTCCTGGCCAACGCACGAGTCATCGACGGTGACAACCTCCGCTGGAACGCGCGTTTCTCGGTCGGGACCAACAGCAACGAACTGACGGAGATGGATGGCGACCCCATCATCTTCGGCCTGGCCTCGGGCCAGCAGCACCGCGAGGGCTGGCCCCTGGGCGGCTACTGGCAGACGCCCTACGAGTTCGAGGACCTGAACAACGACGGCATCATCGACTTCACCGAGATCACGTTCCCGCGTGACACCATGGAGTTCGCCGGGCAGCCGATCCCCACGAGGAACATCTCCTTCGGCACCGACCTGACGCTCTGGAACATGGTCCGGATCTCCGGCCTGCTGGAGCACCAGGGCGGCCACACGTTGTGGGCCGGCAGCGAGGAGTGGCAGTGCGTGTTCCTGCTCTGTCAGGACCTGCACGATCCCGACACGCCCCTGGACCGGCAGGCCCGCGGCGTGGCTACCTACTGGCACTTCAACTGGTGGGGCTACCTCGAGGATGCCAGCTTCACGAAGCTCCGCGAGCTGTCGCTGACCTTCATGGCGCCGGACACCTGGGCCCAGCGCTTCCGCCTCGATGGCATGAGCCTGACCCTGTCCGGTCGTAACCTGGCCACCTGGACCAACTACACGGGCATGGACCCGGAGGTGAACTTCGCCGGCCAGGCCAACTTCACGACCGCCGAGTTCCAGAGCCAACCACCCATCCGGCACTGGACGGCTCGGGTCAACGTGAACTTCTGAGCAAGAGGCCATGATGAATACACCACAGAACACCAAGACACCCAGGCGCCGGCGCGGCCGGCGCTGGCTGGGCGCAGCCGCATTGGCGCTGCCCCTGCTGGGCCTCGCCGCCTGCGACCTGGACCGTCTACTGGACGTCGATGATCCCGATACGCTTCTGCCAGAAGAGATCGTCGACCCGCTCATGCTCCCGGCCATCCGGGCCAGTGCCCTGGGGGACTTCACGCTGGCATACGCGGGCGCGCCCATCGGCGGCGGCGGCACCGAGGGCATTGTCCTCATGGGCGGACTCATCTCCGATGAGTTCAGGCACAGCGGCACCTTCGATACCCGTGAGGTCCTCGACCGGCGTATCACTATCGAGACCAACGCCCACGTACAGGGGCTGTTCCACCTCCTCCAGCGGGCGCGGGTCTCCGCCGAGCGATCGGCGGGCCTGTTCGGCGAGTTGGGGCCGAACCAGCTGGGTCACGCCGAGGCCTACAATCTGGCCGGGTACGTATACTCGATGCTGGCCGAGAACTACTGCTCCGGTATTCCATTCAGTGAGCTGAGGCCAGACGGCACCATGGACCACGGTGAGCCGGAGACGACCGTCCAGGTCTTCAACCGTGCCATCGCCAGGTTCCAGTCCGCCCAACAGGTGGCCGCTACCGGCAACCTGCCGCAGCAGCATTACCTGGCGCAGCTCGGGATCGCACGGGCCCAGCTCGGGCTCGGACAGTACGATGCCGCGGCAGCCACGGCCGCCGGCGTGCCCACCGATTTCGAGTACCTGGTCTGGCACTCGGAGACGTCAGCGCGCCAGAACAACGGCATCTGGGCCATGAACAACAATGCCGGCCGCTGGTCGGTTGGCAATGCCGAGGGCATCAACGGGCTGCCGTTCCGTGCGGAAGGCCGGATAGACGGCGACGTCCGCGACCCGCGGATCCCCAGCATGCACATCGGCGCCGCCCAGCGGACCACGCTCCGGCCCGACGAGCAATGGGGCCAGCTGAAGTATCCCAACCGACCGTCGCCCACGGTCCTGGCCACCGGGATCGAGGCGCGCCTCATCGAGGCGGAGGCAGCACTGCGAGCCGGGCAAGTCGACCTGTTCGTGGAGCTGCACAACTACCTGCGGGCCAACGTGCCGCTGGAAGCCCAGATTGGTTTCGAGCTCCAGGCCCTGGATGAGGACGACATCGAAGCCATGAGCCAGCGCGAGCGCGAAGACCTCCACTTCAAGGAGCGCGCCTACTGGCTATGGCTGACCGGGCGGAGACTGCCTGACCTGCGCCGGCTCATATGGGACTATGGGCGGCAGCAGGACGAGATCTTCCCCATCGGCACCCACCACCGTGGTTCGACCTACGGCTCCGACACGCACGTGCCGGTGCCCTTCGACGAGCGCAACAACCCGCTCTTCGATGGCTGCTTCACTCGTGACGACCACGCCGGCAGGCACGGCTGATCGGCGCTGAAGCAGGGTCATCCCCGAGATGACTCGAGGGGGGAGGAGCACCGCTCCTCCCCCCTCACGCTGTCCAGTGCGGCCGCCGCCACCTTCAGGCCGCGACCGTCACCAGCTGGACCCTCCGGAAATACCTCAGCCCCAGGCCCCCGCCGACTGCTTCTGCCAGGCCTGTAGCATCCAGATCTCCTTCTCCAGGCCGTCCCGGACCCCGTCCAGCAGGTTAGCCGTACCACGGTCCTCGGCCGACTCAGCCGCCTCGATCACCTCGCCTGCCTTCACGTGGAGCAGGCGCAGGTCGGCCACCACCCGCTCGACCATGGCGCCCGCCGCCGGGATCGTCTCGTCCTCCTCCAACCCCGCGGCCTCCAGCAGGGTCTTGAGCGTGTGCAGCGGCACACCGCCAACCATCAGGATGCGCTCGGCTATCTCGTCGATGGTGCCCGCCCAGCTATCGTAGATCTCCTCGAACTTGGCGTGCAGCTCGAAGAAATGCCGACCATCCACGTTCCAGTGGTAGTGGCGCAGCTTCTGATAGAATACCGTCGAGTCCGCCAGCAGTCCGTTCAGTCCGTCTACTACCTGCTGATTATTCGCCATTGTTCCTCGCTATGGTTTCTGATCCTTCAATCACTCGCCGTCGGCGGCCGCACCACCGGCGAGACATCGGGTAGAGGCGTACGCTCCGTGTGCGGCGGCAATATCGGATACTCGATCACCGGCTGACGGCCCGTCAGGGTACCCATGAACTCCGTGATCAACACCGCCTCTTCCGGGCTCAGCTCCCGGCCCAGCTGGGCAACCCCCATCACCACTATCGCTTCCTGCAGGTCCCAGATCGAGCCGGAATGGAAGTACGGCGGCGTCAACGCCACGTTCCTCAACGTCGGCGCCTTGAACACGAACTCGTCCTCCACCGTCAGCGTCACCTCGTAACGGCCACGATCTTCCGGCGGCAGGATGTCGGCGCCCGGCCGCTCCACCACACCGAAGGGATGGTAGCTCTGCGCGCCCAGGTTGATACCGGCGTGACACGCCGCGCAACCCGTGTTGATGAACAGCGCCAGCCCCTCCTGCTCACGCTCCGTCAGCGCCCCGACCTCGCCCTCCAGAAACCGGTCGAACGGGGCACCGGGAGTGATCAGCGTAGCCTCGAATGCCTCGATGGCACGCGCCACGTTCGTGAACGTCACCGGCTCCGGGTCATCAGGGAACGCCGCCTCGAACGCCTCCACGTACTCGGGGATGCTCAGCATCGTCTCCACCACCCGCTCCGGCGTGCTGGCCATCTCCACCGCGTCTTGGATCGGGCCCTTCGCCTGCTCCGCCAGGTCCTCCGCACGGCCATCCCAGAACTGGGCAATGTTGAACACCGCGTTGAATACCGTGGGCGAGTTGCGAGGGCCTCTCTGCCAACCATGGCCCACCGACGTCTCCAGCAGGTCCACTCCCGCGAGACCAACGTTGTGACACGTGTTGCAGCTTATCAGCCAGCTCGATGACAGACGGGGATCGAAATACAACATCTTCCCCAGCTCGATCTTCTCCTCCGTCAGCGGATTGCCAGGAAGATCCGGCGGCGTCTCCGGGATCACGTCGAACAGCTGGTTCAGCATGTCCATGTCCAGGCCAGCCGCCAGCTCCGCCGGCGCATCACGCTCCACATCGCAGCCCCAGAAGGCCGCCACACCCGCAACCATCAACACCGAACCAAAGCGACGCGTTCTCACGATACCTCCTCTCGTTGGACCAACCGTGCCAGATTACAGCCGCTCCACCCCGGACGCGGTAGGGTTTTCCCTGATTCCCGCCATAGTCGAAACCCTTACAACCCCTCCCCTCCGGGCTTGACCGGCACCCTGCCCCTGCCTTGAGGCGCAGGCCGGCGCGGTGGAATCCGGGCGCGGAACGGCGGGGTCAGCATGGCACGGGCGCGGGCGAGGGCGCGGGATTCGAGAAGCGATGCCGCCCCGCCGGTCAGGATGGCTCGAAGTTCTCAGTTCTCAGTTCGCCGTCCCATCCCGCCGTAGTCGACAGGGGGGGCACGACCCGCCATTATTCACTGTTCGCGGCACCTGGCTCTGGCTGCGCGCTGCCGGGGCAGGTTGTCCGACAGTCCATGCCCATGCGCTAAGACATACCTTACAGCCCATGAAATTCTGGACCGCGCAGCTCTCTGATTTCGCGTCGGGGGCCGGGACCCGTCGGAACTTGAGGATGATCCTCAAGTTCGTGGTGGCCCTCGTGGTGCTGGTCACCACCTATACCATCCTCTTCCAGCTGATCATGGCCTGGGAGGGCCAGGTCCACAGCTGGGTGGCGGGGCTGTACTGGACACTGGTCACCATGTCCACGCTGGGATTCGGGGACATCGTGTTCCAGAGCGACATTGGGCGCGTGTTCTCCATGGTGGTCATCCTGTCCGGCATCCTCTTCCTCCTCATCGTGCTCCCGTTCACGTTCATCCAGTTCTTCTACGCGCCGTGGCTCGAGGCGCAGAAGCGGATGCGCGTGCCCCGGAGCGTGACTCCGGAGGTGAGGGGACACGTGATCATGGCGATCCACGAGCCGGTGGCCATGGCGCTGGTGGAGCGTCTCGAGCTCCGGGGCGCCACCTACTGCGTGATCGAGCCGGACCTGCGCACGGCCCTGGCCTTTGAGGACCAGGGGCTGAGCGTGGTGCTGGGCGAGCGCGACGATCCCGAGACGTACCGTCGGCTAGGCGCGGACCGGGCGGCCATGGTCATCGCCAACGACAACGATTTCATCAACACGAACATCGCCTTCACCGTCCGGGAGATGGACGAGCGGGTGCCGGTGGTGGCCTTCGCCCGGGACCCGGAATCGGTGGACGTCCTCCAGCTGGCCGGTGCCACGCACGTGCTGGAGCTGGCGGAGATGCTGGGCCGGTCCCTGGCCCGCCGTACCCTGGGCGGCGAGTTCCGGGCGAACGTCATCGGCGAGTTCGATGAGCTGGTGGTGGCGGAGGCACCGGTGACCGGGACGCCCATGGTGGGCAAGAACCTGGGCGAGGGGTGGCTCCGCCGGACCACTGGGTTGACCGTGGTGGGCGCCTGGGAGCGAGGCCAGTTCATCGTGCCGGGCCCGACCACGGAGATCCATGACGCCACCGTCCTGGTCCTGGCCGGCTCGCGTGATCAGCTCGAGCTGTTCGAGGAGCTGACGGCCATCTACGTGGTCTCGGACGCGCCGGTCCTCATCCTGGGCGGCGGCCGCGTCGGCCACTCGGTGGCCGCCGGTCTCCGGGAGCGAGGCATCAGTTACCGCATCGTGGAGAAGGATCCCACGCAGGTAGACGACCTGGAGCACACGGTGGTGGGCAACGCCGCCAGCATCGAGACGCTGGTGACGGCGGGGATCCAGGAGTCGCCTACAGCGGTCATCACCACCGCCGATGACGCCACGAACATCTTCCTCACCAACTACTGCCGCCGCCTCCGCCCCGATATCTCCATCGTGAGCCGGGCAACGCTCGAGCGGAACGTGTCCACCCTGCACCGGGCCGGCGCCGACTTCGTCATGTCCTACGCCTCCATGGGCGCCAATGCCATCACCAACATCCTGGAACGGGGCGACGTGGTGATGATCGCGGAAGGACTGGACATCTTCCGGACCCAGGTGCCCCGGCTGCTGGCGGGCCGGAGCCTGCGGGAGTCGGGCATCCGGGAGCGGACCGGCTGCCACCTCGTCGCCTGGCGCGACGGTGACGGCATGGCCATCAACCCTTCGCCCGACCGGCCCATACCCAGGGGTCCCCATGCCGAGCTGATCCTGGTAGGCACCACCGAAGCGGAGCAGGAGTTCATCCGACGCTTCAGCCGGTAGCCCGAAGCCCGAGCTCCGAGAGGCTTACTCCTTCGTGGCCGGGGTGGGCGTCCCCGTCTACGTCACCCTCTACCTCCCCATTCCTCCACGGCCCGTGTCTCAGGAGACTGTAGCTGCATCGCCTCTTGGAACCCCTGCCCGCGCCCGTGCCCCTGCAACCCTTGACCCGGCCGCTCCGCGCCCGGATGCCACCGCTCCCGAGATGCTCGGCCACGACCTTCACCGACGGCAACCGGCACCCCACTGGCATCGCACTTGCCCTATCCAACTCAGCGGCCGGAATCCACCGGCCCTGACGGAGGGGCTATCAATGGTTGAGACACAGGGAAGTCAAGCAGGCAGCGGCAACGGGCGAGGGGGACTGTACGCGTTGCTGGCCATCATCATCGTCCTGATCATCCTGGCCATCGTCCTGTTCCTGCCCCGCGCAGACGAGCCGCGGGATGTGGAAGCCGACATCGAGATCGAAGCACCCGAGACGCCAGAAATGCCCGACGCGCCGCGGCCATTGTGAACGATCCGGACGGCGGGGACGGGGCGGGCCGGTAGCGCCCGGCGCCGGAACACCAAGACATGGCTCACGGCCAGGTCTTCGGCGTCCCGCCGGCAGGTCGCGCAGTGCCCCCGTCGATTATCCGGCAGGCGGACCGGACCCGGTAGCGCGCCGCGCGGGGCGCCGGCGTCGCACCGGGTCCGACGCCGCGTGGCTCAGCTACCCCCCGGGATGGGGATGAACATGGGCGAGCCTGGGCCCACGGGGATGGCGAAGACCACGAACACGATCAGGATCACCATCCACACCAGCAGGAAAGCCACCGTGTAGGGCAACATGGTGGCGATCACCGTGCCGATACCCGCCTTCTTGTCGTAACGAGTGACGAAGGCCACGATCAGGGCGAAGTAGGTCATCATCGGCGAGATGATGTTCGTGGTGCTGTCGCCGATCCGGTACGCGGTCTGGGTGATCTCGGGGCTGTAGCCCAGCAGCATCAGCATGGGGATGAAGACCGGTGCCATGATGGCCCACTTGGCCGAAGCGCTGCCCATGAAGATGTTGATGAATCCCGATACAACCACGAACGCCAGTAGCAGGGCCACCGGCGGCAGGTCCACGCTCCCGAGGATGTTAGCTCCCTGGACGGCCACGATCAGGCCCAGGTTCGTCCAGTTGAAGTAGGCCACGAACTGGGCGGCGAAGAAGACCAGGACCATATACACGCCCAGCGTCTCCATGGCCTTGCCCATCCCCGCCATCACCTGCGAGTCATTGGTGTAGGTGCCGGCTCCCACGCCGTAAGCGATCCCCGGCACCGCACCCACGATGAAGATCATGGCCACGATCCCCGACATGAACGGCGAGCGGAGCAGGTCGCCTGTGACCGGGTCCCTGAGCCAGCCCGCCCCGGGGATGGAGCCCATGGGCAGTGCAGACCAGACCAGCAACAGGACCAGCACGACCATGGATACGAGCGCCCACCGCAGACCCCGTCTCTCCTCGCGTGTCAGCGGCCGCAGCTCTTCCGGTTGCTCATCGCCGGTGTACCTGCCCAGCCGCGGGACCACTATCTTCTCCGTCACCCACGTGCCCATCACCGCGATGAACGGGACCGAGGCCACCATGAAGTACCAGTTGGCCGCAGGGTTCACCTCATAGGTGGGATCCACGATGGCCGCCGCCTCCTCCGACAGACCGGCCAGCAACGGGTCGATGGTCCCGAGGAACAGGTTCGCGCTGTAACCGCCCGAGACGCCGGCGAATGCCGCCGCCAGGCCAGCCAGCGGGTGCCGGCCAGCGGCCAGGAAGATAGCGGCAGCAAGTGGGACGAGCAGCACGTAGCCCACCTCGCTCGCCGTGTTGGACAGCACACCCGCCAACACGATCACGAACGTCAGCAGCCGCTTCGGCGCCGAGATGACCAGCAGCCGGAGAGCCGTCCCGATCAGGCCGCTCCCCTCCGCGATCCCGATCCCCAGCATGGCCACCAGCACCGCGCCCAGCGGCGCGAAACCGGTGAAGTTCGGGACCAGGTTCGTCAGGATCCGGTGTAACCCGTCAAGGCTCATCAGGTTGACCGGCCGGATGTCCTCGAGTGTACCCGGGTGCGTCACGACCAGATTGAACTGGGCGGCGATGAACGACGCGATGATGACCAGGAATGCCATCCCGGCGAACAGCGTACCCGGGTGCGGCAGCATATTGCCCACACGCTCGATCATTCCGAGCGAGCGAGCTATCCAGTTGTCGCGCTTCGGTACAACCGGCTTTTCTTCCAGCCCCTGTGGCAACTCCGTCACATGCTTCTCCTTGTGCTGTGCTCCGATCAGGCCCAGAAGAATATCGTCAGGCCCAAGCTGGGGATATCGGCGATGACCCTACATGCATGTGTGGCGAAACGTGGGAGCTTTCCCCACGAGCCCGACGGGGGCGCCTCTCCGCCCACCACGCGGGCCAGGCCCCGCCCGTAGCAGCAGGGTCCTGTCTCTCCGACGCTGGTGCTCCAAGGGCGCTGGTGATTTCAGCCCTGGCCCGAGCCTGCGCCCAGGACCCATATCACCACGCGGAAGTAGATGAGCAGTCCCACCACATCCATGATGGTTGTTATGGCCGGCGAGCTGGTGAGGGCCGGGTCGATACCCAGGCGACGGAACAGGAAGGGCAGGCTGGCCCCTACCAGGTTGGCCGTCATCACGATGAGGAGCATGGTCATCCCCAGCGCCAGGACGACCCGCGGCTCGACCTGGAACAGGAGAACGTAGCCGGCGATGAAGACGCTGAAGGCGAGGCCCAGCAGGAGCCCGGTGCCGATCTCCTTGAGCAGCACGCCGAGGTAATCCCGCAGCTCCAGGTCCCTGGTTGCGAGGGACCGAACCACGAGCGTGGCGATCTGGGCGCCCACATTGCCGCCGGTGCCGATGAGCAGCGGGATGAACGCCGCCAGGATCACCACCTCGGCCAGGACCCCCTCGAAGTGGGAGATGACGTTGAAGGTGAGCGTCATGGAGACGACCAGGAGCAGGAGCCATGGCATCCGCTTCCGGAACAGCAACCACGGTGGCGCCCGCGCGTAGTCCACGTCCACGGGCGCGGCGCCCAGGCGGTGGATGTCCTCGGTGGCCTCCAGCTCCACCACGTCCAGGACGTCATCGACGGTCACGATCCCCACCAGTCGCTCGGTCTCGTCCACCACCGGGAGGACCGCGAAGTCGTAGTCGGCGATGACGCGGGCCACTTCTTCCTGGTCGGTGGATGTGGTCACCCACACCACGTTCGTATCCATGATGTCACCGATGCGAGTGGACGGTGAGGCCACGATCAGCTCCCGCAGGGACAGGACGCCCAGGAGCCGGTGGTCCCGGTCGACCACGTAGAGGTAGTAGATCGTCTCCGCGTCAGGACTCGCTTCACGCAGGAACTCCAGTGCCTGGTCCACTGTCATGCCTGCGGCCAGCGACACGAACTCCGGCGTCATCAGCCCGCCGGCCTCTTCTTCCTCGTAGCTGGCCAGCGCCTCCGCCACCGCCAGAACGTCCGGCCCGAGCAGGGCCTTCACCGCCTCGGCCTGCTCAGCGTCGTGCTCCTCCAGGGCCTGGAGGGCATCCGCCAGGTCGTCCGGGTCCAGCTCCTCGAGGACGGCGCGAACAGCCGGCGGATGGAGGGCCTCGAGGAGTGCGGACTGCTCGTCGTCGCCCAGGTTCGAGACCAGCTCGGCGGCCTTGTCGGGCGGGAGCGCGGCGACGATGAGGACCCGGTCTTCGAAGGACAGGTCCTCCCAGGACTCCAGCAGCTCCTGCGGCCGCAGCTCCGCCACCACCTCGGCCAGCGCCGCCGCGTCAGTCCGCTCCACGAGCGCTTTCAAGTCGACCCCGCCCGCGCCCTTCTGACCGGCCGTTTTCTGATCCATCCACCCTCCACCGTCACAAGGATTGCCCCCGTCGCGTCAGAATCTTGATCGATTTCGTGCCGGAGACAACCGGCTGAGCGGCGAAGTCAGGGCGAGCCCTACCTCCCAACAAGCTTGACACGAAGGGTCCGGAGAAGTCGGAGGGAACGGATTGGGTACGGGTCGGCGGGACCGGAGCTGATCAATCGTCGGGGCAGCGGGCCCAGACCATCTCCACCGGGTAGGCCCGGGGCTCCGGTATCACCGCCGGGGGCGGCAGCGCGTCGCCCACGGGGCGGGCGGTCCCGCGGAAGCGGGCGTCGTGGATGGCGAGCTCGAGCAGGATCCCGCCGCCGCCAGGGTAGCCGATCTCCAGGGAGTCAGCCGCGGTCCGGAGCCAGTATCCGAACGGGTGATCCACCTCGCCCTGTCCGGTGAGGGTGGTGGCGCGGCGGACGTCGGACCGCTGCTGTATGGCTGGCCAACCCTCCAGCGGTTGATCGAGGAGCCGGACGCCCCACGGGAGGTGGAGCTCCCGGGCCACGTCGTCCTGCACGAAATAGTGGCACCCCAAAGGATAGGGCTCGTGATGCTCGCGGTGGATGGCGCACCCGCCCAGGAGCAAGGCGACCAGCGCCACCCCTGCCGGGAAGCTATTCCGTCGTAGCCGGATCGGGGCCATCATCGTCGTCTTCTTCACCATGGGTCGATCGTCCTCGTCCGGCCGTCCCGCTCCAGGACCCGGATCGGCTCCAGAAGGATCTCGTCCCAGCCCAGGTCGCCCCAGTGGTGGCGGTGGCCTCCACCCCCGGGGGCAAGGGCCGCGGCCACGCTGAACTCGTCGGCCACCCCCATGTCCACCACGTAGCCCAGGTCCGCGAAGGACGCCACCGACACCCGGCTCAGGGGCTGGAAGACGCCCGGTGGCGCCGAGAACCCGGTCATGCGCTCGTTGCCGAAGATGGTCTGCCGCCAGTGGGCGTCGCGCGTGCCCTCCCCGCCCTGGTTCTCCACCGGGACCAGGCCGTCACCGCCCATGGCCTGGTACTCGGTCACCGCCTCGTCACCCGTGAACAGGGGATCAGCGGTGCCCGCGCCCTGGATCAGCTCCTGCGCCCGCCACAGCGTGCCGAAGCCGAGGACGTGGGCTATCTCGTGGGAGATGATATGGGTGAGCGTCTCGTTCCCCACCAGCGGCTCCAGGTCGTCCGAGTCCAGAATCATCACTCCACCGAAAGGCAGATTGGTGCCGCCACGCACGCCGCAGGCGCCCGCCCGGCCCAGGACCCCACCCGGACCGTCGATCGGCGTGATGTTCACCACGATCATGATGTCGTCGGTGGAGGTCCCGTTCAAAAGCTCGCCGAAGCCGCCGCAATGCTCAGCCTGATAGAAGCTCGTGGGGATCGTGACCGGCGGCAGGTCGTTCTGTATGATCGCCTGCCACTCTGCCACCGCCTCATCCAGGTGCGGCTGCACGCCCGGCGGGACATCCACCACTGGGAAGATGGTGATCTGGAACGATTCGGGCTGCCGGGCCACCACCGCCAGCCGATACGCCTCCTCGACCGTCTGGCCATTGCTGGTCACCTGTGCCACGAAGGACGTGGTATCAGGCGCCACGGGCGTGCCACGGATCCGCCCGCCGGCCGATAGCTCCAGTCCCGCGGGCAGCTCCCCAGCCACCAGCTCCCAGACGTAGGTCTCGCCGTCACCACCGTATGCCCGCAACCGCACTTCGTAGCTGAACCCCGCCAGGGCCGGTGGCACCACCGGGGTCTCGATGGACAGCGGCTCGACGGGGAGGACTTCCAGAACGAACGACCTGGACGCAGTCTGGCCATCGCCACTCATCACGCTGAGGGAGAAGGCGAACGAGCCTTCCGCCTCGGGTACGCCGGTGAGGATGGCGTCGTCCGCGCCCAGGTGACCCACGGTGAAGGTGACGCCCGGAGGGAGCGCACCCGCAGTCACCTCCCAGGTGTACGCCTCGTCACCGCCCTCCGCGGAGACCGAGGCCGTGTACGAATGCCCCCTCACCGCAGCGGGCACCTCCTCCGTTACTACCACCAGGTCCGGAAAGACTGGCTCGACAGGCGTCCTGTCAGCAAATCCGCAGGACAGGACCGACAGGCCCAGCAGCAGGAGCAATGGAATACGGCGAGACATCATCGGCACTCGGAGTCAGCGAGCCCCCAGCAGGCCCGGTCTGAGTGACGGAACTGCAATAGCGGTACCAGCTTCCTCCTCTCCCGGCCCCTACATTGCCGGAGGGGAATCACCCCACAGCCGGGCTATCACATATCCCGATTGCACAATGCCTCGACCTGAGCAACTATTCTTGCGGGCAGCGCCGTGCAAGGCGCCGGCGCGTCCCCCGGTCGGGCCGGATGCGCCCGGCCAGATCGTTGCTCGCCTGCGCTTAAGGATAGATGAATCATGGTCGAGACCAGGGCAAAGCCATTGGCAACGTGCCGGGGGTGCGGCATCGAGGTCGACGCTCGCCTCCAGGTCTGTCCCGAATGCGGCGCTTGCTGCCCGGGATGCAGTACCAGCGGGCTGCGGGCACGAGTCGGTAACACGCCCGCCGCCAGGAAGCTGGCTATTGCGCGTTCCAGCCCCTGCGGCAAGCTGCTGGCCATGCACGAGGAGTTGGGTCACGCCCTCATGCAGGCGATCTGGGAGATGGACAACCTGCCCGGGGATACGGACGCGGCCATCACTCGCCTCTACGGCGTCATGGACGACGTGTCCGCCGCCATCGAGCGGGCACAGGATCTGGATCCCACGAAGCGGCACTGATCGTCACGGGCACCGGTGGCCGACTGCCTGGGGTTCGCCAGGCGGTCGGCCTCCTCTGCCGCCCGGCAGGATCCCTCCGCCGCCTGGTGTCTTCATGACGACCCCGGCTGCGGAACATTCGCGGCCATACAGGCTGCAAACCACTCCGGAGCAACAGCTTCAGCATAATCCCGTGGTGCGGTTCCTGCACACTATTTGGGGCAAAACGGAACATTGGCAGGCTTTCAGAGGAGGCTTCAACCATGAAGCGCCAGGCCCAGAAACAACATGAGGCGGAGCGGCGAGCGCAGCACACCGAGGTAGATGAGGGTGGCCGACCGGCTATTCCCCAGTGGTTGGGTCAGCGCCGGGCGCGGGTGGCGCTGGGCGGCATCATCGGTCTGGCGGGGATCGGCGGCGCGTTCTTCCTCCCTGCCAACAAGGAGGCGACGCAGGAAGAGGATCCCGTGGCCCGTGCGGTCCAGGACGTGGTGGGCGAGCGGACGGCCGAAGCGCACGTCGTGGAGTGGGACCTTCCGAACCTGGACCACGAGCGCGTGGACTTCTGGATGGAGCGTTTCACCACCGTTCCGGACATGCGGGAGAGGATGGAGGGTTTCCTGCAGCGGGCAGGCATATACGTGCCCATGCTCCTGGAGAAGCTGGACGAGCGGGGTATGCCCCGTGACCTGATCTACCTGGCCATGATCGAGTCGGGCTTCGAGCCGCAGGCCTACTCCCATGCCCATGCCGCGGGGCTGTGGCAGTTCATTGCCGAGACGGGCCGCCGCTACGGTCTGGCCATCGACCGGGCGGTGGACGAGCGGAACGACCCCGTGCGGGCCACGGATGCCGCCCTGGACTACCTGGAGGAGCTGTACGAGCGGTTCGATTCCTGGTACCTGGCTGCGGCGGCGTACAACACGGGCGAGAACCGGGTGGGCCGGATCATGCGGGAGACGTTCGGTCGCGAGAAGGCCCGGAGCGAGGACGAATACTACCAGATCTGGCCTCGCCTGCCCCGTGAGACCCGTGACTACGTGCCGCTCATGATCGCCGCCGGACGGATCGGCAAGGAACCGGCCAAGTACGGGTTCGACCACGTCATACCGGACCCACCGCTGGAGTACCACGAGGTCATGGTACCGCCCGCCACCGAGCTGGGCGCCATTGCCAGGGCGGCAGGTGTGGCCATCGAGGACATACGTCGACTCAACCCCCACTTCCGGCTGAACCGGACGCCTAACAACAGGGACTACCAGGTCCGGCTCCCGCCTGGTTCGCTGCGCCAGTTCGCCAGCAGCTGGGGCCTGAACCTGGGTCCGGAGGTGGAGCGGGCCCTGACGGAGTAGCCGTCCGGGAGGTACGGCGAGGCTGGCGCTCCAGCTGAGCCGCCGCTATCCTCCGGCACGCGGGTCGGCGCACCGGTGTGGATCGGGGCGCCGACTCGTAGTGCAGAGATCACGGATGGCTAAACACTGAATGGCACGTACAGTTTGGCTCCTCGGTCTCCTTGCCCTGCCCCTGTCATGGGGTTGCGGCGAGGGTCCGCAGCCGGTGCGGGGCGCTTCGGCGGAAGTCGCGGCCCTGCCGTCGTCGCAAGCGGCCGCCCAGCGGGCACCCAACGCCGCTCGGATGACGGCGGGCTATTCCCTCGGCTCCCCCGATGCCCCCGTTGCCGTGGTCGAGTTCAGCGACTTCGGCTGCCCCTACTGCGGCCAGTTCGCCGGCACCACCTTCGTCAGTCTCCGGCGCCACTACATCGAGCAGGGGCTGGTACGCTGGCGCTACGTGCCGGTGAGCTTCGGTTTCCGGGGCGGCGAGGTGATGGGCGCGGCGGCGGTCTGCGCCGGCGAGCAGGCGGGCGACGAGGGCTTCTGGATGGCTCACGACGTCCTCTACCGCCACCAGGCGGCGCTGCGCGGGGGCGACGCCCTGGACCGGGCGCTGAGCTGGCTCGCCGAGGCGGGACTGGACCGGGACCGACTGAGGGCATGCGTCACGGCTCCGTCCACGGCGGCCATCCTGGAGGAGAACAATCGTATGGCCGCCGGCTGGCGAGTCCGGGGCACGCCCACCTTCCTGATCAACGGCGTACCCATGAGCGGGGCACTACCACTCGACTTCTTCCGCAGGGTCCTGGACACCGTCCTCGACCCTTCAGGCCTCTGAACCCAGGATGGATTTCATGACTAGACGACTGATGATGGTCACCACTGCGGCGCTGGTCGTGGCCGGGTGCGCCGGCGTAGTTCCCGAGCCCGCCGACCGCATAACCGCCGACGGCATCCTCCGTGACACTGAGGTCCTGGCCGCCGACAGCATGGAGGGCCGTGCCCCGGGCACGGTCGGCGAGGAACGGGCCATCGCCTTCATAATGGAGCGGTTCCGCCAGGCCGGACTGGAGCCGGTGGGCCAGGACTACCTGCTCCCCGTGGAGCTGCTCGGCATGACCAAGGACGCCGAGCGTTCCTCGATCACGGTGCGCGGCCCGGGCGGTGCCCTGGACCTGGTCCAGGACCAGAACTTCACCTTCTGGTCCACGGCGGAGGAGCCGCTGGTCGAGCTGCGGGACGTGCCGGTGGTCTTCGTCGGGTACGGCGTCGAGGCGCCGGAGTACGAATGGGACGACTTCAAGGGCGCCGACGTCCGGGGCAAGGTCCTGCTGTTCCTCAACAACGACCCGCCAGTGGTGGAGGACGGGGTCGAGCTGTTCGGCGGCCCGATCCGTACCTATTACGGTCGCTGGACCTACAAGTTCGAGCAGGCCCAGAAGCACGGCGCCGCGGGCGCCATCGTCGTCCATACGGACGACTCCGCCGCCTACGGATTCAGCGTGATCGGCAACACCGGCTCCCGTCAGATCTGGCAGCGGGACTACCAGGTGCCGCTCCTGGCCTGGATGGACTCGACCCGCTCCGAGCAGGTGGCGACGGGACTGGGCACCGACCTGAGCGGGCTGTTCGACATGGCCGCCCGGCGAGACTTCCGCCCCGTGGATACGGGCTTCCGGGTGGACGCCCGAATCGTCACCGAGTTCGAGCGGGTCCACGCCCACAACGTGGCCGGCGTGGTCCGGGGCAGCGACCCGGAGCTGGCGGATGAGTATATCGTCTTCACGGCGCACCATGACCACCTGGGCGTGGACCCGGACCTGCCCGGGGACGACAAGATCTACAACGGCGCGCTGGACAACGCCCTGGGCGTGGCCTCCATCATCGCCATGGCCGATGCCTTCACCGCCCTCGAGCCCGGGCCTCGCCGGTCCATCATGTTCGTCTCGGTGACCGCCGAGGAGGGCGGGCTGCTGGGGAGCGGCGCCTTCGTGGCCAATCCGCCGGTGGACCGCAACCGGATCGTCGCCAACATCAACGTGGACTCGCCCCAGTGCTTCGGCCTCACCCATGACGTGGCGGCCATCGGCATCGACATGAGCACCCTGGGCGACGTCTTCACGGAGGTCATCCTCGAGCACGGCCTGCGACCGGCGGGCGACCCCAATCCCGCCGCCGGCAGCTTCTACCGCTCGGACCAGTTGAGCTTCGCCAAGGCGGGCATTCCGGCCCTCTATCTCCAGGCCGGCCGAGACTACGTGGAGGAGCTGGGCTTCGATCCCCGGGAGTTCCTGCTCCAGCACTACCACCAGGTCTCGGACGTCATCCACCCCGAGTGGAACCTGGAGGGCGTGGAGCGGGACCTCCGCATCCTGTTCGAAGCCGCCCGGCGCATAGCCGACGTCGACGAGCAGCCGCGCTGGGTACCTGGCAACGAGTTCGAGAGCGCCTGGCAGCAGTTGTACGGAAAGCAGTAAGCTGAGACGGCGCCGGGCCCGGAGCGGGGGCCGGTGCCGGATGGCCGGCGCGCCAGGCCGGCGCGCCAGGCCGGCGCGCCAGAAGGGGGTAGCCAGTGATCCCGGCTACCCCCTTCTCGGTGCCCGCGGCCCGTATGTGCCTGGTGCCGCGGTCAGCTTTGCCTGGCTGGTCGCTCCAGGTCAGTCGCTGGCGTGGACGCCACTGGTGAAGCCGCGCTTCTCCATCAGGGCGTCGACCTGTGCGTCACGGCCGCGGAACGCACGGTAGCCGTCGGCCGGATCGATGGTGTTGCCCACGGAGAAGACGTAGTCGATCAGCCGCCGGGCCACCTGGCGATCGTAGGGCCCACCCGCCTCCACGAAGGCGCCCCAGCCATCGGCGGTCAGCACGTCCGACCACAGGTAGCTGTAATAGCCGGCGGAATAGCCATCGCTGCCGAAGACGTGGGAGAAGTGAGGCGTCCGATGCCGCATCACCATCTCCGCCGGCATCCCGATGGCGTCGAGGGTCTCGCGCTCGAATTCGGCCACGTCGATGCGCCTGTCGCCAGCCAGGTGCAGCTTCATGTCCACGATGCCGGAGGCCAGATACTCGGTGGTGAGGAAGCCCTGGTTGAACGTGGCAGCCGCCTCGATCCGGTCCACCAGGTCCTGGGGAATGGGCTCGCCGGTGCGGTAGTGGACCGCGAACCGACTCAGCACCTCCGGCGTCGCCAGCCAGTGCTCCAGGATCTGAGACGGGAACTCCACGTAGTCCCTGGGCACGGCGGTCCCGGACATGGACGGGTACGTGACGTTCGACGCCAGCCCGTGGAGCGCGTGGCCGAACTCGTGGAACAGCGTTTCCGCGTCGCTCCACGAGATGAGCGCGGGCTCGCCGGGACGACTCTTCACGAAGTTCGAGTTGTTCGAGACGATGGTGGTGACACCGCCGTCGAGGTCGTGCTGCCGACGGTACGCGCTCATCCAGGCGCCCGACCGCTTGCCCGACCGGGCGAAGGCATCGAAGTAGAAGAGGCCCACATGCCGCCCGTCGTCCTGATCGGTGACCTCCCAGACCTCCACGTCGGGGTGGAAGACCGGCACGTCCGTCACCCGGGCGAAGTCGTAGCCGAAGAGCTCGCTGCCCACCCAGAACATGGCGTCCCGCAGCCGATCGAGTTGGAGGTACGGCTCCACCTCGTTCTGGTCCAGGTCGTAGCGGGCCTTCCGAACCTTCTCCGCGTAGTAGCGGTAGTCCCACGGCTCGATGACGACGTCCGCGCCCTCGGACCGTGCCACGGCCGCCATATCCGCCACCTCCTCGGCCACCCGCGCCACCGCCGGCTCCCACACCGCCTCCATCAGCTCCATGGCAGCCTCGGGAGTGCCGGCCATGGTGTTCTCCAGCCGCCAGTGGGCATGGGTCTCGTAGCCCAGCAGCTTGGCCCGCTCGGCCCGGAGCTGTAGGATCTCGGAGTTGATGGCGTTGTTGTCCCGCTCGTCGCCGTTGTCACCACGGCTGACCCACATCTGCCAGCCGCGCTCCCGCAGGTCACGCCGGTCCGAGTAGGTGAGGAACGGCTCCATGGAGGACCGCGTGTTCGTGATCACCCACTGCCCCGCCAGACCTCGCGACTCCGCCGCCGCCGCCGCCGCATCGACCAGCGACTCCGGCAGCCCCACCAGGTCCGCCTCACCTCCCAGTACCAGCGTGTACTCGTTCTCGTCGCCCAGCACGTTCTGGTTGAAGGCCGTGAACAGCTCCGCCAGCCGCTGGTTGATCTCCGACAGCCGAGCCTTCTCCGCCGGCGCCAGCTTGGCGCCGGCGCGGGTGAAATTGGTGTAGTACAGCCAAGCCAGCCGCTGGTCCACCGGTGAGCGCTGCGCCAGCTCAGGCGAACGGTAGACCGCCTCGATCCGGCTGAACAACGCTTCGTTCTGGGAGATCCGGTCCGAGAACGCCGCCAGCCGCGGGGCCATAACACGCTGCACCGCCTGGAACTCCGGCGTGCTGACGCTCGAGGCCCAGACCGAGTAGACCGTCGTCACCCGGCTCAGAGCCTGACCCGCCTGCTCCATCGCCACGATCGTGTTCTCGAAGGTGGGTGGCGACGGGTCATTGGCTATGGCGTCCACCTCGGCCAGGTTCTCGGCCATGGCAGCTTCCAGGGCCGGCTCGAAATCCTCGACCCGGACCTGATCGAACGGCGGCACGCCACCGTAGGGGCCGGACCATTCCGCCAGGAGGGGATTGTCGTGCGCGCCCGCCACAACAGCCACGGCAGCGCCGTCCGTGGTCACCGCGCCACCCGCGCAGCCCGCCAGGAGCAGTAAAGTGATTGTGCCGACAAGTTTCGCGAAGGAATCACGGATAGTCATAGAACTAGATGGTTCAGGAATTATGGCTGCACTCGCTCGATTTCGGAAGCTTTCCAGCTTTTCCTAGCACCCAGCGCATGCACCGGTGACCCAGGTCCACCGGCTCAATGAACATCATGGGACAGGCTCCAGCTATGACACGGACCCCAGCCTGCCGGCAGAGATCCACCGCCTCCGGCGCCATGCTGCCGGTGCCCAGTGAGCGATGGATCCATACGTCCCCCACTCCAGCCTCCACACAATCCTCCACCACGCCCGGCGTGGCGGAGGGAGGGGTCGCGATCACTACACCTTCCACCCCGCCCGGGATCCTGGTTACCGAGGCGTAGCTCGGGTCGCCTTCGACCTGCTCGGCGTGGGGGTTCACCGCGAAGACCTGGTAGCCCTTCTCCCGCAGGCGGCGATAGATGAGGTTGGCGGGGTTGCGACCATCGCGCGCCACACCGGCTACGGCTATGCGCCGCAGAGCCAGAAAGTTGCCGGTCGCCTTCCTCAGCTCGTCCATGACTTGTCCCGGGCCGGGATGGATATACTGTGCGAGCTTCCTACCTATTGATGATGATACCTGGCAAAGCCGCGGCAGGCTATGGGGATATTCCTGATATCCCCGGCAGGCTGTCCGAGCCAGTGACCAGCACGCCCGCCCCCTCCAGGTCCCGGCGCACTTCGTCGTCCGAGCTCGGGTCGACGGCGCGGGTCAGGTCCCAGAGGAATATGGCCCGGAACCCGGCAGCGGCAGCGTCCTCGGCGCTCCATTTCACGCAGTAGTCGCGGGCCAGGCCACACAGCACCACGTCGTCTACACCCCGCTCCCGCAGGTAACCGGTCAGACCGGTTGGTGGACGCTCGCCCGCCGGGCCGAAATTGTTCCGGAACCCGCTGTAGGAGTCCGTCGCCCCGTCCGTCCCCTTGCGGATCACCGCCGATACCCGTTCCCAGGGCAGAGCGGGGTGCAGCTCGGCGCCGGGCGTGCCCTGGACGCAGTGGTCCGGCCACAGGGTCTGGTCGTGGCCGTGGAGTTGGATGACCTCCAAGGGCTCCCGGCCCGGGTGCTGGCTGGCAAAGGACACGTGCCCGGGTGGATGCCAGTCCTGGGTCGCCACGTACAGGCCGAACGGGTCACGCTCCATGAGGTCCGCGATCGGCTGCAGGATCTCATCACCCCGCCCCACCGCCAGGGCGCCGCCCGGCAGGAAGTCAGGCTGAATATCCACCACCAACAGCGCCGCCCGGGACAGATCCAGATCCGAAAGCTCCATGACTCCTCCTCAGGTCGAGAACACGCCCCGGCGCACCCGCGCGCTCAACTCCGAGAGCGCCGGGCTCACTGCCACCGGGTAGGGCGGGTCTGCGGGCGAGAGTCGCCTCAGCCTGGCGGGCAATCGACCGAGCTCCCGGGCGGCCAGCGCTCGGGACTCGGCCAGCCCGACTCGCCCCGCCGCCAGCGTGGCGCCCTCCGCCATCACCGGCTCGAGCAGTGGTCGGCCCGGTAGCTCCTCGCCTGACCTGCCGATGGTATCACCGGCCGCCTCGTCCTCCTCCTCGACCCGGAACACCTGCTTGGCGCCAGGTAGGATGCTCTTGCCACGCGACAGCTTCAGGCGACCCTCACCGCCGTACTCCACCAGCTTGTAGACAATCTCCAGGGCCGGAGCGTCCATCGACACGCCCAGTCGTGTGCCGACGCCGAAGCCATCGATGGGAGCTCCTGCCCCGAGCAGCTCCTCGATGGTGTGCTCGTCCAGGCCACCACTGGCGAATATCCGGACCCGCTCCAGCCCCGCCTCGTCCAGGATCTGGCGGGCAGTCGCCGCCAGCCGGGCCAGGTCACCGGAATCGAGACGGACGCTGCGCACCGTGAAGTCGTCGCCCATCTCTTCAGCCAGGCGTACCACATTCCGCACGCCTTCCTCGGTGTCGTACGTGTCCACCAGCAGCACCGTCTCCTGGTACTGGCGGGCAAACACGCGGAAGGCCTCCAGCTCAGACTCGTGTGCCTGGATGTAGCTGTGGCCCATTGTCCCCAGGATGGGCACCTGGAAGAGCTTGCCCGCAAGCACATTGCTCGTGCCAGCCATTCCCGCCAGGTATGCGGCCCGGGCAACTTTCAGCCCTGCATCCGCCCCGTGGATCCGGCGCAGGCCGAACTCCACCACCGGCCGACCCCCGGCGGCCAGTGCCACCCGCGCCGCCTTCGAGGCGATCAGGGTCTGGACGTGCAGCTGGTTCACGATCAGGGTCTCGAAGAGCTGCGCCTGGGGCAGGGGCGCCCTTACCTCGAGGATAGGCTCCTGCGAGAAGACGGGGGTACCCTCCGGCATGGCCCTGACCTGGCCCGTGAACCGAAACCCTTCGAGCCAATCAGCGAATGACCGATCGAACTGCGGCAGGCTCGCCAGCCAGTCCAGATCATCGGGATGGAATCTGAGCTGCTCGAGATGCTCAAGAACCGTGGCCAGACCGCAGGCCAGCGCAAAATTGCGGGACGGCGGCAGGTCCCGGATGAAGAGGCTGAAGATGGACTGGTCGGCCATCCCCTCCCGCCAGTACGCATGCACCATGGTCAGCTGGTACAGGTCGGTCAGGAGTGCCCGATGGCTTTCCCAGGATCCCGGACCCGCACCACCTCCCTGTCCGACCCTGCTCATTCAGCGCCCCCTCCCACGGCCGCCGCTTCCATGGGCTCCACGTACAGCGTCTCGATCAACACCATTACCGCCGCCAGTATCGGCACCGCCAGCAACAGGCCCAGGAACCCGAAGATAACCGCCATCAGACTCTGGAACAGGAGGGTCAGGGCAGGAGGCAGTCGCACCGTGCCCCGCATGACCACCGGGGTGAGAACGTTGCTCTCCACCTGCTGGATCCCGATATAGAACAGCGTCACCCAGACCGCCGTCATGGGACTCACCATGAGGGCCAGGGCGATGGCGGGGATGGACGCGATTATGGGCCCGATTATGGGAATGAACTCCAGGAGCCCGGCAATCACACCCAGGGCAAGTGGAGCCGGGATGCCCAGGAGCCAGACGCCCACGCCCGTGGCCACGCCTATGACCACCATGTTGATCAGCGTCCCCACCATCCAGCGCCGGAGCGAGTCACCGGACCGGTCAATGGCCAGACCCACGCGCCGACGGTGGCCCGGCGGGATCAACCGCTCCAGGCCACGCCGGTACAGCCCCGGATCGATGGCCGTGTAGATGCCCACTGCCAACACCACCAGGATCCCGGCCACCGCGCCTATGGCGGTATTGATTATGGGAAGCGCCCCCGTGACGATGGCGCTCATCTGCTCCGCCAGCCCCACGCGTATCTGCTCTTCCATGTCCGGCGCCGGCTCTCCCACGACACCGGTCAGCTCCCGGTACTGCTGCTGTGCCCACGTCACCACCTCCTCCGCGACCTGTGGCAGCTCGCGTCCCAGCAACGCCATCTGTTCCCTGACCGTGGGCCAGAGCAGGACGGAGAAGGCGGAGAGCACCACAACCAGCCCCAGCACCACGGTGAGCACACCCACCACCCGTGGCACCCGCAGCTCCGCCAGCCGGTCCACGAAGACAGAGAAGAAGACGCCGACCAGCACGCCGAAGAACAGGATGAACAGGACGTTCCGGCCGGCCCAGAGGAACAGGGCCAGCGCCACCAGTCCTATGGTGATGAGTATCGCTCTGGCCACCGACCTCGGTCCCATACCTGTTTTGGTGCGCGCCATTCTCTCTCCTCGGTCCTCGGCACGGCACCGCCTTGCATGACGCGGTCCAGAAGGCGCTGCGCCTCCGGCCTTCATCTTGCATTCGCGGTCCGGCATGGCCGAAGGCACGGTAGCTAAGACCGCCCTTGTCGTGGACGACAGCCCCACCAGTCGCGACATCCTGGGGACCATACTGCGCCACGGCGGCTTCCAGGTAGTGGAGGTGGCATCGGTGGCGGAGGCTGAAGCGTTCCTCGCCGACGAGCTCCCCGCAGTGGTGCTCCTGGATCTGTACCTCCCGGAGGTGGACGGCTTCGAGCTGCTCCGGCGGCTCAAGGCGGACCCTGCCATGGAGTCGGTCCCGGTGGTGTGCATCACGGCCGGGGCCACCACGGAAGTGCGCGACAAGGCGCTGGCCCTCGGTTGCGACGAGCTGGTCTTCAAGCCTGAAGGCCCCCGTGACGTGCTGGCCCTCGTTCAGCGCGTGATCGGAGAGCCGAGCGAACAGGACTGAACCAGAGACAGGCGTTGCCAGCGTTGTTAGTTTGAGTCCCATTCCGGCACACCTGACCTGAAGGAGCCATGCACCGGTCCGTTGCTGCACTCATCGAGGACGCACGTGAGCACCAGCTCTCCCTGCCGGAGGTGGTGATCCGGTCCGAGATGGCCGAGAGCGGCCGGCCCAGGGAAGAGATCCGCGAACGGATCGCGCGCACCCTGGCGGTAATGCGAGGCGCCATCGAAGAGGGCCTCCAGGGCGATATGCGATCCCCTTCGGGCCTCACGGGCGGTCGCGCGGCCAGGCTCCATGCCCATGGCCCCCGGCTCCTGGGCGAGACTGTTACCGCCATCCTGGCCCGCGCCGTGGGCACGCTGGAGGTCAACGCCGCCATGGGCCTGATCGTGGCCGCTCCGACGGCGGGTGCGGCCGGGGTGCTCCCTGCCATCCTGGCCTCGGCAAGCGACATCCTGGACGCCGACGACGAGCGTCTGGTGGATGCCATGCTGGTGGCCGGCGGCGTGGGCGGCGTGATAGCGCACCGGGCCTCACTGGCGGGGGCGGCGGGGGGCTGCCAGGCGGAGACGGGCTCCGCGGCGGCCATGGGCGCGGCGGCGGTCACCTGGCTCGGCGGCGGCACCCACGACCAGGTGTCCACGTCCATCGCCCTCTCGCTCCAGGGGATGCTCGGCCTGATCTGCGATCCCATCGGCGGCCTGGTCGAGATCCCGTGCATCTATCGCAACGCGTCCGCTGCCATGCAGGCGCTGGCGGCGGCGGAAATGGCCCTGGCGGGGCTCGACTTCCCCGTCCCGGCCGACGAGGTAATCGACGTGATGGGAGAGGTCGGGCGGAAGATGCCCGTCGCCTACCGGGAGACGGCCCAGGGCGGCCTGGCCGCCACACCCTCCGCCCGTCGCCTGGTCCAGATCCAGCCCACGCGCAGTCCTTCCGGCATCAGCAGGTGAGCAGGAACCATGATCGGACTCTTCGACATCCTGGGGCCCGTGATGGTGGGCCCCTCATCCTCCCACACGGCTGGCGCCTGCCGACTGGGCCTCATCGCCCGGGCCATCCTGGGTCGCACGCCGGAGCACGCCACCATCCAGCTGCACGGCTCGTTCGCGGCCACTGGCGAGGGCCATGGCACTCAGCGGGCTATCGTCGGCGGCCTGCTGGGCCTGCCACCGGACGACCTCCGCCTGCGCCGGGCCTTCGAGGAAGCTGAACACTCAGGCATGGAGTACGCCTTCCGGACCGTGGACCTGGGCGAGGACGTCCACCCCAACACCGCCGTCCTCGAGGTCCGCAGCGGAGACGAGAGACTGACCATTCAGGGCACCTCCATCGGCGGCGGACAGGTCGAGGTGAGTCGCATCGACGACTTCCCCGTCTCCCTGGGCGGCGATTACGACACGCTGGTCCTGGCCGCCCACGACCGGCCTGGCACCATCGCCACCATCAGCAGCGTGTTCGCCGAGTCGGGCGTCAACCTGGCCACCATGCGGGTCGACCGGACCGGGCGGCACAAGGAAGCGCTGATGACCATCGAGCTGGACGCGCCCATCTCTGATCAGGCCCTGGAGCGGATCCGCTCATTCGACTGGGTCATCTGGGCCCGCACGATCGAGAAGATCGCCTGACGTGGGAGCGGGACGGGCCGCGCGATTGGCTCGCCCGCGAATTCGAACTCCGAGCTCCGAACTCCGAGCTCCGACCGCCACGCCACCACCAGGCCGCCGGCTGCCGGGCTTCGGTGGGTTGGTGGGCGGCGGCGGGGGGTGGGCGCTCCGCCCGTCCCGTGCTACCGGACTCGCTGCCGGTGGCGCTACAGCCCGCTACAGCCCGCTACAGCCCCTCGCCGGTCAGGGCGTTGAACAGCAGCTTGAACGTCCCTGCCGGCTGACCCCGGAACTGGGCCCGGAACCCGATCAGCACCACGTCACCGTCGCCGTACGGAGCCCGCACCACCGCCGGCAGGCCGGCCAGGTGCTCGGCCCCGATCTCCCAGCCACTCAAGAGGATGTCCCGCTCGCCGTAGCGGGCCACGGCCTCGGGGCCCGGCGCCGTGATCTCGAAGGCGCGACTGTTCTGGAAGAAGGCGGCCGCCTCCTCCTGCATGCCGAAGCCCACCGGGTGGTCCCGATCCACCGCGAGGCGGACCAGCGAGCCAGGGATGAAGAAGTCCCGCCGTCCGATCCCGGCCAGCGCGTTGGAGACGGGTATGTCGAACTGGGCCATGAGGAAGTCCGTGGCGCCGTCCAGGGCGACCACGCGCCCGCCAGCCTCGACCCAGCGCCGCAGCGCCTCGACGCCCTCCTCACCCACGCCGCCGGTGAATTCAGAAGGCATGCGTCCGGGGGGGTGACCTTGGAGTATGCTCTCGGCGCCCTGCGACGCGAACAGCAGCACGTCCACGTCCGCCAGCCCGCCACCCCGGATCTCTTCGTTGCTCAGGGCGCGGTACGGCAGGCCGTAGTGGCCCAGCAGCCAGCGGGTCCATCCCTCGTCCATGTTGCCGGTCCAGGGGCGATAGATACCGATACGAGGCATCGACACCGGCTGCATGGCGACCTCTGGCACCGCACCCGTGCGATGGGCCGAGACGTCCAGCTCGCTGAGCACGGCTTCGACAGTTCCGGCGGCGCTAGCGGTACCCGGCCATCGCGCCACCAGCGTGCCCGCGGGCATGACGCGATCGCCCGCCTGGAGGCCACTGGTGGCGCGGTCCACCCGAACACCTGCCTCGAGCAGTCCGACCATGGCCGTGGCGGAGCGGTTCTCGTTCGGCGACACCAGCCACACATCGCCCGACCCCGTCACCCGCGCGCCGGGCGACGGCACCCTGTGCACCGGCTCGCCGGCGAACCGGAACGCGTCATCGACCCGGACCACCGAGACGCCCATCTGCATCGATACCGTATAGCCCGCCAGCCCACCGTACGGCGGCTCGGGCGGACCGCCCGGATACAGCTCCCGGTGCGGGTGCTCCTGTGGCTCCAACATGTCCAGGAGGTGGGCCCGGAACGCCTGGCCGGCCCGCATCACGTAGCTGCCCGCCGGGAAACGCCTGCCCCCGGCCTCGAACGACGATGTGGCTCGCTCCACCTCTAGCCCGCCACGGCGCAACGTGTTAAGCAGCTCCACCGCCTCGCCCGGGTCGTGCTGATCGTCCAGGGACACCACGTAGGCGAACGGGCCGCCCGCCTCACCGGCGGCGACCGCGTCCCGGCCCATCTGGTAGAAGTTGTAGAGGAAGTCTTCCTTGTTCTTCTGCGCAACGTCCAGCGTGCCCAGGGAAGACACCAGGTGGTACTCCACCGCCTGACCCAGGCTGGCCCGGCCGCCGCGCCATGGGTTGGGATACCGTATGCTGGGCTCCAGCGTGGGTAGACCGCGACCGAAAGTGAGCGGGAAGTCCTCGGGGTCATGATAGCGCGGCGTGGCCGACGCGTGGGCCACTTCCGACAGGATGCCGATCTGGTTGTGGAAGTACGGCGCCGTGCGCATGCCACCGTTCCACCACATGGTGAACGAGATCCCCGACACCACGCCCGACATACCCTCCATGTCGAAGCGATGCGCCATGTGCTCACCCACCAGGTTCGCGCCCCGGACCACCCGGGGATCGATCAGCGGGTTCACGGGGTCGGCGAAGGGCGGGATGAAGATGCGGGCGGGGAACGGCGCCGTCTGGTGGTGGTTGAAGACGATCTGGGGCAGCCAGTCCTCATAGAGCACCCGACCCACCACCTGCGTCTCCTGCTGCCGGAACATGTACCAGTCCCGGTTGATGTCGTGGCCCACGTACTCGTGGTATACCCAGGGCGTGCGGGACGTCTCGTACGGCGTGCCCAGGTGACGGCGGTACCAGTCCACCACGATCTCGTGGCCGTCGGGGTTCATCATGGGCATGAGGAGCAGGACCACGTCCTCGCGGATGCGGCGTGACTCCTCCGATTCGTCCGTCGCCACATGATGCGCAAGGTGGGGCGCGTGCTGGGCCGTGGCTACCTCGCTGGAATGCAGGCCGGCGTCGATCCAGACCAGCACCTTGCCCTCAGCCGCCAACCTCCTGGCCTCCGCGTCCGTCAGCCCCTCGGCCCGACCGAGCCTCTGGCTGATAGAGCGCCACCGCTCGAGCTGGGCCACGTTCTCCGCCGACGAGATGAAGAGCAGCACCATGGGTCGGTCCTGGATCGATCGCCCGATCTCCACCAGCTCCACCCGGTCGCTGGACTCCGCCAACCGCTGGTAGTAGGTAAGGAGCTGGTCCCAATCGGCCAGCTTGTAGTCCTCGCCCGGGTCGAAGCCGATCACCTCCGCCGGCGTGGGGACCGCTTCGCCAGCGACAGCGGCAGCTTGCGGCGCTCGCTCGGCGACGGGCGCAGGCGACGGCGCAGGGGCGCTGGCCGCGGCGCAGGCGGTCAATGGAAACACCAGGACCACCGCCAGCAGCAGTGCCTTCGCGAACCAGGCTTTCTCTAGTTTCATGTCAAGCATTCTACGCGCAAGAAGAACGGGGGCGCCGACCCTCAGGTAACGGCGGAACCCGTCACCGGCGCCTCCGCCGGATTCGAACGGTACCACACATCATCGCGATGGGGATCTTTCATATTGAGCAGACACCCTCGGCTGGTCAACCGCTGCGCGGCGAGGAGTCACCCCATTTCTTGACGCTACCGGAGCGACCTGGCCGGCGACTGCTAGCCGCTCGGCCGATCCCGCTATTTTCCTGCCCCGATGTCCTCCGAACCCTCCGACACCTCCGCGCTCTCCGTGTCACGGCATTGACGTTCTGACTTCTACCCGTGCGGCCTGCAAAGGCCGGTCTCCGAACTCGGAGTCGAGCGCCCGGCACTGGCCCTCGCCCGGCAGTCCGCCGAAGCCCGGCAAGCAGAGGCTGGGAGGTGGCGGGGCGGTCGGAGTTCGGAGTGCGGAGTTCGGAGTTCGGAGTGCGGAGCTCGGAGCTCGGAGTTCGGAGTTCGATGCTCGAAGCCCAATCCCACTTCCGCGCTCGGCGTGTTTCCTCGCCCGGCCCCGCTCCGCTTCCTGGCTCATCCGCGCCACCACCCGAGCCGCACCGTCCGATCACGAGGGTGACCGTGTCTGATCGAGAGCCAGCGCCCGATTCCTGCATCCCGTTGATCCCCAGACGCTTGGGCCACCACTGCCCCGGCCCCGACCGCCGTGGACGGTCGAGTGGGAACAGAGCTTGCTGCCATCTGGGACTGAAGGTTGGGCCCACAACGGGTCACGATCATGTCGAACCGTTATATGGAGACTCAAATGAGGATCTACAAGCTCGCCGCCGTTGCTGTGGCGCCTCTCTTCCTGCTGGGCTGCCCGGCACCCGAAGAGGAACCCTGGGACGAAGATCCCGTGGCCGAGGAGCGGGTCCACCAGATCGGCGACACCGAGACGCTGAACCTCAGCGAGATGCATGACTCGGGAGTCACTGGTGACGTCCGCTTCACGGTGCTCACCGACTGGGAGACGGACGTGGTGCTCGAGGTCGACGACGCACGCCCGAACGCCAGCTACCAGGCGGCCATACACATGGGCACCTGTGATGAGCTCGGCGAAGAGCGCTACTCCCTGAACACGGTCCAGACGGACCAGCAGGGCCACGGCGCAGCTTCCGTCACACTGGACGTTCGGCTCGCCGACGTCATGGACGGCAACCACGTGGTCGCGCTGTTCGGACCCGCCGCCGACGATGACTATATGGAGGACGATCCGGACGCGGAGGACGACGAGCAGGTGATGGACCGTGACGCGCCGGTGGCGTGCGGCGAGATCGGGGAGGTCGGACAGGTCGGGCCCGGCTGGTAAGGTGACCTGAGCCACAGCCTCCGAGAGGCTACAGGTAGACACAACCTACACGGCTCCCCGGCGCCTGCGCACCGGGGAGCCGCCCGCCGCTACACCGGAGCTAACGCCTACGGAGCTAAGGCTTCGTGGGCTCCAGCTCCCCGTGCTCGAGGCGGTCCAGCAGGGATTCGAGCTGGACCACCGCCTTCCTCGCCGCGCCCCTGTAGGCGTGCCGGAACCCGGCGACAGACGCCCCGAATACGGGCAGGGCCACGATGGCGGCCACGGGGGCGACACCGAAGCCAAGGGTCGCGCCGACCACGGCGCCGATCGTCCCTCCCATGGCCGAGCCGCCCAGGAGGTTGTCCCGTCTCTCCCCCGACAGGTCGGTGGACACGAGGACCGATGCCAGCTCCGGGTCCAACTGCCGGACGCTCACCTTCAGTGTCTGGAGGTCCAGCAGCGGCGACTTGCGGAACATTCCCGTGGTGGCCCTGGCCACGGTGGCCAGGACGCCAGTGGCCCTGACGAAGACGGTGCTGTCTCTCAGCCGTCGCTGGACGACCAGGTATTCGTGCTCGATAAGGTACCGTTCCAGGGTCTTGCCGATCCGGACGGCATCGCCCCTGACGGTCCTGGAGACGGAGAATCGCGCCGGACCCATTACCCTGGCCACGACCCCGTCTTCGGGCACCGCTCCCGATCGCACCTCAGCCAGGGCCTGGCCCATGTGCTCGCCGGACAGGCCCAGCTCTCGTCCGATCCGGAGCGCCTCCTCCTCGGACAACCCCTCTGCACCCGGCTCCTCCACCGACCTGGCCTGTAGCTCGGCGGCACGGCGGATCACCAGCTCGAACTGCTCGTTGGTGAGCCGGGCGGAGGGGGTGTGATCCCCTGAACGCTTCTCCGGTGGTCTGGTCACAGGATCAAGAGTATCCCGGACTGGGATCCGGCGCTACCCACCAGCGCGCCCGGCACTGTCGCCCCCGGCACGATTGCCTTTCCGGGACCCGCGACCTACACTTGGGCAGGGGCGTAGACGACGTCCCGGCCACACTCTAGCGCATCTGCATGCTCTCCATCTATCTCTTCGCCGCCATCCTGGGTGGAGGCCTCCTCCTCATCGGCATGCTGGAGGTGATCCGGGACGCCGACGCCACCTCAACCAGCGGGGGACGCGCCGTCATGAATCCTTTTGTCCTGATCACTCCCGTAGCCATGCTGGCCGGGACGCTGGGCTGCGCGCCCGCGCCCGGGCCCGCCGGCGCCGATTCCGCCGATGGCCTGATCCCGGTCGAGTTGGCGACCGTGGGCGTGGATGCCGTGCAGCACACTCCGGTCGTCCTGCTCCGCGAGCCCGGCACCGGCATGATCATCCCGATCTGGGTCGGTCTCCCGGAAGCCCAGGCCATTCTGGCCGTCATGCTGGGCGTGGAGATGCCCCGGCCCATGACCCACGACCTCCTGGCCGCCATGATCCACGAGCTGGGCGCCACCGTGGAGGAAGTGCTGGTCCACGACATCCAGGAGACCACATACATCGGCCGCGTTCGACTCCGGGTCGGGGACGAGTCGGAGCTCCGGGAGCTGGACAGCAGGCCCAGCGACGCCCTGGCCCTGGCGGTACGGACCGACGCTCCCATCCGGGTCGCCGAACGATTGCTGGCCGAGCCGCCGCCCTTCGACTTCCTGGCACCCGAGGCCGATGAACAGGTGGTCCGGATGCTGGGCGCCACGGTGGTCGTGCCCAGCGCCAGCCTCCGGGAAAGGTACCAGCTGCCGGACCGGGACGGGCTGGTGGTGGTCGGGAGCTCCGGCGAAGCCGCCGACAAAGGCATCCGGCGGGGGGACCTCATCGTCGAGGTGAACAGCATGGTGCCCAGGGAGCCCATCGACTTCCTGGAAGCCGCCCTCCAGTCGGAGGGCGTGGTGCATGTCCGGTACTGGCGGGACGGGGAAGAGACCGAGGTAGAGCTGTGGCCGCAGGTGATGCCCGGGCCGGAGCGCCGTCGCACACCGACCATCCGAACCTGAGAGCCGGTCCCGGAAGTTGCCACGACGCCCCCGGATCCACACCGCCTCGGCTGTCGACCTCCCAGTCGCCGTGGCCGCCGCGCTCGCCGTCGCCATCGTGGTCGCGGCGACTGCCTGCGCTACCCACGTCCCGTCGACCCGCGTAGCCTGGCCTGCCGACGATCACCATGGAGCCTGGGCCGCTTCATTCCCCGACGCGGACACGGTCCGTGTGACGCCGCTGGTCCGGGGGGTGCGCCACGTCTACCTCTGGCTGCCGGCAGGCCCGTGGGCGGTGCACCTGGTAGAGCTCGACCAGGGCCTCTGTGCTCCCGACCTGGCAGCGGTGAAGGCCGGGCCGCCCCTCAGTGACCTGGCCCCCACCACCGCACTCGGCGCTGACGCGCTCGTCGCCATCAACGGAGACTTCTTCATGCGCCCGGGTGGCACGCCGGTGGGCGCCCACGTGCACGAGGGCAGGGTCATGGCGGGACCCGGGACCAGGCCGGCGTACATGTGGGACGTCACCGGAGACCACCGGGCCGGGACCGCCCGAATCGTCGGCTTCGCCATCGCCGGAGAGGACAGCGCCTCCATCACCCAGGTCAACCGACCGATCCAGGGGAATAGACACCACCCGCCCCCTGCCGGCCTCGTGGCCTTCGACCGGTGGTACGGAGACAGTATACCAGCGGAGCCGGGGGTGCCCACCATGGGGCTGCGGGTAGTCGAGAGGGAAGCCGCTGGAGGCGCCGGCCGCGGCGTCGTCGACGTCATCGCCGGTGAGAGACGATCCGTAGCCTTGAACGGGCGCCGGATGGCGCTCCGAGCGACAGACGAGGCTTCGACCCAGTGGCTCGGCGGGGTAAGCCCGGGTGATACGATCCGCTGGTGGGTGCGACTGCTGCCCGCTGACGGTGGTCATCCGGTGGCCGAGGCCGTCGGCGGGTTCCCCGTCCTGGTCGAGGGCGGACGTGGCGTGGTGGCCGAACAGCAGGGCGTCATCCCAACGTTCGGCGAGGCCCGGCACCCCAGGACCGCTGTGGGCTGGGATGACGACGCCAGGTCATATTGGATAGTGGTGGACGGCCGCCAGGCACCGTACTCCGACGGCATGAGCCTGCGGGAGCTGGAGTGGCTCCTGCTGCGCCTCGGCGCCACCGAGGCCATCAACCTGGATGGCGGTGGGTCCACGGCCATGGCCATCCGCGGAGAGCTGGCCAACCGGCCGTCAGACCCCGCCGGCGAGCGCGCGGTGGCCAACGTGCTCGCGCTCCGCGGCTGCCTGTAACGCCTGCTGCCGCCTGCTGGGCCCAGAAAGAAACATGTACTTGCCCGGCTGATAGCACCTATAATTGGGAAGACAGACCCGGCAGCCCGCCCAACAATCCTGAGCGGAGGTCCCGCGACATGTACACGATTGGCGGTGTATTCTCTCTGCTGATCATCCTGGTCCTGGCGACGACGCCCGTGTCCTCGCCCGCGGTAGCCCAGGAACCGACAGCCCATGGCATCACCATCCTGGTCCCCGACCTGCCGCCTGGCGAAGGGCTCAGAGCCCGGTTCGGCAGCCGTGTCGCCCGGGAGCTCCGATCTCAGATCGACCGCCTGCACACCCACTACAGGGTGCAGGACCGGGATCTGCGAGACGCGCTGCGTCGCTACAACATCCCCCGAAGTCAGCTCTCCGACTGCCTGATGGCCAGGCAGCTGGCCATGCAGGAGGGCTGGGACCTGGTGGTGTGCGGCTCGTACGAGGACGCTGGAGATCGCAACCTCCTGGTCCATGCCAGCTTCGTCGCCGCCGAGTCGGGCGAGGCCTTCGACGTGGATCCGTTCGTGGTGAGCGAGCGGGATACGCGGGAGGCGGCAAGCCGGATCCTGGAGACCTTCGACGTCTGGCAGACCCAGCTCCGGCATACCCTCTTCTGTTCGGATTACGTGGAGAGTCGGCAATGGGACCTGGCTCTGACCAACTGTCGACAGGCCCTGGAGATCAACCCCGTCTCCCGACCCGCCCGCTACATGCTGGGTTACATATACTGGCAGACCGAGCGGCTGGAGGAGGCACTGGAGGCCGTCGACTCCCTGCTCGAAGTATACGGACTGCACCAGGACGCGATGAAGCTGGGCGGCATCGTCGCCACGCAGCTGGGTGACCGGCCACTCGCACGTGCGTATCTGGACCGGTACATGGAGCTGAATCCGGCTGACGTCCGGGTCCGCCTGACCATCGCCACGGAGATCGCCAACGCGGGAGATCCGGAGGGCGCGCTGGACTTCGCCCAGCAGGGCCTCGAGCACGAGCCGGAGAACGTGGACCTGATCAGTTACATCGGCCAGTTCGCCATGAACGCCGCATTGCAGGCCGACAGCAGGGATGGCCGGCCGGCAACGACGTCGCCCCACGTGGCCGGACTCTACCAGACGGCCGCGGACTCGTTCGATGACGTGGTCCGCCTCCAGGGTGACGACGTCGAGCCGAGGGTCCTGGAGCGCCTGGTCATCGCCCGGACCAGGCTTGGCCAGGTCGACAGAGCGATCGCCGTCGGTCTGCGAGCCACCGAGCTGGCCCCGGAGGACGGCTCCGTCTGGGAGGCTTATTCACGTGCCCTCGAGGAGGCGGGTCGGGCCGAGCAGGCCCTCGAGGCCATCGACCGAGCCCGGCAACTGGGGAGGGCCGGGCCCGCCCTGGCCCAGAGAACCGCCCAGATCCACCTGCGCCAGCGCGACGTTGCCGCCGCCGTCCGCGCCCTGCGCGGCACCGTGGACCGTGGAGAGATCGACGCCCACGACGCCTGGCGGATCATGTTCGGATACGCCTACAACGACAGGTATCGGGCGGGCCAGCTGATGGAGGCTGTCCAGGCACTGGATCTGGCCGCACCCCTGGCCACGGCCGAGAGCGACAGGCTGGCCCGGAACTTCTGGACGGGCTACTTCCTGTACAACCATGCCTCCGAAGTGCACCAGCCCCAGACAGCGGATTCCGCCCGCCGCGCCAGGCCCATGTTCGAGCGGGCGCTGGAGCTGCTGAATGCCTCCCGGGGCTACGAACGGTTCGAGCCGGCGGCCCGGAGCCTGCTTCAGCTGCTGGAGGCCTGCGAGCGCATGATCGAGATCCAGGTGGCCCTGATCCGCCGCGGTCGATGAGCCTCGAGATCGGCGCGCCTCGTGGCCCAGCACCCGTAGCGGGCGGCGAGGGTTGATGGATTACGACATGCAGACGGTCCGGGTTCCCCGCCTCGCCGGGCGGGCCCTTGGCCTTTTCGTTCGCATGGCGGAGAGCAGGGCGACCCGGCCCCTGATCATTGGACGCCTGCTCGCCAGCGCCGGGCTCCACGGCTTCCGGGCGGCACAGCTCGGCGAGCCGCCCTCACCAGTGCCCTCGCTCCCCAGGCCCGGAACGTCGGCCGGGAAAGCTTCGGCCGGAGCCGGTTCCGGGGGCCACACGCTCGTTGGAGACCTCCAGAGCCTGGCGGAATCGGCGCCAGTAGGACCCGGTTTCCGCTTCGAGAGCATCGCCGACTTTGCCCGCGCGTACCGGGAGCGGACCAGCGACCCGGTGGCGGTGGCGGAGCGGGCGCTGGCGGCAATCGATGGGGCCGACCAGGCGGAGCCGCCGCTCCGGGCCATGATCGCCGTCAGGCCGGACGACGTCCGAGCGCAGGCCCACGCCGCCGCCCGCCGACACCGCAGCGGCCAGCCCCTGGGGCCGTTGGACGGCGTGCCGGTGGCGGTGAAGGACGAGTTCCACATGCGAGGATACCCGACCACCGCCGGGACCCGCTTCCTCCGCCAGACCGCCCACGCGGACGCCACGGTAGTGGCCAGGCTCCGTGACGCCGGTGCCGTACTGATCGGCAAGGCGAACATGCACGAGATCGGCATCGACACCACCGGCTTCAACCCCCATCACGGCACCCCCGTCAACCCGTACGGTCCGGGGCGGTACCCCGGCGGATCGTCCAGCGGCTCGGCGGTGGCGGTGGCGGCAGGGCTCTGCCCGGTTGCCGTGGCGGCGGACGGGGGCGGGTCGATCCGGGTACCCGCTGCGCTTTGCGGCGTGGTCGGTCTCAAGCCGACCTGGAGCCGGGTCAGCGACGCCGGCGCCTTCCCCCTCTGCTGGAGCGTGGCCCATCCGGGCCCGGTGGCTGCAACTGCCAGGGACGCCGCCATCGCCTACGCCCTCATGGCCGGACCCGACCCCCTCGACCCCAACACCCTGGGCCAGCCGGCGCCGGACCTGGACGGCCTCGGTACAGCCGGCATTGACGGGCTGCGTCTGGGCATCTTCAGCGAATGGTTCGAGCACGCGGAGCCGGACGTGGTGGGCACCTGCCAGGCACTCATAGCGAAGCTGGAGGACCTGGGCGCCAGGGTCGTACCGTTGACGATCCCCGACCTGGAGCTGGCTCGCGTGGCTCACGGCGTGACCATCCTCTCCGAAATGGTCGCCGCCATGGAGCCGTATCGGGACCGGTGGCGCGAGCTGTCACTACCGGTCAGACTGAACCTGGCCATCGCCAGGGAGCTCACCGCAAGCGATTACGTCCGCGCACAGCAGGTCAGGACCCGTCTTTGTGCCGCCATGGAAGAGGCCTTCCAACACACGGATGTCATCGTGACGCCCACAACCGGACTGGTGGCGCCACGGATCGCCGCGGCCGTCGAGCCCCTGGGCGAAAGCAACCTGGAGCTGACCAGCGCCCTCATGCGCTTCATATTCCCCGCTAACCTGTCAGGGCACCCTGCCATCTCCTTCCCCGCAGGGTACGACGACGCCGGCCTGCCCATCGGGCTCCAGTGCATCGGACGGCCGTGGCAGGAAAGCACCCTGCTCCGGGTGGCGGAAGCCGCCGAGCAGCTGGTACAGCGACGCCCGCCCCGGATCAGCTCACGCCTCCTGGATTGATCAGGCCCCCGACGCCAGGTCCAGAACCATCACCACAGCCGACGCGGGGCAGACAGCGCTGAATTCGACACTATCCTGCACCGCCGTCGACGCATCAGCGCGGGCGATACGACGGAATCCCCAGCGAGGGAAGTACTCCGCCGCAGTGGTCGTCAACAGGTAGATGCGGTCCAGACCCGCTTCACGGGCCGCAGCCAGGACCCGGGCCGTCAGGGCACCACCAATCCCCGACGAACGAGCCGTCGGGTCCACCGCCACCGACCGCAGAACGCCATCCTCTCCATGGACCTCGAGGCCGGCCACACCCACCACCCGGGTGCCCGACTCCGCCACCACGAACCCGCCCAGCGCCTCAGCTACCCCCTCCGTCGGTAGCTGACAACGCCGCAGCAGGCCCTCCACGGCCGCCAGATCACCGGGCTCCGCCACACGGTACGACACCTCGAGCCCGCCCTTCCGGGCCCGGATGAACGCGGCCATGAACCGGCCCTCCACAGCCGCCGTGAACGCGTCCGGGTCCAGACCCGCATCCAACACCACCGCACGAGCCTCCTCCGGGTCGTAGATCCGCGTCGGCTCCACACTGGGAGCCTCGAAGCCCACCTCCCGAAGGAGCGACTCGAACTCCCGCTCCTCCAGAGCACCGGCCACGCAACCCACCCACAACTCCATGCTCCGACGCACCTCTGGCGGAACCTCGCCCCGTACCACCACGTCCGCCACAGCCAGTCGGCCGCCTGGCTTCAACACCCGGAAGACCTCCCCCAGGACCCGGCGCTTGTCCACCGACAGGTTGATCACGCAGTTGCTGATCACCACGTCCACGCTCTCGTCAGGCAGCGGGATCGACTCCATCTCCCCCTTGAGGAACTCCACGCTGCCACCACCCCACTCCCCTACCTCCCCCCCGGCGCCAGATGCCACCGCACCACCAGGGAGCGCTCCGGCCGCCGCCGCGTTGCGACGAGCCAGATCCAGCATCTCGTCCGTCATGTCCAGGCCGTAGACCTTCCCCGCCGGCCCCACCCGCCGGGCGCTCAGCAATACGTCGATCCCGCCACCGCTGCCAAGGTCCAGAACCACCTCGCCCGCACCCAGATCCGCCAGCGCCGTGGGATTGCCACAGCCCAGTGAAGCCAGCACCGCCGCCTCCGGCAGCGACGACGTGGTCGTCGCATCGTACAGGTCCCGCGTGATGGGATTCGGCGCCGTGACAGCGCCGCCAGCGCAACAAGCCGCGACCGGGCCGCCACAACAGGACTGCACCCCGGCAACCTCTCCAGCCCGGAGCGCCGCCTCCCGGTACCGCTCCCGCACCACCGCCTTCACATCCTCACTCATGCTCGACCCCTTCGCATCAATAGAAGTTGATATGTGACCACAAAAAAAACCGGCTCAACTCCCGCCGTCACCACTCCCGGACCGGCAGCAGCCTGCCAACAGGCTGCCACCCTGTTCCTGCGCTCCGGAGGCAGTGCTCAGACCATCCCCAGCGAGTCCGGGATCCCTCACCTCAGCGAGAAACGCGCGCATCTCCTCCAGCGCCTCCGGCGCGAGGCGATAATAGACCCAGCGGCCACGGCGCCGATCCGCCACCACGCCGGCTTCCTTCAGCTTCTTCAGGTGGAATGACAGGCGGGACTGCCCCGCCCCCAGGTCGGCCTGAAGATCGCACACGCACCTCTCCCCCGCCGCCAGGAGCTGGACCACCCTGAACCGGGTCTCCTCGGCCACTGCCTGGAACTGCCGTAACAGCTGCCCGCCATCCGCGCTTGGTTTCATCATGCCGGCCATGATACATCAACGCGTATTGATGTGTCAAGGGCCTCAGTCTTCCGCGTCGCTATCGCCACTGCCGCCGGGCGTGATCCTGCTCAGGAGGCCGCCGCTTTCCCCGGACGCGCCGCCGGTAACGTCTTCCACCTGGCTGACGGAGCGCGTCAGTACCTCGCGGTAGAGGTCCGGCGTCTGCTCGATGGACTGGAACGTGCGCTCGATTATGCGTGCCACTTCTTCCAGGTAGACGCGCAGGTGTGTCTGCGCCTCCACGCCCTTGATATTGATCTTGACGTCATCGATCTCCACGTCCACGCCGGCCTCGAGGCGCAGGAGCCCTGCGATTCGTGCGTTGAGGGAGAGGTGGGCGGTGAGGTTGCCCACCTCGATGTCCACCTCGTCCACCTTGAGTTCGGGCACGTGGAGGACCACGTCTCCCTCTTCTTTGGTTCCTCGATGATCGGATTCCGGGTCCTGTGCTGCTCCCAGGGAACGGCCTACCGACTCGGGCTGTTCGGGGCTAGTAGTTGACATGTCTCATTCTCTCCTTTCCGAAGGGCCAGGCGCCGAGGCGCAAGAACGGGTCCTTTCCGGGTGGGGGGGGTGGACGCCTGGAATGTGCCTTGCACCGGGCACTGCTGGTGTGTGGGCTGTGTCACGTCGGAAGTACTGGAGGCAAGCGTGATGAGAATCGGCGGCAGTGTTCTGCTCATAGGACTCCTTGTGCTGGCGTGCGAGCCGGCGGGCGAGCCTGACCGTTTGCCCCAGGCGGACACGCCGGCCCCGGTCACTCCTGATCCACCTCCCGTGACTTCACCGGAGGAGATCCATGGTCCTGCTGCCGCGCCCATTGAGCCGGTGGAGGGTTCCGGGGTGGCCGGCCAGATGGCCGTCTCCCGTACTGACGGCCGGGCCGTCATCACTGTGGCTGTCCAGGGCGCGCCGCCGGAATCGCGTCTCCAGGCCGTGGTCCTGAGCGGCACCTGTGACGATCCTGGCGGCGGCGTGGCGGATCTGGATCTCTTCTTCGCGGAGCGGGATGGCAGCGCCAGGCGTGAGATGGAGGCTGTCCTCCCGCCCCCGGGTCCTGACGGTCAGATCCTTGCGCTGTACCAGCCGGAGACCGGAGGAGACCGGATGCTGGCGTGCGGCGAGCTACCGCTATGAGCGGTGGTGGGGGCCGGGTTCTCGGGCGGTGGGCACGGGAGCAGCCGCTGGGCTTGACCGATCCGTGACGGAATGACCGAAGACGACAGGCAAGGAGGACTGGAGAGACGCGAGAAGGGCGGCACGCGGACAATGCGTATTGCCGCGGTGGGCGACTTCCACTGCGGCGGTCACGGCCACGGGCCGGACCTGACGGAGCTCTTCACCGATGCCTCCCGCAACGCCGACGTGCTCCTTCTGCTGGGTGACATGACCACCCACGGGGAGCCGGACCAGATGCGGGAGTTCACCCGCTTCCTGTCCGGTGTAGACATCCCGGTCCTGGCGGTGCTGGGCAACCATGACCACGAGTCTGACCAGGCCGACCGGGTCCAGGCGGTCCTGGAGGAGGCTGGGGTCCGGGTGCTGGACGGCGATGCGGCGGAGGTGGACGGTATCGGCTTCGCCGGCACCAAGGGTTTCGGCGGCGGCTTCGGCCGTCATGCGCTGACCACCTTCGGTGAGCGGGAGACGAAGGCGTTCGTGGACGCCGCCCTGGCTGAGGAGCTCAAGCTGGAGCGCGCGCTGTCGGAGCTTCGAACGGAGACGCGGGTCGTCCTGCTGCACTATTCGCCCGTGGCAGACACGCTGGGTGACGAGCCGCACCAGATATGGCCGTTCCTGGGATCCTCCAGGCTGCTCACGCCCATCGAGAACTACCAGGCGACGGTGGTCTTCCACGGCCATGCTCACATAGGCGCCGCCGAGGCCCGGACGCCCGCGGGCGTCCCCGTCTACAATGTGGCCATGCCGCTCCTGAAGGCGGCCGGTCTCCGCTACCGCCTGTGGACTACGCCCGCCCCGGAGCGCCGGGGCCGCGGGTAGGGCGCCCATCCCTCCATCCCGCAGGGAATTGCCTCGCACCGGATTTCAGCCCAGATTCCGTCGTACACCTTCCCCACAACTGAACCGGTGCTGTGATGAGACAGATAGACTTCCGCGCCACGTTCGTGGCAGCCCTGCTCCTGTTTGCTGCGCCTTCCGGGGCCCTCATGGCCCAGGACGCGACGGCCCAGGCGGAGGCAGCGCAGGCGACGCTTCCGGAGGGCGAGGCGGCGTGGCTGCGGTACCCGGCCATATCGCCTGACGGCCAGACACTGGCATTCACCTACCAGGGCGACCTCTGGCGGGTGCCTGTCCAGGGCGGAGAGGCGGTGCGCCTCACCACCCACCCCGCCCACGACTACCGTCCGGTCTGGAGCCCTGATGGGCGGCACATAGCCTTTGCCAGCGACCGGTTCGGCAGTTTCCAGGTCTTCATCATGCCCGCCCGTGGCGGCGAGCCCCGACGGCTGACCTTCCATTCGGCCAGCGAGACGCCCTTCGCCTTCACAGCTGACGGCGCTCATGTGATCTTCGGCGCCGCGCGGCTGGACGACGCGGCGAACCGCCAGTTCCCGTCCGGCGCGCTGCCCGAGCTCTACCAGGTCCCTGTGACGGGCGGCCGGGTGGTCCAGCTCACCACGCTGCCGGCCGAGGACGTGGCGGTCAGCCGTGACGGCAGCCACATCGTCTACCACGACCGTAAGGGCGGCGAGAACGAGTGGCGCAAGTACCAGAGTTCGTCCATCACCCGCGACCTGTGGCTCTGGGACCGGCAAGCCGACACGCACCGCCAGCTCACCGACTCCGGCGTCGAGGACCGGAGCCCTGTGCTGGTCCGTGGCAGCGATGGCAGCGACCGGATCTTCTTCCTGAGCGAGGCCAGCGGTTCGTTCAACGTCCACAGCATGCCGGTCACGGGCGGTGCCCCGACCCAGGTGACCCGGTTCCGGGGCGCCCCGGTGCGGTTCCTCTCCGCGGCCGACAACGGCACCCTGGCCTTCGGCCACGACGGCCTCCTCTACACCCTGACCCCGGGTGCCGCCGAGCCCCGCCGGGTACCGGTGCGCATCGCATCTGACTGGAAGGCCAACGACGAGCGGGTGATCCAGGTCTCCGGCGGCCTCGGCGCCATCGTAGTGTCGCCCACGGGCAAGGAGATCGCGTTCACCTCCCGTGGCGAGGTCTTCGTAACCAGCGTCGAGACGGCGACGACCAAGCGCATCACTGACACGCCCGAGCGCGAGCTCAGCGTCAGCTTCACCCCGGACAGCGCCGCCATCATCTACGCCTCCGAGCGCGACGGCAGGTGGGGGATCTACGAGGCCCGGCGAGTGCGGGACGAGGAGCCGTACTTCTTCGCCTCCACGCTCATCGAGGAGCGGCCGGTGGTGGTGAACGACCGGCAGAACTCGCAGCCGCTCCCTTCACCCGACGGCAAGCGCCTGGCCTTCGTCGAGGACCTGCACACACTCCGGGTCCTGGACCATGAGACGGGCGATGTGGTCACGCTGCTCACCGACGAGCAGATCTTCGGCGGCGGCCAGTTCGAGTGGAGCCCCGACGGCCGGTGGATCCTCTTCACCTGGGCGATCCCGGGCCGGGCGGCGAGGGACATCGGCGTGGTCCGCACCGACGGCTCGGGCGAGATCATCAACCTGACCCAGAGCGGCTTCAGCGACTCCAGCGCCCAGTGGATCCTGGGCGGCCGGGCCATGATCTGGCGCAGCAACCGGGACGGGCTCCGCAGCCTGGCGGCAACCGGCGGTGGCCAGGGCGATGTCTACGCCATGTTCTTCAACCAGAACGCGTGGGACGAGTTCCAGCTCACCAAGGAAGAGCTGGAGCTGCGGCGGAAGGCGCGGGGCGACAACGACGGCGAGGGCAACGGGCGACGTGGTCGCGGCGAGCAGCGCGACGATGCCGAGCTGCTCGAGCTGGACTTCCACGGCGCCCGGGACCGGCAGATTCGCCTGACCATTCACTCGTCGTCCCTGGGCGGCTTCCTGGCCAGCAAGGACGGGGAGACGCTCTACTACCTGGCCCGGTTCGACCGGGGTCTGAACCTCTGGTCCACCAACCTCCGGACTCGTGAGACGCGCCAGGTCCTGACCCTCAACGCCAACTCCGCCAACATCCAGTGGAACCAGGACCAGGACCGCATCTTCCTGGTGGCCAACGGCAGCGCCTCCGTCGTCAACCCGACCAACTGGAGCCGGACCTCCATACCCGTCCGCGGCGAGATGATAGTGAGCGGCCAGGCTGAGCGGGCGGCCATGTTCGACCAGATGTGGCGCCGGGTGCGCGACGCCTTCTACACCCGCACCTTCCACGGCGCCGACTGGGACGCCGTCCGCGGGATGTACGAGAAGTTCCTGCCCCACGTGGGCAACAACCGCGAGTTCACCGAGCTGTTGAGCGAGGCGCTGGGCGAGCTGAACGTGAGCCACTCCGGAGCCCGTTACGGCACCTCGTCGCCCACTGACGACGCCACCGCCGCCCTGGGCATCTTCTACGACCAGTCGGAGGCCGCCGCCCGGACGGACGGCATCAGGATCACCGAGATCATGAAGGGCGGACCGCTGGACCGGGCCGGCCTGGAGATCCGGGCCGGCGCCATCATCGAGGCCATCGACGGGGAGGCCCTGCCCCCCGCCGTCGACCTGCCCCAGCTCCTGAACCGGAAGGCGGGCAACAATGTGCTCCTCCGGGTACGTGACGCGCCCGAGGACGGCGGCCAGGTCCGGGACGTGGTGGTCAAGCCCATCACGCTGGGCGCGGAGGCGGGCCTCCGCTACGACCGCTGGGTGGAGATGAACCGGCGCGAGGTGGAGGAGCTGAGCGGCGGCCGGCTGGGCTACGTGCATGTGCGCGGCATGAACGACCGGGCCTACCGCTCCACCTTCGAAGAGGTCATGGGCCGCCACTTCGACAAGGACGGCCTGGTGGTGGACACCCGCTTCAACCCGGGTGGCGACCTGGTGGCCGACCTGGAGATGTTCTTCAGCGGGCGCCGCTTCTTCGATTACACCACCGACGACCGTAGCAGCGGTTACGAGCCCAACTTCCGGTGGACACGGCCCACCGTCACACTGGCGGTGGAGGGCAACTACTCCGACGGCCACTGCTTCGCCTGGGCCTACCAGGAGATGGGGATCGGCCCCCTCATCGGCATGCCGGTGCCCGGCACCTGCACCTTCGGCGGCGGCCAGGGCCTCATGGACGGGATCAGCTACGGCGTTCCCGCCAGGGGCGTGAAGGACGCCACCACCGGCCGCTTCCTCGAGAACTGGCAGACCTACCCGGACATCCAGGTCCGGAACGAGCCGGGCATCGTGGACCAGGGCAGAGACCAGCAGCTGGAGCGGGCCGTACAGGAGCTGCTCCGGCTGGTGGACGGCTAGTAGTAATCGGAAAGGCGAGCGCGCCATCATCCTTCCAGAGCGCCTGCCCGGCCAGCCTCGGCCCGGGCAGGCGCTCACACGTTCCGGGCCTTCGGCCGGATCGGATTGGCCCGCGAGCCGGAATCTTCTCATACGCGAAGAAGGTCTCGGCCCGGACGCCCTCCACGAGGTGGGGGTCAGCGAGCTCCAGGAGCGGAGGCTGGGAGGTGGCGGGGCGGTCGTACGTGTGCCCTGCGTCGGAGGAGCGACGCACTCTGAACTTTGTATCATATCGGATCAATAGCAGTACCAATGCGTGACAAAGTCGCGCTGCCCCCCAGTCCTTTTGCCGGACCCAATCAGCTGTGGCTTGGTGGTTTACACTCCGTTGCAGTCTGGCGGCACCGAACCTGTAATGGTACCCGCGGGCGACACGTGGACCGTGACAAAAAACGACCGTCATGCTAATCAGTGAAGATAGGCTGTGTCAGTCGACCATCCTGGTGGTGGACGACGACCCGAAGTCGCTGCGCCTGATCTCAGCGCTTCTGGAGGCGGAAGGCTTCACCAACGTGGTGACCACCACCAGGCCGTCGGAGGTCTTGCACCTGTTCGCTCGGGAGCAGCCCGACCTGATCATCCTGGACCTGCACATGCCGGAGCGGACAGGTCTGGAGGTCATCGAGGACCTGAAGCCGTGGATCACGCCCAGCTCGTTCCTGCCCATCGTGATGCTCACGGGTGATCAGGCAGCGGAGTCGCGGCAGCAGGCGCTGAAGTCGGGCGCCATGGACTTCCTGACCAAGCCGTTCGATTCGGCAGAGGTCTCACTCCGCATCCGCAATCTGCTGACCACGCGCCACATGCATGCCCGCGTGGAGAACCAGAACCTGATCCTGGAGCAGCTGGTCTCCGAGCGGACCTCGGAGCTGGAGGAGGCTCGCCTGGAGATATTGGACCGCCTGGCCCGGGCGGCGGAGTTCCGGGACGACGATACGGGGGAGCACACTCGCCGGGTCGGCGAGATCGCCCGCGGCATAGGACTGGTGCTGGGGCTGAGCGAGGAAGATGCGGAGACGATCCGGCGGGCCGCGCCGCTCCACGACCTGGGCAAGATCGGGATTCCCGACACCATCCTTCTCAAGCCCGGCCAACTCTCGCCAAATGAGTACAAGGTCATGCGCCGCCACACGCTGATCGGCGCCAAGATCCTCACTGGCAGCGACGTGCCCCTGCTCCATACGTCGTCCGCCATTGCCCTGACCCATCACGAGCGCTGGGACGGCACCGGCTATCCCGAGGGCATGCAGGGGCCAGACATCCCGCTGGTGGGCCGGATCGTGGCTGTAGCGGACGTCTTCGATGCCCTCACCCATACCAGGCCGTACAAGGATGCCTGGCCGGTCGAACGGGCCATGGAGGAGTTGGCGGCTCAGGCGGGCAAGCAGTTCGATCCCGCGGTGGTCGAAGCGTTCACCTACTACCTGAGCCGCAACGGCAGCGCCTCCGGCTGACCGGACACCATTTTCATGTCTGTGCTCGCGTTGCTGAGGTTGCTGACAGGAGCCCGGCGCCAGCCGCTGGACACCGACCAGTCCATCACGCTGCCGGCGCTCGATGAGCTGGACCGCCTGCCTGAGCTGAGCCTGCCCTGGCGTGACCTGGTCCAGGCTGCCGCTGACCTGGCGGTGCCGAGCCTGTGCGATTGGTGCGTGGTTACCGTGGAGGGCACGGACAGGGGGGAACGGGAGCGGATGGTTGCTCATCCCTCCAACGAAGCGCGGTACGCCCTGGAGCAAGCGCTGCAGCGGGACCCACTGGAGCTGAACCAACGGCATCTGAACGCCATCACCACGGAAGCGCTGTCCACCGGCAAGGCGCAGGTCACCAGGCCATCACCCGACTGGACGCTCCGGCTGTATGGCACCAACCCGTCGGAACGGTACCTCCTGGAAGAGCTGACACCCCACTGGGTAGCCGCCTACCCCCTGATCAGTCGCGGCTCCGTGACCGGCGCCGTCACCTGCGCAGTCCTGGACCCCCAACTCGACGAGAGCACCCGGGCGCACCAGGCGAGGTTCGCCCGGCGCCTGACCCACGTCCTGGATCACGGTCGGCAGATCAAGGAGCTGGAAAGCGCCCGCGAGGCGCTACGTCAGGCCAGGACCCAGGTATACTCCATCCTGGACCCCGATTTCGGCGCGGTCGCCACCGTGGGCAAGGAATGGAACCTCACCTACCTGAACACCGCCGCTCAGAAGCTGCTCCAGCTGTCACCTGACCAACACCACGGCCGCAGCGTCCTGGATTCTCTGTCCAAGAAGATCCTGGCCTCGCCGCTCGGCGAGCTGTGGGTGACCGCCCTGACCCACGGCGACACGGGATCCGCCCGTTTCCTGGAATCATGGACCGGGGAAAACCGCTGGCTGGAAGCCCGTGCCTACCCCCTGACCGGCGGAGGCGCGGCGCTTTACGTGCGAGACATCACCAGGGAGCGAGTCCGGGAGGACCGACTCCACCAGCATGAACAGGAGCTCCGGGAGGCCCAGAAACTGGAATCGATCGGCCGGCTCACCGGTGGGGTGGCCCATGACTTCAACAATATCCTGATGGCGATCAACGGTCACACCGAACTCGCCCTGCGCAAGATCCCCGAGGACCACCCCAGCCGGGAATCTCTGGGCGAGGTCCGGGCGTCGGCGGAACGAGGCGCCCACCTGATCCGACAACTCCTGACGTACAGCCGGAAGACCAAGCAGCAGCGGCGGTCCGTCGACCTGCCCGGACTGGTAGGCACCCTGGAGGCCAGTCTCCTCCGCCTGTTGGGCGAGGACGTGGAGCTCAGCGTCCGCGCCGAATGGAACGTGCCTCCCGTCCTGGCCGACCCGAACCAGCTCGAGCAGGTCATCATGAACCTGGCGGTCAACGCGAGGGACGCCATGCCGTCAGGCGGACTGCTCCGGATCGATATCGAGCGACGTCGCAACCTGGAGCGCGCGGCGCAGGTCCCGGCAGAGACACCCGCCCATGGCTGGGTGCTCCTGACCGTCACCGATCACGGGGTGGGAATTCCCGAGACGGTGCTGCCCCACGTGTTCGAGCCGTTCTTCACCACCAAGTCCAATCGCTCCGGCACCGGTCTGGGCCTCTCCACCGTCCACGGCATTGTCAGCCAACACGGCGGCACCATCGGCATCCAGAGCGAGTCCGGGAATGGTACCACGGTCCAAATCTACCTCCCGGCCTGCGCCGGGGTGACGGAGCCCGCAGTGCCCCGAACCGGCCCGGCAGCCAACCGCGACACGAACGGCGGGAAGCCCCATTCGGAACGGAAGCGGCGGCCCCGTCCCGCCCCGGCGGACGGTCAGGGCACGATCCTGGTGGCCGAAGACGAGGAGCGGGTGCTCGAATTCGTCTGCTCGACGCTCAGGGACCATGGATACCAGGTGGTCGAGGCCAGGAACGGCGCGGATGCACTGGCAGTCATGAAGCGGCAGGGGACGGCGGTCCGGCTGCTCCTGACGGACCTGGTCATGCCCTACATGGGTGGACGGGAGCTGGGTGAGCGCCTGGCAGAATCGGTCCCCGATATCAAGGTGGTCTACATGTCGGGGTACGCCGAGAACGAGATCTCACGGAACGGCGATGTGCCGGAAGACGTGGTGCTCCTCGAGAAACCGTTCTCGGGAGACCACCTGCTGGACGTGGTGGAGAGCGTCCTGTCTGGCAGCAGGACCGCGGTCGCGTGTGTCACCTGACGAGACAGCGCCGCTGACGGCCACGACCATCCCGTAGAGACGACGAGCCACGGTGGGCGCGCACGATCCTTGATCCGACGCCCTCTCCCATGACAATCGTGCCGGACCCGGACCTGCTCCGGGACCTGGGGATAATGGTGGTGGCGGCGACGGCCTTCGCCCTGCTGGCCCGTCCGTTCCGAGCTCCCGGGATGGTCGCGTTCCTGGCCGTAGGAGTGATCCTGGGACCCGCGGCTGGGCTGCTCGAGGTCACTGAGGCCACCGAGGGCCTGGCGGAGGTGGGCATCATCTTCCTCCTCTTCCTCCTGGGCCTGGAGCTGAGCGTACACCAGATCAAGGCCGTGGGGAAGACCGCCTTCGTGGTGGGCGGAGCCCAGATGGCCCTGAGCGCCGGCCTGGCCTTCGGCATCTCGGTCCTCTTCGGCCTGCCGACGACGCACGCCCTGTTCATGGGCCTGGCTCTCATGTACAGCAGCACCGTGGTGGTGGTGAAGCTGCTGGAGAAGAAGGGGGACGTGGGCGCCCGCTACGGGGAGATATCCGTAGGCATCCTCCTGGTGCAGGACCTGGCCGTGGTGGTGGTGCTGGCGCTGGTGACGGCGCTCGGCGCACACGGCGGCGGTGGCACTGGCCAGGAGATGGCCGAGGCGGGCGGGGAGAACGGCCTCCCGCCGCTGGCAGAGGCGGCACTGGCGGTGGGCGGGCTCCTGCTCCTGGCCGGTGCCACCGCCGCCGCCGCCCGCTACCTCCTGCCCAGGCTCTTCCACTGGGTCTCCCACTACCCGGAGGCCCTTTTCATCTGGAGCCTGGGCTGGTGCTTCCTGTTCGTGGCCGCCGCGGAGCTGCTGGACCTGGCGCCGGAGGTAGGGGCCTTCCTGGCGGGGATCGGCCTGGCCCAGCTCCCCTATCACGAACACCTGTACCGGCGGGTCCACCCCCTCATGAACTTCTTCCTGGCCCTGTTCTTCGTGTACCTGGGCCTGCAGATCGAGCCCGTGGCGGCCCTCCAGGAATGGCCGCTCCTGGTGGCGCTCATCCTGTCGGTCATGGTCGGCAAGCCGATCATCTTCCTCTTCCTCCTGCCCCGCATGGGCCATGGAGACCGGACCACCTTCCTGAGCTCCCTGACCCTGTCCCAGAGCAGCGAGTTCTCCCTCATCCTCGGCGCCCTGGCCCTTGGTCTGGGCCTGATCGACGAGACCGTCTTCTCTGTCCTGGGCATCATCGCCCTGATGACCATGGCCCTCTCCGCCTACCTCATCCAGTACAATCGACCCATCGCGGCCCGCTGGGGCCACGTGAGCAGGTGGTTCGGCGCCCGGCCAGAGGACGACCAGGACGAAACGAGCCCGGCCGAGACGGGCCCGCGCGAGACGACCGATGAGGGCACGGGGCGGGAAGCCAGGGATGGGGAGCAGCGTTCGGGACACATCATCATAGTGGGGATGAACGCGCTGGCGGAGCTGCTGGCGGAGCGGCTGAAGGAGCGTGGTGAGTCGTTGGTGATCGTCGAACAGCGGCTGGAGAAGGTGGAGGCGCTCCCCTACGAGACGGTCCTGGGCGATGCGGACTACGAGCCGGTATTGGAGGCGGCGAGGATACGGGAGGCCCGCCTCCTCATCTCCACCATCGAGGACGAGGAGCTGAACAGTCTGCTCGTCTACCGCTGCCACCAGCACGGGGTGCCGTGCAGCATGCACGGCTACGACCGGACCATCGTCAAGGAGCTGCGGATCGAGGGTGCGGACCACCTGATCGAGTCCACCGAGGCGGAACGGGAGGCGGTGCTCCAGGCCCTGGGGCGGGAAGGGGTGATGCGGTCATGATCGGCCTGGCGCTCATGCTCGCAATGGCCTGTCTGGCGTACGGCATCGCCCGGTGGATGGGCGCCGACGCCCTGCCCTTCCTCCTGGTCGGCGGGTTCTTGCTGGCCCGCCTCCCGGTGCAGTTGCCGGAGGAGCTGGTCCAGCACGCGGCCGTGATGGGCCTGACCTTCCTGGCCTTTCTGGCGGGGCACGAGCTGAACCCGCACCGGATCACACCCCTGGGCCGCGCCTCCATCATAGCGACGCTGGTCCGGGTCCCGGGGCTGGGCCTGGTCGGGGCGGGAGCCGCGGCGCTCCTGGGGTACCAACCCGCCGCTGTCCTGGTGGTGGGCCTGGCGGTGGGCTCCTGCTCGCCCGTCATGGGGGTCCGGCTGCTCAGTGAGCGCAGGGAGTTCTTCCAGCCCGCCGGCCGTCTGGCGGCGGGCGTCCTGCTGATCCAGGGGCTGGCCCTGATCCTGGTCCTGCCCCTCCTGGCCTGGCCGGTGGACGGTGCGCCGGCCGTCTTCTCCCGCGCCCTGGGCGCAGCGGCGTTGATCGTTGTCGCCTCCGCCTTCATGCGCTGGCTGGCCCGCTACCTGGTGACGCACCTGGAGCTGGACGAGGAGGTGACGTTGCTCGTCCTGTTCTCCGTCCTGGCCCTGTTCGGCGGGCTGGCGCTGGTCCTGGGCCTGCCGCTACTGGCGGGGGCGTTCCTGGCCGGGCTGGCTTTGTCACGCTTCCCCGTGAACGGGATAGTCCGTGGCTACCTCCAGTCCACGTCCGACCTGGCGACGGCGCTGGCGTTCACCTCCCTCGGCGCGCTGGTCACCATCCCCGGCGGCGGAGACCTGGTCCTGGCCCTGGTCCTGACCGCACTGGTCCTGGTGCTGTCGCCGCTCCTGCTGGCGTTCGTGGGCCGGGGCGACGGCCTCACCACCAGGCCCGCCTTCCGGAGCGGCGTGATCCTGGGCCAGACCAGCGAGTTCTCCCTGGTGGTGGTGCTCCACGCCGTGGCCCTGGGCCTGGTGGCGAACCAGCTCCTGGGCGTAGTGCTCCTGGTCACCGCCGTCACCATGCTGGCCACACCCCTCCTCTCCCGTGACCACCGGGTCTGGGACCTGATCACCGGCATCCTTCCCTGGAGGCGCCGGGTCGCCGGCGACGCCTCCGGTCGAATCCTCTTCCTGGGCCTCCACCACACTGACCTCCCCCTGCTCACCGCGCTGCGGGACCAGGGCCGCGAGCTGCTCATCGTGGACGACGACCCGGCGCTGGTGGCCACCGTGCGGGACCTGACCGACGGAGCCCTTGTCGCGGATGGCTCCAGCCCGAGGGTGCTGGAGCGGCTTCGCGCAAGCCGGGCCAGGGCGGTGGTGGTGACGCTGCGGCCATTCACAGCCGCTGAGACCTGCATCCGCTCGCTGGCCCGTCCTCCCCGTCCTCCCGTGATAGCGAGAGTCAGGAGCACCGGTGAGGCGGAGCGGGCAGGATCGCTGGGAGCGGTGCCGGTGCTGTGGGCCGAACCCATCGTCCAGGACCTCCTGGAGTGGTTGGAGGCGATAGGTATCGAGACGGACCCGAACGCTGCCGCAGGGCCGAGCGCCACGCATCCCCCGCGGTAGCGAGACGCCCGTCGCCAGACCCCCGGGGCGCGCGGTGGCAAGCGCCTCCAGCATGAGAACCGCGTCCCCCACGGCCAGCAGGCTGTTGCCCACCAGGAGCACCCGGAGAAGGTCGTGCTCCGGGCGAGCCGTGGAGTCACCGTCCGGTGGTGGTGGTCACCACGTTGGAGGGGCCCGAGCAACCGCCGTCGTGGCAGGCCAGTACCCGATACGAGTAGGTGGTGTTCGGCTCCACGGACCGGTCCTGGTATCCCGTGTCCTCCGTCTCGGCCAGGGTCTCGAAGCCGCCGTCACCCGACGCCCGTTCGACCCGGAAATGGGTGGCGTGAGTGCTGTTGTCCTGCCAGGTCAGCTGTACCCGGTCGGCGCGGGCGTAGACGACCCGTAGCCTCTCCGGCGCGGTCGGCGGCGTGAGCACGGTCGCCTGGTTGGACGGGCCGGAGCAGCCGGCATCGTTGCACGCCAGGACCCGGTACGTGACCGCCTGGTCCTCGGGGGCGTCGCCATCCAGGAACGCGTCCGCGTCGGCCCCCGCTGTGTGGATGACGGTGAACGCACCGTCGTCTGCCTGCCGCTCGATCCGGTGCTCCGTGACCGACCCGGTACCCGGAGTCCACCGCAGCTGCACGCCCGCCCCCTGCTCATACACAGCGCTCAGACCGGAAGGCTCACCGGGGACGGCGGGTGGATCGGTGGTGGCGTCGTCGATGACCCAGCCGGAGCAACCGTCTACGTTGCAGGACCGGATCCGGTACTCGTAGCGGGTGTCCGCCGACAGGCCCGCATCGTCGAACGTGGTGACGGACCGCTCCACGGTTGCAATGGGCTGGAAGCCATCGCTCCCGCCGTCCTGCCGCTCGATCTGCACCTCCGTTCCGGTGACGCTGTGGTCGGTCCAGCTCAGCCGGATCTCGGACGCGGATCGTGCGGCGGCGGTGAAGCCGGTGGGCGCCACGGGGGGTGTCATGGCCGTGGCCTCATCCGAGAAGGCGGAGCACACGTCGGCCTCCCAGCACGCCGCCACCCGGTAGCTGTACACCCGGTCCGAGACCACGTCCCCGTCGGACAGGGTGGTGGTCCCCGCACCTACGTCGCCCAGGTGGGCGAACTCGCCATCGCCCACCCGCCGCTGGACCACGAAGTCGGCCGCACCCTCACTGTTGTCCGTCCAGGCCAGCTCGATCCGGGATGCCGACGCCACGTCGGCGGTGAGGCCGGTGGGCGCGGCGGGGGGCGGCTGGGCCTCCGTGGTAGCCGTGGCCTCCTCCGCGAAAGCGGAGCACCCGCCGGAGTTGCAGGCCTGCACCCGATAGGTGTAGGTGGTCTCGGGACTCAGCCCCCGGTCCGAATGGCTCGTCTGGTCCCGAGCCGCGGTGACCAGGAGCTCGAAGTCACTGCCCGGATCGCGTCGCTCGAGCCGGAACGATGTCTCCGTAGCGCTGTTGTCTGTCCAGGACAGGTCGATCCGGGACTCGGATACCGGGTCGGCCCGCAGGGCCGTGGGCGCCACGGGGTGTGTGGTGGCACTGGCCTGCCCGCTGGGGGCCGAGCAGCCGCCTGGCCCGCAGGCCGCCACCCGGTAGACATAGGTGCCGTCCGGGGCCACCGTCCCATCGGTGTGGCTCACGACACCGGCGTCGACGCGGTCCAGCAGCGTGAACTGCGTCTCTCCCGGGCCCCGCCGCTCGATGTCGAACCCGGCTCGACCGTCGCTGTTGTCCGTCCAGCTCAGGTGGACCTCCGCCTCTCCGTCCGTGGCAGAGGCCGTCAGTCCTGACGGTGGCGACGGAATCCCATGGCCGAGCTCCAGCGTCACGGTCAGGTGGGCCGACGACGTGGAGGATGCCTCCACGGTTACCCTGGCGCTGTACGTGCCCGGCTCCAAACCGTCCAGGCTCACCGACACCCGCAGCGTGGTGGGGGCCGAGCTGGAGGCCAGCGCCGCGGTGAGCCAACCGCCAGCGTCGTCGTAAGACACCGCCACCGCCAGCCCCTCCAGCGGGAGGTCACCTCCGTTGGTGACCGCCACGTCCGCGGGCGCCGGGTCGGGCGTGCCAGCCTGCTCCGCGAAGCTCAGCTCCTGGACGTCGAGCACCAGCGATGGCGGGTACCGGACGTCCACCAGGGCGCTGCCCGTGCGGCCGCCCATGGTCGCGGCGATGGTGGCCTCTCCCCGGGCATGGCCCGTGACCAGGCCCGCGTCGTCCACCGTGGCCACGGCCTCATCGTCGCTGCGCCACGCCACGGGATAGCCCGACACCGTCCGCTCCTTGTGGTCGAGCCCCCTGGCCGTCAGCTGCACGGCGGAGCCCAACGCCAGCTGGGAGTGGGGCGGGTCCACCACCACGGACTCCACTTCCACGGGCTGAACCACCACGTCCTCACACGCCAGGCCGGGCACCAGCGCGCTGGCCAGCAGCAGAACCCGGCACCCGCGCGCCGCCGGGCCTGGCCCGGGCCGCACCGTCATCCCATCGCGGGCCTGTCTCGGGATGTGAGCACCGCTTCCGTCCACAATCACCTCTGGCCGCTCTTGATTCAGCTCCCGCAAACAAAAAAGGGCCCGCCCGAACAGCGGAGCCCCCGTTGGCATCTACCCACTCCCAAGATGGACACGGCTACAGGTCTGTGCAAGCGACACGGAGCTCGACTGCGCGGCACTGAACCCGTCAGTGGGCTCGGCGCTCGGACGGTACCTGGCATGTTGCGCCACAGCCGTCGCGATACGGTCCACTATTGCGTCCGGATACCGCCGAACACCGACCACTCGATCCGGTCCGTGAGCAGCTCCAGCGCCAGCGTGCCGAGCAGCGAGTTGCCGTTCGCATCGAGCCCGGGCGCCCAGACCGCGATGGAGGCGGTGTTGGGCACGATAGCCAGGATGCCGCCCCCGACCCCGCTCTTGGCCGGCAATCCCACGCGGTAGGCAAAGTCGCCCGAGCCATCATACTGGCCGCAGGTCATCATCAGCGACATGATCCGCCGTGCCCGGCACCTGGCCGGGTCGCCGCGGTTCGAGGCGGCGTCCGGCCCCTCGAGCATCAGGAACCGGCCGACCCGGGCCAGCTGGCGGCAGGACAGCTCGATGGCGCACTGGTGCACGTAGGCGTCCATCACCTGGTCGATGTCGCAGCGGAAGTTGCCGAAATGCTTGGCCAGGCTCATCAGTGCCCGGTTGAGGTGACCCCCGGTCTCGTCGGAGCGGGCCACCTCCTCGTTGATGCCGAAGCCCTCGCCGTCGACCAGGTCCGAGACGAAGTCGATCACCGCCGTCACCTCGCCCTCGCCGCCGAGCTTCTCGACCAGCATGTCGATCACTACCAGAGCCCCGGCGTTGATGAACGGGTTGCGTGGGTGGCCCTCGTGGCGCTCGAGATCGATGATCGAGTTGAATGGGTCGCCCGACGGTTCGCGCCCGACACGCTTCCACAGCTCGTCGCCGTATGCCTCGAGCGCCAGCTCCAGTGAGAAGACCTTGGAGATGCTCTGGATCGAGAACGGCGTATCGGCTTCGCCGCCGGCGACGATGTCACCATCGCGAGTGAGGATCGCCATCCCGAAGTGGTGGGTGTCGACTTCCTTCAGCGCCTCGATCCGGGTGCTCACCTCGCCCCACTGCTCGCTGGCGCGCATCTGCTCGGTTATCCCGGCCACGGCGCGCTCCACCTCGTCCAGGTCGATCGGCCGACTACTATCCTGCATCGGCGCCTCCCCTCGTTGCCAGACAGCCCGCGGCGGCCCCGGCTGGTTCATCCCAGCTGTTCGGCTCTTCCATCAAGGCCCGGCCCCCGCCGGTGCTGACCTGAAGGCTTCGCTCCGCACCATCCGCACCACGCCCATGGCGCGGCGCGAAAGGGCGTTTGAATTGCGTGCTCCCTGCGTACATCGACGCGCACGACCTGGGCGAGCAGCTGCACGGTGATCTGTGAACTACACTTGACCGTCAACCCCGTCCGACCCATCATGGAAAAGGCGGGCAGTGGTCCCACCGGTTCACCCCCGGTCACGGACACGCTGCCCCTATGATGCCCATTCCCTCGCAGACCTGCGGGAATGGCACGACCGGCCAACCGGGACAGGCACCTTGCTCACAGCAGCAGGACGCCGAGGGGTAGCGAACCCTCGAGCCGCATCCCCTTGCGGGTCGAAACGCTATCGCTGTGAGCGGAGCCGATGGCTCCAGAGCGGCCCCGGGCCGCACCCGCACTTCCTTTCTATTTCAGTTGGTCTGGCTGTGATCGCTGCGATGGGCGACCCCGAGCGGGGGAGCTCCCAAGCACGTCGCCGCGTTTTCTTTCCCAAATTTCGTACGGAGTGGAGGAACCTATGATGTCCAGCAGAGTACGCCTGCTGCCATCCCTGCCCTGGGGGATGATCCCTCTGGTGCTGACGCTGTGCGTCCTACCTGCGCCCCTGTTCGCTCAGGCGATGGGGACGGTGGCGGGGGAGGTCGTGGGGGCGGACACGGGTGAGCCGGTTGAGAGTGCCGAAGTCGTGGTGGTCGGCACCAACGTCAGCACGTTGACGAACCAGCAGGGCCGGTTCCTGCTGCGGAACGTGCGCACCGGTGATCACCAGATCCGCGTCCATCACATCGGCTACCGGAGCACCACCGAGCCGGTAACGGTCCGGGAAGGCGAGGTATCCACGGTCCGGATCGCCGTGCGCCGCTCCGCCGTGGAGCTTGACGCCCTGGTGGTGAGCGGCCAGGCCGCCACGTCGGCGCGCCGTGAGATCGGCAGCTCGGTGGCGGGGATCGACGGCGCCCAGTTGGAGACGCGGGCCATCTCGACGGTGAGCCAGATGCTCCAGTCCCGGGCCCCCGGTGTCACCATCATGAGCAGCGGCGGCCAGGTGGGTCAGGGCTCTCGGATCTTGCTCCGTGGCGCCACCAGCGCGTCCATGAGCGTGGAGCCGGTTATCTACGTGGACGGCGTCCGCATCACCAGCGAGCGAGGCGGCGGCGTGAGTCATGACGCCACCACCTCCGGCTTCGATGACATCAACCCCATGGACATCGAGCGGATCGAGGTGATCCGGGGTGCCGCCGCGGCCACGCTGTACGGGTCGGAGGCCTCGGGCGGTGTGATCCAGATCTTCACGCGCCAGGGCGCCGCGGGGAACCAGGTCTGGAACGCCCGTACCGAGATGGGCCTTCTGCACAGCGCCCGTGACGACTGGGACATCGGCGTCTACAGCGACTGGTTCTACGACCGGCTCGTGCGGACCGGCCAGCAGTACAGCCAGCACGTGGGCGTGCGGGGGACCATGGACCGGTTCAGCTACAACGTGTCCGGCACGCTGCGCAGCGCCAGCGGTGTCCTCCAGAACGACAACATGGACCACCGGAGCTTCCGGGCGAACATGCGCTTCACGCCCACGGACAACTTCACGTTGAACGTGAACACGGGCTACACCTGGCGACTGGTCCAGTTCGCCGAGAACGGGAACAACTCCCAGAACATCATCATGAACGCCATGCGTGGCGGGCCCCGGGGCCAGAACCATCCGCCCGAGGAGCTGCACACGCGTGAGGACTTCAACAACAGCGGTCGCTTCACGGCGGGCATGAACATGTCGTGGACGCCCGTGGCCAACTGGACCCATCGGCTCCAGTTCGGCACCGACATCGTGAACTGGGACAACCGGCGCCACTGGCCGTTCGGCGACGAGCGCTACCCCATCGGTCATATCTACAACTACCGGCGCGAGTCCCTCACGCTGAACCTGGACTACACCACGAGCTATCAGTTCGACCTGACGTCCACCGTCCAGTCCCGGACGTCCGCGGGCTTCCAGGGTTACGACCGGGCCCGGAGCTCGAACCACGCCCGCGGCTGGCGCCTGGCCGGTCCCAACGTGCGGGTGGTGAACGCCGCCACGAACCGGGGCGCGTCGGAATGGCGGGCCTGGGACAAGCAGGCAGGCGTATTCGGTGAGCAGCAGTTCGGGTTCAACAACATCCTGTTCGTCACTGCCGGCCTGCGGGCGGACGGCCACAGCGCTTTCGGCGCCGAGGCCGGCTGGGCCCAGTACCCGAAGTTGGACGCATCGTGGAACATCTCCGAGCACGCCTTCTGGCCGGAAGCCTTCGGCACGCTCCGTCTCCGTGCCGCCTACGGCACGGCTGGCCAGCAGCCAGGCGAGTTCGATGCCGCCCGGACCTGGTCGGCGGTGGCGGCCTTCGACTCCGAGCCGGCCATCACCACGCGAAACGTGGGGAACCCTGAGCTGGCGCCGGAGGTCTCCCACGAGATCGAGTTCGGCTTCGACGCATCGCTGTTAAACGACAGGGTGGGTGTGGAGTTCACCCGCTATGACCAGCGGACGAGGGACATGCTCTTCGGCGTGCGGAACCCGCCGTCGCAGGGCACCCTGGGCACTCAGCTCATGAACGTGGGCGAGATGCACAACGAGGGGATCGAGATCGGCGTGAACGCCGCCGTCGTCGAGGGCCGGCGCTTCCGCTGGGACACCAACGTGAACGCGTCCACGAACCGCAACGAGGTGGTCGACCTGGGTGGCGGCGCGCCGCTCCAGATCCACTGGACCCAGTGGATCCGGGAGGGCTACCCGGTGGGCGGCTTCTTCGACAACCGCTGGGTGGTCAACGAGCAGGGCGAGCTCGAGTACCGCGAGGATGACTTCATCGGACCCGCGTACCCGACCCGCACCTTCAACTTCAGTAACACCTTCGGCTTCGGCCGGAACCTGTCCGCCAGCTTCCTGATCGACTACAAGGGCGGTCACTTCCTGGAGAGCGCCACGTCCCGCTGGATGTCGGACGCCCTGGTCCAGGCCGGCGAGCCGCTCTATGACCCCAACGACCCGGCCACCAGCATGTTCGAGCCCGGGACGCCCGTGGCCAAGTGGTGCCACAACCCCACCGACCCCATCATCACCAGGATGTGTGAGGACAGCTGGGCGGAGCTCCGGGGCAACCACGTGCACCCCGCCGACGTCTGGCGAGTGCGCGAGGTCTCGGTAGCCTATCGGCTCCCGCGGGAGTGGGTGAACCAGTTCGGGGCCTCCTCGGCCACCTTCTCCCTGGCGGGCCGCAATCTCTGGCGCAGCCAGAAGTACATCGGCCTGGAGGCAGAGGCGGCGTACCACTCGAGGACGCACAGCATGCAGTCGTACTTCGACACGCCGATCCCCCGGGAGTTCGTCGCCCAGATCAACGTGAGCTTCTGATGCTACGCCCCGAGACTATGAACCAGGGTAATTCTATCATGACAGCCATGAACCCTTGCAACGACGGAGCGCCCCGGGGCGGACGCCCCCGGGCGGGCCGGATCGCCACTGCGGCCGTGGCCGCGGTGACACTGGCGCTGGGGGCGTGTGACCTCACCGCGCCGTCCCCGGCCCAGATCGAGGACCGGGACATCCGGGACCCGGTGATCCTGGACGCGCTGCTCACCGGCGCCGAGAGCGACTACGGCCGCGGCCTCACCCAGATGGGTGGCGGCGGCGTGGTCATCGCCGGCGGCGTGCTCACCGACGAATTGGTCCACAGCGGCAGCTGGGTTGGGCTCGAGGGCCCCAGCTGGGGCCTGGCCGGCGACCACTGGGTCGAGGCCCAGAGCCGCTGGGCCGAACCCAGCCGCGCCCGGTTCACCACCGAGCACGCCGTGGAGCTGGGCCGTGACATCATCGAGAACCTGATCGGGGAGGACCCCGACGCCGATCCCCGGATCGCACGGGTCACCTTCTACGCGGGCATGGCCCACCGCACGCTGGCCGACAACTTCTGCAACGTTGTCTACGACGCCGGCCCCTTGCTCCCCTACACCGACGGCTATCTACGGGCCATCCAGCACTACGACGACGCCATCTACCGGGCGAACCGTCGGATCCAGGCGGTGCAGGCGGATCCCGAGCTGGACCCCGCCGCCATCGAGACCGCCGTCGCCGCAATGGAGAATCTGATCAGCGCCGCCCGCGGCGCCATGGCCCAGACCTACCTGATCATGGCCACCGAGGGTATGGGCGAGGAGTTCTGGGACCGGGCGCTCCAGAACGCCGCCCTGGTGCCCACGGACTTCGTATGGACGTTCCGCATGATTTCGGGGGACCGGAACTCGAACCGGGTGCCTGCTTGGACCCGGTCCCGGACCGAGACCACCATGTGGCAGACGCCCTTCGGCGACTGGGGGCTGGACGTGGACAAGCCGCTGGAGGGCGGCGACCCCAGGGTCGCCTTCGACGCGCCCGTGGAGGCGGACGGGAGCTACGTCGTGGCCCACGACAACCGTCGCCCGGCGTGGATGCAGCGGAAGTACACGAGCGTGGGCAACAACTTCCCCCTGGTCAAGGGCACGGAGATGCGCCTGATCGAGGGCGAGGTGGCGCTGGTGCGGGGCGACTGGCAGACGGCGATCGACAAGATCAACGAGATCCGTCGGCACTACAACGACGGCGCGGGCGCCTCCTGGTGGTTCACGGCCCTGGGGCCCGAGCCGCTCGACATGGTGAGCGCCAGCAGCCTGGAGGAGGCGTGGCACGCGCTCATGAAGGAACGGGGGATCGAGTTGTACCTGGAGGGTCGCCGCCTGTCCGACCTGCGGCGCTGGCAGACCAACCCGGGCCGGGACATGGTCCCGTTCACGGTGGTCCGGCGCGACTCGGGCGAGGCCGACCCCTGGACCGACCCGCGGATCTCCGTCTGGCTGCGGGAGCGGGGAGAGACCGAAATCCCGCCCCACGAGTTCTGTCTCCAGGTGAGCCGGGACGAGAAGGCATCGAACCCGAACATCGGTGGCTGAGGAGAGCATGAAGATTATGAACGATACGAGGAACGCCCGAAGCCGCGGCCGGTCGCTGGCGACCGTCGTGGCGATGATGAGCGCCCTGTTGCTCCTCTTCGGCCCGGCCCAACTCTTCGCCCAGGATGAGCCGGGCGGCGTGCGGGGCCAGGTAGTGGAGGCGGCCACGGGCACGCCCCTGGCCGGGGCGCAGGTCCTGGTGGAGGGGACAACCCGCGGGACCATGACTAACCGGGACGGCCAGTTCCGGATCGGCGAGCTCCGGCCCGGTACCTATACCGTGCAGGTCCGATCCCTTGGCTACCGCACCGTACAGCAGGAGGTCCGGGTCCTGCCCGAGAGCTTCACGGACATGGAGTTAGCCCTCCGGGTGAGCGCCGTGCCGCTGGACGAAGTGGTGGCCACGGGCCAGCCGGGCCCGGTGGCCCGGCGGGAGATCGCCACCTCCATCGCCACTATCGACACCCGGGAACTGGAGACCGCTCCTGTCAACTCCCTCTCCGAGCTGCTCCAGGGCCGGGCGCCCGGCGTCACCGTGATGCCCAGCGGCGGCATGCCGGGGCAGGGGAGTCGGATCGTGCTCCGGGGGCTCGGCAGCCTCCAGCGCATCACCCAGCCCGTGATCTACGTGGACGGCATACGGATCGACAACTCCGCCGATACCTTCATGGACCAGTCCAGCTTCGGCGGCCACGCCTGGGTCGGGCTGGATGACATCACCCCGGAAGACATCGAGCGAATCGAGATCGTCCGCGGCGCCTCCGCCGCCAACCTCTACGGCACGGAGGCGGCGGCTGGCGTGATGCAGATCTTCACGAAGCAGGGACAGGAAGGGATCCAGCAGTTCTACCTCCGCTCCGAGGCCGGCTTCGCCGATACGCCCCGTGACTGGTGGGACGTGGGCGGCCACTCCGCCCGGGTGGACGACTTCTACGACCAGTACGTGAGCACGGGCATGCAGCACCGCCAGCACGTTTCGGTGCGCGGCGCCGTGGACCGGTTCAACTACTACGCGTCGGGCTCCTACCGGAACGTGGAGGGCGTGATTCCCAACACGGGGCTCATGCACGCCGGCTTCCGGGCCAACATGAACGTCTCTCCCTTCCAGGACTTCATCTTCGGCGTGAGCACCGGGTTCTCCCGCCGGAGCATGGACCTGCCCTACGACGGGGACCACCAGTTCGGCTTCACCCGCAGCGCCCTGGGCGCGCCGGGTGGGGTGGCCCTCCACCCGGACACGTCCCTCATGCTGGACGTGGGCCTGGCCGCCAGCCGCTACACGGCTGGGGCACGCATGGAGTGGACGCCGGGAACCAGGTGGCGCCACGCCCTGGTCCTCGGCCTGGACTTCTTCACCAGCGACAACACGGACCTCCGCCCCTTCGGCACACCCACGGCCCCAGATAACGCGGGGGCCAAGGCGAACGCCCGGCGGATCGCCAACACCTACAACCTGGACTACCAGGGCTCCTACCGGTTCGACCTGACACCGGACATCCGGTCCCGGACCTCCTTCGGGATCCAGGGCTACCAGCGGGAGATCAACTGGAACTGGGCCTACGGTGAGGGCTGGCCGGCGCCGGGGCTGGAGACCATTAACGTCGCAGCCAACGACACGGGCAACGAGGACCGCGTCTACACCGAGCAGGTGGGCTTCTTCCTCGAGGAGCAGTTGGGCTACCGGGACTTCCTGTACGTCTCCATCGCCGGCCGCCTCGACGGCCACTCGGCGGCGGGGGCAAACGAGCGATGGCAGCTCTACCCCAAGCTGGGGGTCTCCTACCTGCCCAGCGAGCAGGGCCTGCTGCCCGACGCCTTCGGCACGGTCCGCCTCCGGGCGGCCTACGGCGAGGCTGGTCTGCACCCGGAGGAGTTCTCCGCTCTGCGGACCCTGATCCCGGTGGCCGTGGTCCCCAACATCGCCGGCGGCATCGTGCCCGGGAACCTGGGGAACCCGGACCTGGCGCCGGAGCGGAGCCGGGAGATCGAGTTGGGCGCCGATGTGGGCCTGCTCAACGACCGGGTCTCCTTCGAGGCCACGTACTACAACCAGCGAGTGAACAACGCCATCTTCCCGGTGATGGCCATCCCGTCCCATGGCTTCATCCAGCCGCAGGTGCGTAACGTGGGCGGGCTCCGGGCCCAGGGCTTCGAGCTGGGCGCCGACGCGGTGCTGGTCCGGCGGCCCGGGCTCAACTGGTCGGTCTGGACGAACCTGGCGCTCCATGAGAGCGAGGTGGACGAATTCACCGATGAGACGGCCATCCCGGAGAACATCTTCGGCTCCCAGTGGATCCGGCCCGGCGCCCCGGTGGCGGCGTTCTTCGACGAGAACGACGAGCTGATCGGTCCTGCCTACCCCACCCGGACCCTGAGCGTAGGGACGCGGATGGGTCTGCCGGGTGGCCTCAGCGTCCGGGCCCTCCTGGACCACCAGAGTGGCCACTACGTGGAAAGCAACACCCTGCGTGAGCTGGACATGGCGGCCCTGGCGGCTGATGATCCCACGGCGATCTTCGACACCCCCGCCTCCGCCTACATCTTTGCAGCCGACTTCTGGCGTCTGCGCGAGGTGGTGGTGGGCTACACGGTACCCGCCGGCCTCTACCGGGCGCTGCCGGTCCAGTCGGCGGAGCTGAACATCGGCGGGCGGAACCTGTGGCGGTCCCACGACTACCCAGGGATCGAGGTGGAGGGCAGCTACAACCCCAGCCTCCAGCGGGCGAACCAAACGTACTTCGGAGCCCCGCTGCCCCGACAGATCGTGGTGGGCCTGAGTGCCCGCTTCGGCGCCGTTGACCGATGAGCCAGGCCCTACACGAGAGAGCGAATAGCATGATGACGCGACAGACCAAGAACACGACGACGGTGTGGCGCCGTCCATGGCGGGGACTCGTTCCCCTGACCGTGGCCGCGCTGTTAACCACCGGCTGTGACCTGGAGGTGTTCAGCCCGTCCACCGTGGACGAGGAGACGCTGGACACTCACAACTCCATCGAGGCGCTCTGGAGCGGCGCCATGGGCCAGGTCTCGCATATGGGGCCAGGCCAGGCCGGTGTGGGCGGCTTCTTCACCTTCGGCGCCCTGCGCACCGATGAGTTGGTCCACTCCGGGCACCCCCACGGGAGCACGGCCACCTTCGAGCCACTGCCCCACCTGCGGGCATACAGCGACGGCGCACCCATCGAACCCAGCTGGGAGCCGGTGGATGAGCTGTGGAACCAGTCCATGATGACCCGCTACGTGGCCGACTTCGGGGTCCAGCGGTCTCGTGAGATCTACGAGATGTTCAAGGATGACCCGGTTGCCGCGGTCCGCGACAAGGTCACCCGTGACCTGATCCGGATGTACGCCTGGTCCGGCGTGGCCTATCGGGTCCTGGGAGACAACCTCTGCCACGCCGTCATTGATGGCGGCCCGGCGGAACCCAGGGAGGTCTTCTACGAGCGGGGCCTGGCCCACGTCACGGAGGGGATCCAGTTCGCCGAGGAGAATCAGGTGCTGGACGTGGACGAGTTCGGCGCCACCGCCGCCTACGCGGTCCGGGCCCAGCTCAACATGCTGCTGGGGAACTGGGACGCCGCCGAGGCGGACGCGGCCCAGGTGGTCACCGGCTATCGTGGGCTCCAGACCGAGCACACGGACACGGAGCCCGGCTTCCGCCAGCGGCTCTACCTCCGATGGCTCGACTACCTGGAGGACCGGCACATGACGTTGTGGGGCACGCCCTTCCTGGAGTGGGGCTGGAACACCTCCCAGGCCGCCGGCTTCCGCAACGACTACCGGGTGACGTACTCGTACCACCGCACAGGCGCGAACCCGCACCGTGAGTTCGGCACGGACGGTCGGCGCACCTGGTTCCGGCAGACCAAGGAACTGAGCATATACGGCTCAAAACTCCTGGCCAAGGGTAGAGAGATGCGGCTGATCGAGGCGGAGGCGCGGCTGCGCCAGGGCGACATCGCAGGTATGACCACCAAGATCAACGAGTTGCGGGAGTGGTACAACGCCCCCACGGGCGGTGCTTTCGAGCGGGACGGCCATCCGCTGCCCATGCTGGATGTCCCCGCCACCGTGCAGGAGGCGTGGGACGTGTTCATGAAGGAGCGGGGTATCGAGCTGTGGCTCGAGGGTCGTCGCCTGGCGGACATCCGCCGCTGGAGCGTGGACCCCGGCTTCGTGAACACCACCGTGGTCCGTGAGGCGGCGTCAGGTCAGCCAGCCTCCGAGGACCTGCGCCGCGACGTGCTGGACATCAACGGCGACTTCTGCATCCCCATCGGCGCTACGGAGCGGCGGCTGAACCCGAATTTGTAGCGGCGGAATGAGCGTCGGCCGGGTCGCCCCTGGACGGCGGCCCGGCCGTTTCCGCGCCACGGCGCGATCGATAGAGCAGTATCGGACAGGAATCTGAGCATGAATAGTATTCGCAGGTTGACGGTGCCCGTGGCGGCCCTGATGGCGTTGACCCTGACGGCGAGTTGCGCCAGTACCGGCTCCCGCCCGACCCGGGACCGGGACGTGATCAACCGGGAGACGATCCAGAACTCACCCGCCTCCGATGTCTACCAGCTCATCCAGAGCGAACGTCCCTTCTGGCTACGGAGCCGGGGCGCCATCACGGCGCAGGCCAGTGACGAAGGGATCCAGGATTTCCCCCTGGTCGTCTACATCGACAACACCCGTCACGGCACGTTGCAGGACCTGGTCACCATCCCGACTCACGGCATCACGGAGGTCCGCCGTCTCTCGCCCCGTGAGGCGACCACCCGGTTCGGGACGGGCCATCCCCGGGGAGCGATCCTGATCTCGACACGACCGTAGTCCATGCGTCGAGCGGTTCCCATGGCCCTGGTCCCCGGCGACACCCTGTTAGATCCTGCGGTCTTGAGGTGAGATAAATACGCATACATTGTGGTCTCCTTGAATCGTACAACCAATGCACGGCGCATGGTTGAGATCGCCGCCCACCTAAATGGAGCAGCGCGGTGCGTCTTGACCGGATACCGTGTTGATGCGGACCCGTTCAAGCGCCTGATCCGGCAGACCCATGGTCCGCCTGGATCCTCACCCCCTGGAGGGTGACCACCCGTCCGCCTGGGAGGTGGTACGTCTGCTCGAAGGTGACGGTACCGTCCGGGTGCAGCAAAAAGAAGGCATCGGCCCCGGGCTCGAGGTTCCGTTCGAGATACTCGCGGAACACGGGCCGCTCCCAAATGAAGTCGCGCAGCGCCTGGACATCGGAATCGTCAGGGAGCGCCCTGGCGAGGCCCCTCAGGTCCGCGGCGCCGGGGATGCGTCGTGCGGGGCCTTCGCCGGGATCGCCGCCGAGGAACACGTACAGATACCCGCCGGGCTGGCCTGTCCTCGCCGGTCCCAGCAGCTCCGGACCAGACGCGCTCTCGGCCCACAGGGTGTAGCCGGCGTACGACGGGGGACGCAGCTCGTGGAAGTAATCGTCGCCTTGCTCCAGGGTGGCCCGGGCCGGGCCGGTGGGAGCCGATCTCGTCCGGGCATAGAACGTCCGGGGAGCGCCGTCCCCGAGGTCGAGGACAAACCGGTAGGTACCGGCCACCGGGACCTCCAGCCCTCGCACCTCTTCGTACGTGAGGCGGTCGAGATTGCGGTGGATCATGTCCCTGGCCGGCCCCTGGCTCGCCAACTCGGGGTTCTGGCGAGCCCACTCCAGCAGCGGCGCGAGGGCCGTGGCGGCGTCGTCCCGCACGTCATCCTGCCGGGGCAGGACGTGATGGAACCGGAAGGCGTCCTCGATGCTCATGAGAGGCCGCACGACGACGTGAGCGTGGCGCGGAAATGGCTGGCTGTAGGGCAGATGGAAATCCGCCGTGGGCATGCCGTCCACCCAGTGCTCGGGGTTTCGCAGGGCGGCGTACATCAGGCCTCGCTCTCCCGGCTCGAGAAACCGCGCGCTCCGCTGCCACGGTAGCGTGCTGCAATCGCCGGCGTAGTCCCATGGCACGACGATGAGATGCTCCGCCTCCCCCGGCAGCCGCTTCGCCATCTCGCCGCCCACCTGCTCGAGACGGACCATCTGAGCCCAGCGAGGGCCGTCAGTGGCCGGATGATCCATACCGCTGAGCGGCTGGCCACCAGACCCCACCGCGCCGGACCATCCCGCTTCCACGGTGTCGGGCAACGCCGTGAAGATGAAGTAGAATTCCGGTTGCGCCGGAACGAACGTACCCTTGGAGCACGCGCCGAGGGATATGGGGCTCGCCATCGTGAGCAGGGCCGCCAAGAGCAAGGAGGCGGGGAGCACGACGGGAAGCCCGGCCAGGAGGAGGCCTATCTCGTTTCGCGAATCTTCGGCTCGATCCCACAGAGTCGCCAATTTCTCACGCGCCCGCCTATTGCTCACTGCTTTCATATCGTCTCCTGGTCGGGCCGAGACTCTGGAAAAGCGTAGTGCTGCCGGCGACCCCGAACAAGACCGAGTCCCGGTTCAGCCATTCGCGGGTGCGTCGGCCAAGCGGAATCGGTTCGAGTGCCAGTGCCGCTATTTACTCCGGTCGGGGGGTCGAGTAGCCTGGGCGGTTGCCCGCCCAGGCCCTCTCAGATCCGAGCAAGGAGATTTCCACCACTCGGCTCCTCCGTCGGGTAGGCTCACGGAGCCCTGGCCCAGATCGATACAC